>NZ_NGPY01000092.1:0-87597 GCF_002254085.1 Limosilactobacillus reuteri | reverse complement strand
GCCGTATTCAGACAAAACTAGGCAACCAAACTCCACTTCAATATGAGCAGAATCTAGTTGCCTAGAAAAATATTTATTCAATTTTAAAGCAAGAACATACAGGTTCCAACTTTAAGGGTACACGTCAGGCACCAGCTCTTTTAATTTAGTTATTGTTTCGTAATGATAGAACCTTAACATCGTTGTCGTAGTTAGCACTCCACCAACCTTGTTTATTGACGTAACCGGTTGGTAAACAGAGAATTACTAAGAAGATTATATCGATGACTGAGGAAATAGTTTCCATCACCGCACTATCGTTACTTGTAAAAATAAGGGAAAGTAACCAGAAAACTAAGACCGTCCAGCCTGTCAAACCGGTATCGCGAACCCGCCGGACACAAATAGCAATTCCAGGAATAATAATAGCAATGGCGAATACTGCAATAACGAAGAGTAAGAAGATTAAGAATCCAACGCCATGATTATAGCCGTTCATAATCGAAGTGACAGAAGTAAAACCAGCAATTGCTAGTAAGAAATATAAAATAACAAAAATGATGAAATTAACCAATACTGGCCACCAAAAATCCGCCCGCGTTGAAGTAGCCCGGTACTTAAAGGCGTTTTCCCAGTAGTATTTGTAAGCTTCAAACATACAATTCTCCTCCTTTGATAGGTTATGATTTGATTATAGCATTTTTGCGGGGATGTAGATTGACTTATGATTTGGGGAGGAGAAATCATAGCTATAGTTCTTAACAACAAGTTAAAAATAAAATCCTTAAATATTTTTGTTAGTGTAAGATTTTCATAGGTTAGATGAATAATTCATCTGGGCGTGGAGATCTTTTTTGTAGACCAATTTACTTATTTACAAAAAAGAAAAGACCAGTAGCCTTTAGTGTGTCGAATACTAAGCAAAGGCAGGTCTTTCCTCATAGATATTTTAACAGAAATCGAGCAGAATTTGGTGAAATCAGGCAGTTTATTTGAAGCTGAACAGATTATTTTAAAAGGGGTGCTGGAGTTAGGACAAGTAATCATGCAAAACTTTTTGGAAAGCTTAGATCGAAGCTTAAAGTCCCAAGCTCCAGCGAACTATCAAGTAATCAATAAACAGCCACGGACGCTTAACTTTATCTTTGGCCCGGTGACTTTTCAACGACTAATTGGTTCAGTCGAAAGTTCTCACCGGGCTTTTACTTACCGGATGAAGAAACAGGGCAAGTCATGGACTGAGCAGGGGGCTAAAGCCATCATTGGTTTAATTGAAGCCCGAATGAATGGTGAACTGCAAGCTAGTTTAAATACAATCCTAGAACAATTAATAGTTCTTCCTCGAGTGGCTCAAACAAGGCTATTACAGGAAATGCATATTCGAACTGGAGAGTTTCTAAGAAAAGCACCGACAAAGCCGTCAATTGGAGCAGTACAAGGAATAATTCCGATTAACACGGCCACAAGTAGACCAATGGGACAACTTTTTAAGGCACTAACCCACTAAAACTGCATATTTAAAGGCTACCTATGAAAACTTGACAGATACCATTCCAAGTGGCAATCTTTAACTCCTAAGGCAACTCTGGTAGAATAATTCATGAAAGGTGGTCCTTTCTTAAACGAAGACGGGGTCCAACCATCTTTTGTTTTTATTTTAAATTTAAACCAAAATAAGCACTGATGTTAAATCCATCAGTACTTAAAATTGTAGAACCGCGTGGCGGACTGCCGAGGCCGTTTGGCTAGATTTTTTGTTTCGTTTGCGTGGAGTGTTATACTAAGCAAGGCATTTTAAAAAAGTGGGTAAAGATCAATGATACAGCTTTTGAACCAAGTAATCACAAAACCGTATGCGCTATATTCCTACCGGATCTCAGCGGACCTAGTCCAGCTTTGCCGGCAAAACCAGGGGTATTTTAACCAACAGGTCTTTTGGCAAGCTGCAGATGGCAAACGAACATACTGGGGCATCCAGCCACGACGGTTTTTAGTTGGCCAATCGAGTGCAGCCATCAAAAAGTTTCAGCGCGCTTTTAGCCAGCAGTGGCAAAATTTAACACCAGCCTTTTCCTGTCAGCCAGTGTTGTTGGGTGGTTTTCCCTTTGATTCCCGAGGGAAGCGTGCACCGTTTTGGCAGCAGTTAGAACAAGGCTACTTTATCCTGCCCCAGATTCTTTTTATGCAGGACAAAGAAAGGACAACCGTTAGCTTGCTTGTTCCAACCAATCAGGAGGTTAGACCACAATTGGTTACGCTGGTGGATCAGGTCGACCAAATCCTGGCCCGGCAGATTGGCCCACAGCCAGTGCCAGCGGTCCACGGAGAAGAATTAGCGGTAAACGAATGGCTGCAGCTGGTCAACCAAAGCGTGACGGCAATTATGGATCATCGCTTGAAAAAAGTGGTCCTGGCACGGCAACTGCGTTTAACAGCTGATGCCACCTTTAATGCGGCGGAGATTCTTCAGCGGCTGATCTTCCAGCAGGAGAACACTTACCACTTTTTAGTCCAGGCCGGTAACCGGACCTTTGTTGGTGCAAGTCCCGAGCGGCTATTAAAGGCAGATGCTAGGAACTTTACAACGGCCAGCGTTGCCGGGTCGATTCGCCGGGGTAAGACGCCCGGAGAGGATGAGCAGCTCGGCCAGCAATTACTAACGGACCACAAAAATAACCATGAGCACCAGCTAGTTGTGGAGCGAATCCAGCAAGTCTTAGCCGAGTATGCGACGGCAGTAACCGTGGGCCAACAGCGGCTGTTAAAAAACCGTGATATTCAACACATTTACCACCTGATTAGCGGCCGACGGAAGCCAGGGGGGGCAATGCTTGATTTGTTAGCGGCCCTTCATCCGACCCCCGCGCTAGGTGGTGAACCACGGCAGGCGGCACTGGCCTGGCTGGCCGCGAGGGAACCGGCTGGCCGGGGGATGTACGGCGGACCGGTAGGCTGGCTCGGTTTGGGTGCTGATGAAGGTGAATTCGCGGTGGGCCTGCGGTCTGGAGTATTTAGTCAGCATGCGGGCCTACTGTATGCGGGTTGCGGAATTGTTGCCGGTTCGGTCGCAGCTAAGGAACGGCGCGAAACCGGCTTGAAGTTTCAGCCAATGTTACGAGGGGTAAGTGACCAATGGATAATCAACAAACACTAACAAAGTATCTCCTGGCCTTTATTGCCGGCTTAAAGCACGGCGGGGTCAAGCAAGCGGTGATCAGTTCTGGTTCACGCTCCACCCCGCTTTCGGTATTGGTTGCCCGGGATCCGGAAATTAAACACTACATTGACATTGATGAACGTTCGGCGAGTTTTTTTGCCTTAGGCTTGGCCAAGCAAAGCCAGCAGCCAGTAGCGTTAGTTTGCACGTCCGGCAGTGCTGCCGCCAACTACTTTCCTGCTGTTTGTGAGGCGGAGGCCACCAACCTGCCTCTAATCGTCTTGACGACCGATCGTCCGGCGGAACTGCAAGCGGTCGGTGCACCACAGGCGATGGACCAGGTAAAGCTGTATGGCAGCCATGTTAAAGCGGCGCGGGAATTGGCCTTGCCTGAGGCTGGTCCGACAATGGAGGCTTACAGTCACTGGCAAGGTTTTACGATGGTTGCCCAAGCAAGCCAGTTGCCCAAAGGTCCAGTGCAAGTGAATATCCCATTAAGAGAACCACTACTACCAGACCTCACAGTTACGTCGTCAGCGCCGGCGCCGACTAAGTTAATTCCAAACCAGCGCTGCGCGGATTTAAGTCCGTTGGCGGCCTTGCTGGGACAAAACGGGTTGATCATTGTTGGCGAAGAGCGGACCCCTGCTGAGGCTGAGCAGCTACTGTCGCTCGCTGAGCTGCTTAACTGGCCCATTATTGGCGACCCCCTGACTAACCTGGCTACTGGTCGCGGGTCCGCAAATTACCTTCATCAGGCAGATTTGATTTTTCAGGGAACAGTGCCGCTGCCCGCAGTGATCCTACGGTTTGGCCGCTTGCCGGTCACCAAGTCGGTTGCGCAATGGTTGGGGAAGCACCGGCTGCCGACCATTTTGGTCGAGACCGGCCAGCAATTCAAGGATCAGCTTCATACAAGCAACTACCTGCTCGACATGACGGTTAGCGAATTTATCGCGAGCGTCGAGCATCTACCGCTGACACCAGTTTCAGGCGACTGGCTGGGGAAGTGGCAATTGCGCCAGCGACTGGCTGCAAGTCTGCTGGAAGAAGAAATTACGGGGCAGGGCCTCAACCACTTAAGTGCAATTACAGCATTAATGGCGACCCTTAAAAATACTGACCTCTTTGTTGCTAATAGTAATGCGATCCGCCTGCTCGATCGCTTGGCAAAAGCCAGCAACCGGGGCGTGCGCGTATACGGTAATCGTGGCGTCAATGGGATTGATGGCTTAAACTCAACGGCCGCGGGAATCTGTGCCCGCAGTGACCGACCATTGACAATGCTGATTGGCGATTTGGCATTCTTCCATGATTTAACCGGCTTGGCGATGATTTACCGCTACCAGTTGCCGGTAAACATTGTCCTGTTAAATAACAATGGCGGGGGGATTTTCTCCTTTCTTCCCCAACACCAGCTGCCCGCGGCCGATTTTCAGCTTCTTTTTAAGACGCCGCAAAACCTGGATTTCACCGCGGTTGCATCCTTATACCACTTAGATTATTGTCAGCCGACGACACTCGAATCGTTTACTACTGAGCTAACACAAACAGCGCCCCGGCTGATTGAGGTCGAAGACCAGCAAAGTGGACCGGTAAAAGTATGGCAGCACTTGCTCGCCCAATACCAACAGCAGGAGCGTGAACTAAATGACTGAACTGCAATATCATTATCAGTGGTTAACGGACTACCAGCCGCACCGGCCTACCGTCATCTGCCTCCATGGCTTCATGGGGACTGGGGCCACTTTTATGGGCTTGTTTTCCCCAGAGCAGCCATTTAATTTCTTGGCGATTGACTTGATTGGGCATGGTCAAACGAGTGTTTATGTCCACCCTGAGTACTACTGGATGACGGCGGTAATCGCAGCACTGCAATCTTTAACCCGGCGCTTGCAAATTGATGACTATTACCTGCTTGGCTATTCGATGGGGGGCCGGGTCGCCCTGGCGTGGGCAATCAATGATTCACGGGTTCGTGGCCTGATCTTGGAGAGTGCCAGTCCGGGAATCGCTGACCCCGGGCTGCGTGACGAGCGCTGCCAGCACGACGATGATCTCGCAAAGCAATTATTGACCCGGCCGCTAGTTGATTTTGTCGATCGTTGGGAACGGCTGCCATTATTCGCCAGCCAAAAAGCACTACCGCCTGTCACCCGGATGCGCATTCGGGAAGAACGGTTAAGCCAGCAAAACTATGGCTTGGCAATGAGCCTGATGATGATGGGGACTGGCCGGCAGCCGAACTACTGGCCCCGGCTACCGCAACACGTGCCGACCCTGTTGATTGTTGGGCGCCTTGACCGCAAGTTTCAAGCAATTGCCCGGCAAATGAAGCAGACGGCACCACAGATTACGATTACGACCCTGAACGGGGGGCACTGTGTTCATCTTGAACAGGCCGCACAATTTGCAGCGACCGTCTGTGATTGGCTCGCCGACCAGCCGGGCCAGCAGATTTAAGGGAGTTTTTATGAACAATGTAACGACAAGCAGGCCGCGGCTATTGCTCGGCCTATACCTTAACTATTTCATCCATGGTTTTGGGATCATTATTTTAGCCCAAAATATGACGGCGCTGAGTAACAGCTGGCATACCAGCATTAAGATTGTTTCGTTTGTCATTTCGGGGATCGGGATCGGGCGGCTGTTTGCGTATCTATTAACTGGTGCCCTTGCCGACCTGTTAAACCGGAAGCTTTTAATCTACCTGGGCATGGTAGCTTATTTTATTTTCGCCGTGGGCATGGTAACGACAAAAAACATCGCAGTCGCATACGCGATGGCGATCCTTGCCGGGGTCGCTAATTCGGCGCTCGACGCGGGAACCTATCCGACGCTCGTGGAGGTTAGCGATGGCAATGGCTATGGCACCGTCCTGATCAAGGGCGCAATGTCCGCCGGGGAGTTTGTCCTCCCGCTACTGGTTGCTTGGCTGGCCGATTACCAGCTTTGGTTTGGCTGGTCGTTTATGGTGATGGCCGGATTGTTAGTGGTTAATGCGTTCAACCTGCTTCCAATTACTTTTGCCCAACGAATCCAGACGTCAGCTGCTGCCGACAGTATCGCAGCCAGCCGTTCGATGATCGGCAAAAAAGTGGTACAAACGATCTTGCTCCTCGCCTATGGTTATAGCTCGATGGCACTTATGATCTGGTTTACCCAGTGGATTACCATCTTTGCGCAACGGGTTTTCCATTATAGCAACTTGGCTGCCCACGGCCTGCTCTCGCTGTATAGCATCGGCTCAATTGTCGGAGTTTTCGTACTCTTTTACCTGTTAAAAATCGGCACAAACGAATTTATCCTGCTGATTGGTTTGAACTTGCTGGCACTGCTTTCCCTTGTCGTCCTGATTAGGGCCGGCGGGGAAGTTTGGCTTGCAAATGCGATGAGTTTGATCTTTGGTTTTAGCGCAGCTAGTGGAGTGATGCAGACGGGCCTGACCGTATTTATGAAGCTCTATCCGGCGCACCGGGGTCTAGTGACCGGGGCCTTTTATTTCTTTGGCAGTATCGCGTCCTTTACGGTGCCGCTAATTTCGGGGAGCCTGTCGGTTCACAGCGTCGGCACCGCTTTTTCAGCTAATCTCTTGGTAGCTGGCAGCGGCTTCCTATTGATGCTGGTCCTGGCACTGATTAGCCATTCACGGGAGGTAAATTAATGGAGTATTATACCGCTGGCGAATCCCACGGGCCGCAATTAACGGGAATTTTAACCGGGGTGCCGGCTGGATTAAAATTAGATGTCGAGCAGATCAACCAGGTACTGTGGAGCCGGCAGGCTGGCTATGGTCGGGGCCACCGACAACAAATTGAGCACGACCAGGTTAATATCGTGGGCGGGCTGCGGCATGGGATGACCCTTGGTTCACCGTTAGCACTGGAGATTGCCAACCGTGACCACGCCAACTGGGCCCGGATTATGGATCCGCTCAGCAGTCCGACCAGGGGAAATACCAGGCGCAAGGTGGAACACCCGCGTCCGGGTCATGCAGACCTAGTGGGCGGATTGAAGACCCGGCACCGGGACCTGAGAAACGTTTTGGAACGCTCGTCCGCTCGCGAAACTGCCATGCGGGTAGCCATTGGAAACGTCTGTACCCAGCTATTGGCCGCACTTGGCATCCAGCTAGTTGGTTATGTCCAACAAGTTGGTTCGATTGCCGTCACTGAGCCGGCAACGTTGACGGTTGGGCAAGTAGGCCGGGCCATTTTGGAAAATGATTTGCGGATTGTTAACCAGGAACAGGTGGCGCCAATTCATGCGCTAATTGATCAAAGTAGACAAGCTGGTGATACGCTTGGCGGACAAGTCCGAATCCTGGTCGAAAATGTGCCGGCCGGGCTAGGAAGCTACGCGAGCGCGCAGGCAAAGCTGGATGCCAAAATTGCCGCGGCCGTGATCAGTGTTAACGCAATCAAGGGAGTCAGCTTTGGCGACGGGCAGCAGCTCGGTCAGATGGCTGGCAGTCAGGCGATGGATGAGATTGCATACCAAAAGCCGCGGGGGTACTACCGGCTCTCGAACCACCTGGGCGGCTTTGAGGGCGGAATGACTAACGGGATGCCCCTGGTTATTAATGCAACGGTCAAGCCGATTCCAACCTTGTATCACCCCTTGCAAACGGTGGACATTAATACCAAGCAGGCGGTCCGGGCAAATGTTGAACGCTCCGATACAACCGCGGTTGTTCCGGCGTCGGTTATTGTTGCCAGCGTGGTGGCAATCGAATTAGCCAAAGAAATTACGGCGACCTTTGAATCTGCAAACCTGGAACGACTAAGGGAAGCACTTGCTCGGTACCGTCATGAAATCAGTGAAGCGTAAGGGAGATTAGGATGAAAGAGTTACAGAGGGCGGCTAACGGATTAGCCGGGACAATAAGTTTGCCCGGTGATAAAAGCATTTCCCATCGTGCGGTAATGATTGGCTCGTTGGCGACCGGGCTGACGACGATCGACCAGTTCGCCCAGGGGGAAGATTGCCAAACAACGGTGGACGCTTGCCGGGCCTTAGGGGTGCAAATCGACCAAGAAAAAACGCGGCTCGTGGTTCACGGAGTAGGGTTACGGGGCTTAAAAAAATCCGCCTGTCCATTGCAGATGAATAATTCGGGGACCACCACGCGGCTCTTGATGGGGATCTTAGCAGGCCAAAATTTTACGAGCTGCCTATTGGGTGACCGGTCGTTAAGTCGGCGACCGATGAAACGAGTTAGCGATCCGTTAGCGTTATTTGGCGGCGAAGTCCAACTAGCAGCAGCGGGAACGCTACCCGCGGTGATCAGGGGGCATTTGCTCCATGGGGCTAACTACCAGCTGCCGGTTGCGAGTGCGCAGCTAAAAAGCGCCCTGCTGTTTGCCGCCTTGTTAGCCGACCGGCCATCCCGGATTATCGAAAAATTGCCGACGCGCAACCACACCGAAATCATGCTGCGCCAGTTTGGCGCCGATGTAAAGACTAATGGCGACCGCGAGATTATTGTTCATCCAGCCAAAGCGCTGGTTGCGCGCACGCTGCGGGTCCCTGGGGACATTTCTTCGGCCGCCTTTTGGCTAACAGCCGGTACGCTTGTTCCACATTCACAAATTAGGCTGAGCAAGGTAGGCCTTAATCCGCACCGCACCGGAATCCTCAAAGTCCTCACACGGATGGGGGCAAATTTAGCCATTACCCAGCGCCCTGCTGATGGCGAACCGATTGGCGACGTGGTGGTTAGGCGTGGTCACTTGCGGCCGATTACTCTTGGCCCGGCAGACATTCCCGACGTGATCGACGAGCTGCCGTTAGTTGCCCTGCTGGCTGCCAGTGTGCCCGGACAAAGTAACATTCGGGGGGCTGGCGAGCTGCGCTTTAAGGAAACTGACCGGATCAAGGCAACTGTTGCGATCTTGCGCCAGCTCGGGGTCACGGTCACAGAACTGCCCGATGGGATGGTAATTACTGGTAAGCCGGATTGGCAAATTACTGATCCGGTGTTTGATAGTTTTGGTGATCACCGCTTGGGGATGATGGTTGCAGTTGCGGCATTGAAGGCAAAGCAGCCGCTTTTTTTGGCGAATTCAGCGGCGATTGATGTTTCATACCCGCGTTTTTTTGCTGACTTAGCCCGGTTGAGGAGGTAATTAAAATGGAAATGATATTAATTGGGTTTATGGCCAGCGGCAAGACGACGATTAGTCAGCTGCTGGGTCAGAAACTAGCGTTGCCGGTCCATGACCTTGATGATGAAATTGAAGCGCGCAGCAAGCTGAGGATCCCACAAATTTTTCGTCAATATGGCGAAACGTACTTTCGGGATTTAGAAGCGGACACCCTTGCGGCGACGATTCACCGGCCCGGGATTTTAGCCACTGGTGGCGGAACCCTGCTCCGGGTGCGTAACCGGCAAATGCTAAGGGCAAGTGGTGCTAAAATTATTTTGCTGCAAGCAGCTGCTGACAAAATTTACCAGCGGTTGCAAAAACGCTCAAACCGGCCGCTGGCAACTGGTTTGAGTGTTCAAGCCGTTGCTGATTTGCAGGCAAACCGGTCGGCGGCTTATGAAGGATGCGCAGATATTACGATTAATACGGGTGAGTTAACCGTCCAGCAGACGGTCGAAAGGATCATCACTGAATTAGGGAACTTGTGCCAGGGCTTGGATTTGTTTGGTCACCGACCCGACTAACTTTGATGTTAATGACTTGTCCACTGCCCAGCTGGATCATTGTCTGGGCAGCCGCCAGTCCAGTGATGCTTTCATCCAGACAGAGCGGTGTTTTTAGCTCTTGCTGGAGTTTGGCATGCTGCACAAGGTCGTCTGCTGCAAGGGGTTGTTCGATCATCAGCAGCTTTAACGCGTCGAGCCGTTGGAGAGTCGCGACGTCGGATAATGTATAGGCCGAATTGGCGTCAGCCATTAATTCAAGCCGGAGGAACTGGTCACAAACCGCTTTTGGGTATGCGTAATCTGCTCCGGGCTTGATTTTTACTTTTACTCGCTGATAGCCTGCCTCAACATAGGCGCTGACTGTCGCCACTAATGCACTCGGAGATGGTTGGATGCCAATGCTTACCCCAGCGGTGACTTGCTTTTTAATGCCGCCGATGGCCTCTGCTAGCGACTGGTGCTGCCGCTTGGTAAACAGGTCCCAGAATGCGCTGTCAATGGCAGCCTTGGCCATGTGATTGCCCCTAATTTTAGCAAACAGGCCGGCTAGCTGGTCGGGCGCGGTCAGCTCTTGGTTGAGGAGGGCGGGAAGCAGCATGTCTTTGAGCAACAAGTATGCACTATCCCGGAACTCCTCGGTATAAAAGGGGGTGGTGAATGCGGAACACTCACCATAACCGCAGTTGCCGTCTTGATCATGCAAAACCAGCAGGATAAAGTCCTTGCTGGTCATTTGCCCAAAGCTGGTTTTGAAGGGGGAGCGATGTGGTAAGCTGATTTTATACATATCGGCAGTACTTATTTTCATTTCTAGTCCTTTCATTTACGGGGAAATAGCGGCTCTAAAGTGACGATCGGTCGACAATTTCAACCGGCAGCAGGGTGGTCGATCCGGCCAGGTGGTGGTGCTCAATTTGCTGGAGCAGGCGCTGGGCCGCTAAGTTGCCCATCAACTCCATGTTCTGCTTGAGGAGGTAGATTCCCCGACCGACGAATTGCGACCATTCCCAGTCATCAAAGCTAACCAAGCCGAAGTCATCGGGGAAAGTTAGCTGGCGCTGCTGGAAAATGGTGAGGAGGTCAAAGAGCACCGGTCCCATTAACGAAATCACTGCCGTTTTGCCCGACCGCTGGACAAGTTCATGGCTAAAGCGGCCTGCCAGCCAGGGAAGCGGGACTTCTTCAAGTGTAATGGTCTACCTAGCTGGCGGGGACGTGGCCCTGGACTTTTCCATTGAGGCCCTCCCAACCCTGCTGGCACCGGTAATGCTGCCGACAATCCTGTACCTGTTTGCGGGACAGTACGTTGCGGTGCCGACCCAAAGCCTCTTTACAAGCACGCTTGAAATCGTTGTTTTGCCAATTCTTTTGGGGGTAGTGGTCCACACCTTCTTGGGTCATCGGCTGGCACCCGTCCTGGACTTCCTGCCGATTGTTTTGCAGCTGGCAATCCTGGCAATCATTGGGGCGGTTGTTTCGGCTAACCACGCCAACCTGTTTACGGCCGCAACCGCGGTGGTTATCCCCGTGGTAATGCTCCATAACCTGCTTGGCTATACGCTGGGCTACCTCATCTCTCGGCTCTTGCACCTGCATCAGCCACAGCAGAAGGCTCTGACCTTTGAGGTGGGGATGCAGGATTCGAGCTTAGGAGCAACGCTGGCGTTGACCTACTTCTCACCAACGGCGGCAATCGCCTCAACCCTCTTTAGCATCTGGCACAACATCTCCTGCTCAGTGCTGTCGTCCTGGTGGAAAAACCACACCAAGAAGAGCGTCGAAGAAATGGTTGCTAATACAAAGGTAGCTCGTTTAGAAGAGGCGGTTGACTAATCCGCATATATCAAAAAGAGACTGGGAATTAACTCAGTCTCTTTGCTATTTTAAAGGGCTCTACAATATCTGGTGTTGATATAGAAATATTACTTTCTATACCAATATCAGATTTTTATTTATTTAAAATAAAAAAGAGGCCCACCCTTTGATACAATGAAATCGCCAAATCTAAACTATCTACCAGAAACACTTTGTATTGATGAATTTAAGTCAATGCGAAGTGCTAAAGGGAAAATGAGCTTTATCGCGGTTGATGGTGATCGTAGCCGCCTATTCGAACTGCTTGAAGATCGCCGATTACGTAGTTTATTTAGTCATTATCAACAGTTCACTCAACATGCTCGACGCCGAGTAAAGTATCTAGTAATGGATATGAGCGCCGCTTATGACCAAATAGTCAAAACAGTCTTTCCTTGTGCTCAAATTATCTATGATCGTTTTCATATTGCCAAGCACCTTAATGACACAATGAACCATATTCGAATTCACGTCTTTAATCGTTTGCGAAAAGGGGATCCAGAAGCGCAAAAGCAAGCTCGACGCCTTAAACACTATTGGCGATTATTCCTTCAAGATTGTGAACGCTTAAGCACTAAGCAATATTATGAAGGTCGTTATTTTCATCAGGTCGTTAATTCGGGTACTATTTTAGATTTAATGTTAGCCTACAATCAAGAGTTGAGTGCTACTTATGATTTCATTCAATCCTTAAAGCAAGCTTATAATCAACGTGATTTTACAACTTTTTTCAAATTGCTTAAACTTCGCCCAGCCGATGTAAGTCATTATTCAATTCATCGTTACCGTGTTTTAACTCGTTATAAGGATGGGATTAAGCGTGGTTTTGAAACTAAATTTTCAAACGGTCGAACAGAAGGAATTAATAATCGAATTAAGACAATTAAACGTGTTGCCTGTGGCTATCGTTATTTTACAGCTTTTAAGGCCAGAGTTTATTTAATTGTTGGTCACCAAATTCAAAATAACTAAAAAGGACCGTCACGAATGGACGATTCTAACTAGACCAATTTAATTGGCGAAGATTCATATTTACGTATCAACACTACTTGACGTAGAGCCTTTTAAAGCTAGTAATGCAACAGCTCAGTAGCTGGCTGGCAGTTCAAATAGACTTGCTTTGCGGCGTAGCCATCTTTCCTACAGGCTAGCTGCGCGTCGACGGAGGTGAGATTACGAACTAGCCGAGCTAGTTCGTAGTCCCACTCTCTTTTTAGTTTGAATTGACATCCTAAAACATACGGCATCTGGACTAGAGGAGCAGGTTGAACAGCAGTACCAACAGTACGGTTAGTCCGCTCAGGGCAACGGCACCCCAATAATGGTGGCGATTATTCTGACATTCGATTGCACGATAGATAAAGTAAATCGCCAGGGCAATCGAAACCAGCAGCATGACGAGCATCAGCCAAAATGCCCAGTCGCGGGATAGGTTGTGGTAAAAATTGGCGTAGAAGATAATGGCCCCGACGTACATGACGAAGGAATAGGCAAAGTTGCCCCGCCGAAAGTTGACCACGAGGGCGTAGATGAAAACGCCCATTAAGAGAATGCTAACTAAATTAATCAACATATGATTGCCTTCTTTAAGCTTCATGGATTGCCTCTATTATAACCACATTTAGGCACCGTTGTCTTTACCATACCGAAATGTACTCGTATTCACATTATTATCGTGTAACCGCTTGTATAAATTACAAAACATGTTAAGATAATCAATGTAAGCGATTACATGAAAATCATAGGATTGAAAGGTGTTATTTCATGGAAAATAAACATTGGTGGAACAACTCGGTTGTTTATCAGATCTACCCGAAGAGTTTTCAATATAGCAACGGCGACGGGGTTGGCGACCTGTGCGGGATCATCAACCGGCTGGATTATTTACAGAAATTGGGCGTTGACGTTATTTGGCTCAACCCGATTTGGCAGATTGCAAGAAAATAAAGATTTAGCTGAAAGTTAAATTAAGGAATGGTTTAATCAGCAAAACGAAAAAACGCAGGATGAATTATTAAGTCACTTGGTAAAGATGAATCCATATAAATTTGAGAACTTAATGGTTCAGTTGTTATCTGTAATGGGCTATAAAGGTGATGAAGGGCAAGCCTTAGTAACACAGAAATCAAATGATCATGGAATTGATGGAATTATTAATCAAGACCCACTAGGTTTGCAAAAAGTTTATCTTCAAGTAAAAAGATATGCGCCAGATAATTCAGTTCAAATGCCAGAAATTACAGCATTTAGTGGTTCAATTAAGCTCAAGCATGCAGATAGAGGTGTATTTATTACAACTTCTATATTTACTCAAGGTGCAATCAGTGCAGCAAAGGACTTAAATATTACATTGGTTAATGGCGAGATGTTAACTAATTTAATGATTCAGTATCAGGTCGGAGTAGAAGTAAAAGAACATTACATGACATATGAAATTGATGGTAATATGTTTTAAGATACTAAATCTTCCTTAAACCTGAAATCGTTTCCTTACATTATCCCCCAAATGCGTTATAATTAACTTAACTGATCAACAAAGGGGCGATTAGATATGAAGTGTCCATGTCATAACTTGTCAAAGAACCAAAAGATTGTTTTATTAACACTTGTCGCAGGAGCTTTAATTTGGCCAATGTACTTGCTATATAAGCTGGCAAAGAAGAACTAATTTCTATCCGAAGAATCACTTACGGGTGGTTCTTTTATTTTGTACTTCTTTATCGAACGTTTGTTTGATATAATGAAATTGGTACCAAATATGCGCAGAAATAATCAATGGGAGGCATGGAATGTCACGGGAAATTCGGATGAATGTTTTCATGAATAAAGCGATGATTAACCAAGCAAAGAAGCAATCGATGGAACATTCAAAAAATAATAAGACACGAAAGCAGGAATTAATTAAAAAGTATGAAAAGCGACAAAGGACAGCTACATCTCCGAATAAAGCTATCAAATCAAACTATCCTAATAAAGAAATTCAAAAGTTACGCCAGCAAATCAATAAACTTGAGCAAGAACGCCAGCGCCTAATTGCCAAAATAAACAAGCAGAGCAGCAAAATAAACAGCTGATACGACAATTAAAAAATGACAATCGAATTCTTCGTCAACAGTTACGAGACCAGGAAAAATCAATTAAGGATAGTCAACTTTATAACGATCAAACAGCTGCTAAATTAATGGTTGAGTATTCTGAAATTTTAAGTTGGCTAAAAACATTTGATTTACTGGAAATAGATCCTTTTGCTGGCAGATCAGCGCGGATCCAATTGCAAAGTGAATACCAGGAGATGATTAGCTTCCAAATTTTGCTCCTTCAAGTTCTAAATATTGTCGAAAGAAAGACAGCCTCGTTTAAATCAAAGGCTCAGCACTATGATAAGGTAAAACATCAATGCAACCAGTTAGCGAGCCAACTAAAAAAGTTGCAAAAAAGCTACCAAGAACAATTTGAAGCTTCAAGAAGAGATAAACGAGAATTTTGCCAAAAATTGCGGAACTTTGAGTTGGAAAACGAACGAATGCGTAATCGGTATGTAAATGGTGATCGGCTCAGCAATGCTTTTCATATTATGTTTGACCAGTTGAATGAAAAAACAGTTCAGCAGTATGCTCAGCTGGCACCACTTCTTGAACGTGTGATTATGACGTTTAAGGAGGCAACCGTAAAACATGATTCACCGTTTATGTATGGTTACTATTATGAGAAGGATGGTCAGGCTTATATTGGGGATCAGGATGGGCAGGGACTCAAACTACTTCAAGATAATTCAATTACTAAACGAATGGCAGAAGATTTACAAGATGGGGTTGCAATTAAAGCGCAACGAGTAGGCGGAACACACTATCATTTGGTAAATACGTTACCCTGGGTAAATAAACTATTTCGTTATTTAAGCGACTATGGTTCATTTCAACCTAACCGCCTTATAGCAACCAAGGGAACGATAAAATTAAGCAAATTATTAAGTGAGCGACCTAAAGAATCGAAAAAGTCGGCGCATCCAGTTCCGAAGGTTATTATGGGTAAAGTCATTGGAAACACTGCTAGATCTCCCCAAGTAGTCACCTGTAAAACGACCAATTCAGAAAGGAAACCAGTTAAAGAAAAGGTTACAATTATTAACTCCGATAAAATTGCATGGCTTTATTCCAAGAATTTATTGTTAATCGGCAACAAGAAAATTGACTTTATGGTTACACAATTACGTAAGTATGTTAACTTATCAGTAATGGATGCATATGAAGAGTCTCTCCCATTAATTTATAAGAAGATTCAGGCGGCAGACTATGTTTTTGTTCTGCTAGGATCGGTTCCTCATTCACTGACTAATTATTTAAAGCAACATCCAGAATTTGATAATAAAGTCGAGTACTTTTATCGTGCTGATGCAAATGAAGGTGTACGACGATTAAACTATTTGTATATGAATTCTGAAAAATAAAATTCTTATGATATATTGAGTATACTAAGCAAAAAAGGAGGCGAGTCACATGTTAGATATCCTAGATTACACTAAACAAGAATTGATTTCTGATGCCGATTTTTGGCAATTTGCGGGTGAACATCTTGAAAAACCGACTGAATTTAGGGGCGTTTCATTTGTTTCTTCAATTAAGTTTATTGAGGAGCAACTATTACCGCGCTATGATAAGGTCACTTTGATCCTCGGCTTAAGCGACAATGGGAAAGAATCAATTGGCAAACGGATGAGGCAGTTAAATGACCGGACTGAATTTGTCAATTATGGTTATGAACACCCTGATAGTGAATTTACAAAGCGAATTTTAGACGGTAGCTTGCAACTTTTATTCACTAAGCAAGAATTAATTCATACCAAAATGTACTTAATGACAAGTGACGACCGGTATCTTTCATTTGCCGGTTCGATGAATTTAACCGAAGCAGCAATTCATCATAATTTAGAACAACTCGACAGTGACTATGGAATGCAGACGGATCCGCTTTATCAATGCCATGTCCAGATGTTCAACGATAACTTTCGCCATGCGACTACCTATCTGGACGCAAAGAAAATGGCCGGGTTCATTAAGGCGAAAAATAAAGAGCAACTTCAGATTAATGTCTATACCGATACGGTGAATATGGTGAAAAACAAGGATACCGGTGATCAGGATGCGGTGATTATCCCGGCAGAAGAAGTAAAAGAATATAAGGATCAGTATAGTTCTGACGAGGAATTAAAGAAACTATCAGCTCCAGAAAAATTGAGTGTCGCCCAAACTGTCAAGCTCTTTGGTAATGCTGGCTATAAGAAACGCAACCTCGAAAATATCGGGAAAGAACTCTACAGCCTTACTCAAGTAGTTAAACATGTGTCTCGAAACGATGATAACTCAGGAAAGATTACCCGTGAAGAAGATCTCTATCCTAAGCCCGTCTTGTTTTATAACAATGGTCAATTATTTGAAGCGCCCCGTGTTGGCGATAATGTAAAGTCGGAATTAATAACATCGAATTTAACGGGTGACCGTCTCCGTGAACAGCTGCAACTATTTAGTGATATTGCCCATGAGTACGATAATTACAAAGAAGTCGGCGAGGGATGGCAGGCATGTGATTTCATGTGTTTCCTATTTGAAGCGCCCTGGCTATGGAAAATCCGTAATATGTATGAATTATCGCCAAGTAGTAAATCGCGCGAAGACGTTCCCCTCGGAGTAGCCTTGATTGGTCAAGGACGAACAGGAAAGTCGACGTTGGGAAAGCGGCTAGCAGCCAAGCTAACGGGGAGTGGCAATTTCCTTGATGGTGGTGCTTTTGATGCTAAAAATTATGCATTAGGAAAGTCCAATATCAATATGACTATTACAACGGTTTTAAGCGATTATATGTATAGTGCTGGGCCCGTTAATCCGATGATGATTGATGATATTAGTCCTGACTTAACAACACGGCCATATTTTGATCGCTTCATTAAAGAGATTACTAATAATCGTAGTTTAACTCAGCCACTCCCATCATTTATTTTTACGATGAATCGTCGTGAGGGTGATAGTAAATCGCAATTTTCCCTTAAACCTGAAATTATGCGTCGTTTATGGTACCTTAGTTTTGAATCAACTTTTGCCGGGGATGAAGATGAACGAGAAGCTAAATTAAATGACTTGCTTGAGCGCGCTAACGATCAACTTTATCGTTATTGCCAAGTTGAACTTGCGAAATTTTTCAATGATGTGTCACCAGAGACAGAACAAAAGATTGAAAGGGATTACCTTTATCCAATCAAATATGTCTTGAAACAAGCGATGGACCAATTTGGGATGTTTGAGCTTGTTAAAGATTACTTTGACGATAATTATGATTACTCACTTTTTGTCGGGCGAAATGATTGGACAATGCTGATTAACCAGGCGGAAGTCGGTGCTGATCTAACGTTTATTCAGCAGGATGGTCAGTTAAAAGCGCAAATTAATAAGCAGCTTTTTAATAAGGTTTCAGATAGTACGGCGCGAAATAATGGTTCAATGATGATGGAACGGTACTTCCAATACTTGCCGCGAAAGTATCGAATTAGTTATCAATATACTAGTACTGGTTTTATTGTCGATGTTGCTAATTTTGATCGGTGGCTTAACAGTGATACCCTTCAGCAAAAGTATAATAGCAGCGCGGTAGCTCGTGACGCTCAAAAAGTAAATACTGATGCAAAAATGACTGAATTGCTTACCCGGTTAACAGAGGCACAAGAAAAGCAAGCGCATCGCCATGGGATATTTAGCTGGCTCAAAAAGAAATAAGGTGAACTTATGAAACATATTTGGAAACTTAACCTATTTCAAAAGATAATTGTTTGGTTATTTATAATTGCTTTAATTACCTGGCCCATATATTTTTACGTAAAGGCAAAATGGGGCTAAAATAAGAGTGTAGGTAGTGATAGGTTTTTGAACAAAGGAGTAGATTCTTATGAAGAAAAATAAAACTGAAAACAAAACTACACAACCTAAGAAGCATTCAAAGAAGAAGTTTACTATTTTAGCCCTTTTAGCTGGCGCTATTGCTTTACCAATTTATTTGGTAAAGAAAGCGTAAAATTATAACTTATATTGAAAAGGATCACGATTAGGTGGTCCTTTTATTATGTCTTTTTAAATTTTATTGATCGACATTAAACTGAATAATGTTCATTTGCTATAATTAATGTAACCGCTATAATAACGATTCACAAAGAAAGGATGCCGATAACAAATGACCAAAAAGATAATTCTTGATTGCGATCCTGGACATGATGATGCATTGGCGTTAACGATGGCCGTTGCTTCACCGAAGATTGATGTCCTTGCTGTAACAACTT
Source organism: Limosilactobacillus reuteri (assembly GCF_002254085.1). Lineage (GTDB taxonomy): Bacteria > Bacillota > Bacilli > Lactobacillales > Lactobacillaceae > Limosilactobacillus > Limosilactobacillus reuteri_K. Next base: position 68,631 of record NZ_NGPY01000092.1, on the reverse strand, counting down.
CTGCTGGTAATCAAACACCAGACAAAACCTTAAATAATGCGATGCGGATGTTAACCTTACTCCATCGAGAAGATATTCCAGTTGCTCAGGGAAATCAAACTCCGCTGGTTGAGCCGCTTGAGACTGCACCGGAAGTTCATGGGGAGACGGGTTTAGATGGTGCGGACCTTCCTGATCCCGATTTCAAAGTTCAACCAATTCCTGCTATTGAGTTGATTGCTAAAACTCTTCGTAAAAGTGATGAAAAGGTTACATTAGTAGTTACTGGTCCAATGACAAATGCGGCCTTATTCTTGCGTGTTTATCCCGATTTGGCAAAAGAAAAGATTGATCAGATTGTCTTCATGGGTGGGGCAATGGGACTTGGTAACTGGCGACCATCAGTCGAATTTAATATTTTTGTTGATCCGGAAGCAGCTAAAATTGTAATGAACTTTGGCCTGCCACTGGTAATGGCACCGTTGAACGTGACTCATAAAGCTCAGATTATGAAAGATGAGATTGAACAAATTGGGCAAATCGACAATCCAGTTGCCCAAGCTTTCTCTGGTCTCCTAAACTTCTTTGAACAGTACCATGAAAATCCAAAATGGGGTTTTAAAGGTGCGCCACTCCACGATCCATGTACGATTGCTTGGTTGATTGATCCCACCATGTTCGGTACTGATAAAATGAATGTAGATGTTGAAACTCAGGGCGATCTTACACGGGGAGAGACGGTTTGTGACTACTATCAATTAACTAGCAAGCCCCAAAATACTGAAGTCCTCCTTGATATTGACCGTGAGAAATTCATCCAATTGATCATGGATACCCTGCAAAGTTTCTCACAGAAATAAATTTGCTGTTTACAAAAAGAAAGTGAAGAGTTACACTATATGTAAATTTAACAATCTAATTTTCTTCGGGGCAGGGTGAAATTCCCAACCGACGGTAACAAGTACGCTTGGAGTCCGTGACCCGTTAGCATTTATGTTAACGGTTGAACCAGTGAAAATCTGGTACCGACAGTATAGTCTGGATGGGAGAAGAAAACTAAAAATGACACAATCAGTTTAAACGTAAAGCCCCGGATAGCAGTGATGTTATCCGATTTTATTTTTGCCGAGCTGTTTTTTTAAGTTAACTATTTAACGTCCCGAGAGAAATCTTAGGGCGTTTTTATTTTGGAAAGGATGGTTAGAGTGGAAGATGCTTATTTCATGCAAATGGCAATCGCTGAAGCAGCAAAGGCTGGCAATGAAACCTGGAAAAATCCTCGCGTTGGGGCAGTTGTTGTGAAAAATGGTCAAGTTTTAGCGCGAGGTCATACTCACGAATACGGTGGAATTCACGCTGAACGGGATGCAATAGGTAAACTTACGCCGAAACAGTTACAGGGAGCAACTCTTTATGTCACGTTGGAACCCTGCAATCACTATGGGAAACAACCACCATGTAGTCAGGCGATTATTGACGCGGGCATCAGAAGGGTTGTGATTGCGGAAACAGACCCGCACCAGCTTGTTACCGGGAAAGGAATTGCTACGCTTCAACAGCAAAATATTATTATCAAAACGGGCATCCTTAAAGAAGCAGCACAGGCCTTAAATCCGCATTACGATTTCTTCTATCGGCACCAACGACCTTGGGTAACTTTAAAACAAGCAGTGAGTCTTGACTATCGCGTGGCCGCAGAAAAAGGTCAACGAACGACGATTACTAATTCTGCTGTGGCAAAAATGGTTCATACCGAGCGTGGCAATTTTCAAGGAATCTTGATTGGAAGCCAAACCGCAATTATCGATAATCCAACTTTATTAACGACTAGTCCGACAAAGTTTCCGCCAGTAAGGATTGTTCTTGACCGCCGGGGACGCTTAAAAGATAGTCTGACCTTACACTTGTTGACTGATGGGGGAGCACCTACTTGGATTTTTACGGAAAATGGCACTATGCAATGCCAGCTTGCTAAAGATGTGCGGGTATTTTACCGACAAACGTGGTCAATTACTGATATTTTACATGAACTTGGTCGACAAGAAATTCAATCTGTTTATGTAGAAGGTGGCCCTACAATTCATCAAGCATTTTTACAGGAAGGCTTATTTGAAGAGCTTATTACATACGTAGCTCCCCACATGCTTGGCAAAAAAGGTGTTAGCGGCATGGAACTAGCTTACCCAATGAATTTTACCCATCAGGAAATTAAAATCTTAGAAAATAATATTAGGGTTGCGGAAAGGAAGATGGAATATGTTTAGTGGTTTAGTAGCAGGAGTTGGTCGGATAATAAAAATCAACCTGCAAGGAGAAACAATTGAACTAGTGGTTACTCCGCGAATTGATGACTTTTTAACTACGGTCCAACTGGGAGATTCAATCGCGGTAAATGGCACTTGTTTAACGGTAGTAGGTATTAAAAATAATCAATTTACGACAACCTTAATGCCGCAAACGTTTGAAAAAACAACATTCAAGAATTTGAAAGAAGGCGCTGATGTTAACTTGGAACGCTCATTACAAATTGGTGAACGGCTAGAGGGCCATATTGTAACCGGTCATGTTGATGAAGTTTCACGAGTTTTAGATCAAACTATCAATGAAAATGCTATTGAAGTGCAATTTAGTCTTCCACAACGCCTGCATGGTCAAGTGGTAGCGCAAGGAAGTGTCGCAATTAATGGCGTAAGTTTAACAGTGATGGAAACTGGTAATGGCTGGTTTACGGTTGGGCTGATTCCGCACACTCAACTCGTGACTAACTTAGATACGCTTAAAGTAGGGGATGAAGTTAATCTAGAAACCGATATTTTAGATAAATATGTAGTTGCAAATTTACTAGGAGGCCGAAAATAATGGATGTAAAGAAAATTCAAGCAACGATTAAGCATCTGCAAGAAGGTGGTTTAGCAATTGTCATGGATGATGCAGACCGCGAAGCAGAAGGCGATTTGGTGGGGCTTGCTAGTGAAGCTACTCCCGAAAAGGTTAATTTCATGACTAAGTATGCCCGTGGATTGATGTGTGTTCCCATGGCACCGGAAGTAGCTGAACGATTGAAATTACCTCAGATGACTGCTGATAATTCAGATCCTTTTGGTACGGCTTTTACGATCAGCGTTGACCATCATTCGACAACAACGGGAATTTCAGCCTTTGATCGTTGGCGTACTATTACTCATCTTGCCGCACCGACTGCTAAAAACGAAGACTTCTACAAGCCAGGTCATATCTTTCCTTTAGTTGCAAAGAAAAATGGGGTATTAGAACGAAATGGACATACTGAAGCTGCGGTTGACCTTGCGCGCTTAGCTGGAGTGGAACCAGTTGCTTATATCTGTGAGATTTTAAAAGACAATGGTGAAATGGCGCGATCAGTGGAACTTCATGAGAAAGCAGCCGAATTTGGCTTACCCATCATTACGATCAAAGAACTTCAGGAATACCGGCAAAGTTTAGCGAGCAAACCAGTAGAAGAGGTGCATCTCCCGTCTCAGTATGGTGACTTTCGCTTACGATGGTTTGATGACAATAATCTAGCGCTGATAAAAGGAGATATTGATCCAACTACTCCTGTAATGGTTCGCTTGCATTCAGAATGCTTTACTGGCGATGTTCTTGGTTCCCTTCGCTGTGATTGTGGTCCTCAACTTCATGAAGCAATGCGCCGAATTGAGAAAAACGGCAGCGGGATTATTATTTATTTGCGTCAAGAAGGACGAGGAATTGGTTTAGCAAACAAGTTGCGAGCCTATCATTTGCAAGAACACGGCTATGATACTGTCGAGGCCAATGAAAAATTAGGTTTTGCGCCTGATGAACGGCAGTATGACCAAGCAATTGCGATTTTACACCAATTAGGGATAACCAAGATTAACTTACTTACTAATAATCCCGATAAAATTGCGCAATTACAACTTGGCGATATTGAAATCAATGAACGGATACCATTAGAAATCGCACCTAATAACTATGACGAGAATTATTTAATCACAAAGAAAAATAAATTTCATCACTTACTGAATCTGGAGGCTTAATCATGAAAGAATTTACTGGGAAATTTAATGTTCAAAGTGCAGAAATCGGGATTGTTGTTGCTGATTTTAACGAAACTGTCACTAAACAATTAGTGCAGGGAGCTACCGAAATGTTAGCTAAGTTTGACCTTGAAAACGTTGATGTATACCATGTGCCGGGAGCATTTGAAATTCCGTTTATGACGAAACAATTATTGGCAAAAAAGGAATATGACGGCATTTTGACGTTAGGCGCTGTTATCAAAGGTGAAACAGATCACTACGATTTAATTTGTCAAAATGTTGCTAGCGGCGTAATGAATCTTAACTTAACGAGCAATATTCCAATTACATTTGGCATCCTTACTACCGATAACATTGAACAAGCAATGCAACGAGCGGGACTCAAAGCGGGTAATGAAGGAGCGATCACTGCACAAAGCTTACTAGAGATGATCTCGTTAAATCGACAAATAAATTAAAAATAGCCTCCATTCTTGGGAAATCCTTGAATAGAGGCTATTTGCTAACGGTTATTTTTCTGAATCAAACGTTTAATTTCATCTAACTCAGCCTTTAGTTGGCGATTTTCATGTTGTATTTTGACTAACTGGGCAGAAATCTTCCGTTCGTCTTTTTTGGCAAAGAACTCAGTAATTGTACTGGTAAGCATCCCAATAAAACCAATTCCTAAGAGCATCAGGACAATCGCGGCTGCCCGGCCAATTCCGGTCTTAGGAATCACATCCCCGTAACCAATCGTAGTAGCAGTTGTAATTGCCCACCACAGGGCTGTTTCGTAAGAGACTTTCTCCGAGATACAAAACATCGCAGCGGCTACCATTATGACGGCAATCGTAATGTATAAGTAGTAGAGCAACTCATTTCGTTCAAAGAAGACACCCAGCCGACCGGTAAAACCGACCAAACGCATAATGCGCATGAGTTTAAGCAACTGAAATGTTCTGCCAATTTGACCAATTCGAAAGAGAAAGAAGAGGCTACTGGCAGGAATGATTGAGAGAAGGTCAAAGATGTTATCTTTAACAAATTCGCGTTTATCTGGTGAAATAATCAGGCGGATAACGTAATCAGTAAAGAAGACCAACCAAATCCCATTGTCAATCATATTGTAAGGGTAGGTATCAATATTGATTCGCTTGGCGTAATATGCGATCAGCATCCCAATCGAGATAACGGCTAAGATAGCCATAATAATTTGGTAGACAATGTAGATAAACTTCTTATGCACGATTTTTCTCCTGCCCATAGATTTAATTTTATCTTAAGCGTCTCTTGAAAGGGATGCAAGAATTATTCTACTTTATCTTTGCTTCCGTTCCCATCCGATCGTAATGATTCCGGCAAAAATGGTCCAGCCTAGGCCAATCAAACTAAGTAATGCGCCTAATTTGATTCCCGGCAACTCGTAGCTAAAGGTAACATGGTGAGTTCCAGCAGGTAAGTATACTCCTAAGAAAGCCTGGTTTGTTCGTAAGGTAGTTGCCTTTTTACCATTAACTTTCACTGACCAACCAGTAGAATAAGGAATCGAAGAGGTGAGGACGCCAGGACGAGTCGTTTTAATCGTTCCTTGAACTTGGTTACGTTTGAATTTAACGTCCTCTAGACGATGGCGCTGCAATGTTTTAACTTCACGATAATAATTATTATCTATTTTTTCTGCTACTACCCGGTATTTGAGCTTATAAGTTCCGAGTTTTGAGGGCTGGAAGGTGAGTGAAGTTGGAAGCTTGCCATCATAATAACCAATATTAAGCGTCGAATTAGTAACATGCTTGAACAAGGAAAGGGTACTTTGCCGCGCCTGCTCAATCGTAGCGATTCCAAACTTACTGCCGATATTAAGCTTAAAGCTAATATCAGGTGAACCATTTAAAACGTGGTAACGCCAATAGCGATAGTGGGTATAGCGCTGATTAATAACATTTCCGGGATTAAGGACGGTTTCCTTGAGATGTGCTTGTTCGTAGGCAATCTGTTCTTTCATGGAGAAAGGAGTGTACTTAATCTTGGAAAATTCAATATGCAACTCACTACCCTTTAATTTTTGCTGCATTTTTTTACTTTGCAATTCTGGTAATTGCAATTGATAAGTTTCTTCACTATCGGTATAGGTCAAATTAGCCGGGTTAACCTTATTCAAGCGGTTGGAAACTAACTCGCTTTTAAGGGGATAGACATGCGTCTTGAGTTTAGCGGCTTTCATTCCTCGGAGCTTTGCTTGCTTATCAACCAGAACACCGGTAGCTAAAACGCGTTCTTTTTCAGTTGGTGAGAGTGATTGATAATCTTTTTTACTAATATAGTTATCTTGCCAGTAAAGTAATGGGAAGGCATAGTTTGTTTTATACCGCATCGTTTGCGTGGGCACAAACTCATCCTTGCTTTGTGGATTGCTTGGTTGCCCCTCATCATAATTGATGACTGGATCCGTTGCTTTATCTAAAAAGTAACCAGCGGGAATCTTTGTCGCGTTATCACCATTACTTTGAACAAAGAGATATTTGACGCCAAAGAAATTATTCATAATTGTCCGATCATCAGCTTGCCGAATGGGGATGTTAGCCTGGTATTGGTTATTTTGCAGACTTGTATTAAATTGTCCCAAATATTTATTTTGCAGTGAATAGTAAGAATCAATGTTATGCAATCCAGAAGTAAGGTCATTATCAAGGTTAGGGCCGTCAATAATCTTATTTTGGCTAATTGTTGAAACGCGGTAAAAAGAATTGTTCTTCAAATCCTGATCAAGGTTACCGTAACGGTTGCTGGTAATTGCTTGATACTCTCCCCGGCTCAACATACTACTAGAGAAATCACCATTATAAGGGAAAGCCGCGTAAATTGCGTTTACCCCGGCGTTAAGCATTGTAATCGCTAGTAACCACCGGTAAGGATGAGCCAGTTTGTTTAAGTGGATCAACCAGATGGCCATTAGGGAGCCGATTAAGAAAATAACCGGCATAAAAATATCATTTTCATTGTCAAAGAAGAAGGTTGCGATCAAGACAATGAGGTAAATCCCTGTTGCCCAGCTTAGAACCGCCATTGTCTTTTGATCAAGCGTCGGAATATTCTCTGCTAGAATACAGACGGCCATTGCTAATGGAAGGTAAATCAAGAGCGTCCAACGGTTAGAAGCTGACATCATTCCGTTGAAGAAAGCACCGACTGCTGGAATTAGCAGCATGATGAGCGCTAGACCAAGACTAATCGTTAGCAGGGGGTACTTTCGGGGGCGAGAATAAATGTAAACAAGGGCGATAAAACCAATTGAAACGATCCCTAGCGCAGACCAGAACATGAAATACCATTGACCACCGTTAATCAGTGACTTAGGCAAAAAGAGGTAGTAGTAAAGAGGATAGGTTTTTAAACCATTAGCAAATAATGATCCAGTCCGGGTTGAATTTGTGACCGCGATACTTTCGGGGACGAGCAAGACCGCTGATAAGAGGACACTAGTAATTGTCGCAAAGGCAAGTTTAAGCAAGACTTTCCCATAATTAAGCGTGCGACGATAATGTGTTCCTACGCGAAGAACAAGATAGAGAAATGAACCAATTCCTAAAACATAAGCAAGGTAATAGTTGCTTACTAGCATCCATGTAAAGGCACCAGCAAGCGGCCAGGGTGATCCTTCTTGTACTATCCGTTCAATCTGAACCACAATTAACGGAAAGATAATAAATGGAGTGGTAAAGAAGGGCTGGGCGATACAGGCATAGAGTAAAAACGAATTGACCAGGTAGGTTGTTGCCCCCATCAAAATGACGCTATTGCGAAACTTAAAGTGTTGCGCGAAATAGACGAAAGCGAGGCCAACACAATACATCCGGATAATATTAATTACCTGGTAGGCGAGGGTAATCTTTGCCGCGGGAAAAAGCAATGCAAGGTAAGAGAAAATATCTCCAATTGTATAGTAAGAATATACTTGAAAGGTATCACTGCCTAGCCCCATTTGCCATGACCAGAAGTTTAGGCGAGGATGGTGGAAGAAGCTAATCAGTGCTTCTCGATACTTTGCTAGTAAAGGTAAATGCTGGTTCAGAGCATCTTTACTGAGAATAAAAGTATGACCAGTAACTAAATATGTCCCGAAAATACATAAGGCTAAAAAGATGAATAAAATCGTATATTCACCGTATAGTCTTTTTACCGGTCGTTTTTTAAATGAGAAATCCATAATTCCTCCTTGGATTAACAATCATTTTTTAGGATATCTCTAATATTTTAACAAAAAAATATTAAGAGTGACGTTCTTAATTTTAGCGGACATTCTTAGAATTTTGGTGGTAAGTTCTAAAATGGTCAATTACAATAAAAAAGACCTTTATATTAAAGGAGTAGTTTTATGGAAAATATAGGTAACTTTACAGTAGCAAAACGATGGGGATCTTTTCTGCTACTATATTTAGGATATATGATTCTATTTGCTGACCGAACAGTGATGAATATTTCCCTTGCTTACATCGGTAAAGACTTTCATGTGGGGGCAGCAGCATTAGGAGCAACCGCCAGTGCGTTTTTCTTAGGGTATACTTTAATGCAGATACCTGGGGGATACTTAACTGATAAGTTTGGCAGTAAACTGATGGTGATTATTTCCCTGTTTATCTGGTCGTTGATGACGATGGTGACTGGCTGGGCGTGGTCCCTTGCTGCCTTGATTGCGATTCGGTTTCTATTTGGGATTGCAGAAGGGCCATATCCAGCAGCGGCTTTAAAACGAATTTCTGAAAATTATGATAAGAGTGAGAAATCACAGGCAACTTCTGCCTTAATTTCATCGAATTATGCCGGGGCAGCAGTAGCACCACTAATTATTGTGCCAATTATTGCTAGCAATGGTTGGCGAAATGCCTTTGTTTGGCTTGGGGTTGGCGGGTTTATTATTTTGCTTGCCTATTACCTGGTAGAACGGCCGATTAATAGCAGCCAAGAAAATGGGCAGGCTCGTCCCAAGATTGAATGGAAAAAGATTGACCACCGTGTCTGGGCTTTTGTAGTAATTGGACTTGCCCTGAATATCATTACTAAAGGGCTTGAAACCTGGATGCCAGTTTATTTCTTGCAAGAACAAGGAATTAACTTGAAGAACTTGGCCTGGTTAGTACCATTACCAGTTATTTCTGGAGGTATTGCAGCATTTATTTCTGGCTTTGTGATGGTGCATTTGTTTAAGAAGCATGAACGGTGGATGATTAGTATTGCTTCATTCCTGACATTGGTTTTCATGTTTGGTCTCTTTAAGTCAACTTCATTAGTAGGCGTTGTGATCTTTGATGTCTTGATTTATTTCGTTAAATCATTGGCATTTACCGGTATCTTTAGTTTCATTGCACAGATTTTATCGGAGAAAACTTATGGATCATCAATTGGGATTGTTAACTTTGGTGGGCAACTCGGTGGTTTTGTTGGTCCGCTCTTAATTGGATGGATTGTCCAAGCTGCCGGCTCATATTCAGCCGCTTTCTTCGGTCTTGTTATTAGTGCATTAGTTGCAGTGATTGCATGTTTGTTTATTAGGAAAGCATAAAAAATAAGGTGTTGGGAGAAAATAAAAAGCTTTCTCTCAGCACCTTATTTTTGCTTTATAAGTCCTTACTTCATTAATACTTTTAATAGCTTGTCGTGGCAACGATGCAAGGCACTTTGGACGCTCCGTTTAGAGCAATCAAGGGTACCAGCAATCTCAGCTATCGAATAACCAGTATGGAGATAAACTAGTACTTCTCGTTCAAATTTAGAACAGTGGCAAAGTAAACGGTCAAGACTCTGCCGGCAATAAATAATGTCATCAGGGGAATGATGTGAAAAGTCAGTAAGTGTTTCAGCAAAATCATCGCTTAATGCGTAAAGACAGCCCGCTGGAATCCGTTTATGGGCCTGAGTTTGTCGTTGAATATCACGAATCCGGTTGGTTAAGCATTCCTTAAAAAAGCAGCTAAACATGCGGGGACCTTGATTATTGTATAAACGAATAACTTCTAGCATCACAACACGGGCTTCCTGTTCCCAATCTGCCAATTCAAGGCCGCTAATATTATATCGTTGCCACAGTCGGCGAACGAGCGGCCAATAACGGCGAAATAACTCTTCGAAGTCTTTGTTGCTTCCGCGACGGGTATTGTTAATCAACTTAAGGTACTTTTCTTCATCTTCTTCATTGAAGCGCATATCAAAAATGCTCTCCTTTAAAACTATAATTTACGCGACATGCTTCCCATCATAGTGTTTGTCCTATTTATTTTTCTTCTCCCCAAATAGGTAAACTGACGACCTAAAAGAAGGGATTCATTCCTTAATTCAGGCAAGATAAAACGGTTTAATTTTATCACGCAGTTCGCCTCGCGTTGATATTAATTTATCAAATGTCTCATTTTAGAACAATAACGAGATTTGTATAATTAGAACGATTAATCGAACGTTAAGGCGAGAAAGGGTAGTAATAAAGGTGCATAACCATTTTTTATAGTTCCGAATAATTTTATTTTCAAATACTAATTAAAGAAATGATCAGAAAATTAAGGGTGGGGCTGATTAATTAAGGTAACTATACTAGTACTAGTACATTGATCATTACAATGGATATCGACTCGCCAGGTTTGGATTCGTCGACCACATTTAATCGGCGTTGCAATCGCCTTTAATTCACCATTCGATACCGCAATGAGGTGCTCTGTGGTAATATTAACTCCGAGAGCTATTTGATCTTGTTGACGATCAGCTAACCATTGATTGGCACCTAAGGAAGCTGCGGTTTCAGCGAGGACCGCATTTATTCCGCCATGAACGATTCCATAAGGTTGCTTGAGTTTATCACTTACTTTAACAGTGATAACGCACTTGTTGGCTGTGACTGATTGAGTTTGAATATCTAAATTTTCTAATAGGTTCATTATTATTGACCTCACAAAAGGAGTAGAGTAGTTATGACAACAGTTGATTGGCAATCGGTTAAAAATTATTCTGAAATTATTTTTGAACGAGCAGGAAAGATTGCAAAAATTACAATGAATCGTCCAGAAAAGATGAACGCCTTTACCCCCGTTACAATTCAAGAAATGATCGACGCGTTTACCATCTGTCGTGATGATAGCACAATTGGGGTGATTATCCTAACCGGTGCCGGTGATAAGGCTTTCTCATCTGGTGGTGACCAAGGAGTTCGAGGTAACGGCGGATATGTCGGTCCCGATAAGATTGCCCGTCTCAATGTCCTTGACTTGCAGCATTTAATCCGGATTATCCCTAAACCAGTCATTGCAATGGTAAAAGGCTGGTCAGTTGGTGGCGGAAACATCTTGCAACTTGTCTGTGACTTAACAATTGCTGCTGACAATGCTAAATTTGGGCAAACTGGTCCCAAGGTCGGCAGTTTTGATGCTGGCTATGGATCTGGTTACCTTGCCCGCGTGATCGGTCACAAACGGGCAAAGGAAGTCTGGTTCTTAAACCACTTCTACAGTGCCGAAGAAGCCTACCAGATGAACTGGATTAACAAAGTTGTGCCATTAGACCAAGTTGAATCGGTTACCTTGGACTGGTGTAACGAAATCTTGAAGAAGTCACCAACGGCATTACGGTTTATTAAGGCTGCCATGAATGCTGATACTGATGGACTAGCTGGCCTCCAACAACTCGGTGGTGATGCGACGATGCTCTTCTACACCACTGATGAAGGTAAAGAAGGGCGCGATGCCTTTAACGAAAAACGGGACCCTGATTTTGACCAGTTCCCTAAATTCCCATAAAAAGAGGCAATTTAAATGGAAACACAAAACTGGCTATTAAAGCAAGCGGCAACTCAGCCAAACCAGATTGCAATTGATGACGGTAATGAGCGCCTATCATTTGCTGAATTAAAAAAACAAGTAGAGGTACTTGTGGGAAAAATTGACCACTTTAATCCTGGTTCGCGGGTAGGACTCCTAGCTACTAATACTCTGATGAGCTATAAATTAGCATTAGCAGTCATGTGTAGTGGCCGCACGATTGTCTGGTTGAACTGGCGGCTTGCTGGTGAAGAGCTTGAACGACAAATTAAAGATAGTGGCCTTCAATTGTGCTTGGTTGAAAATTCTCTCTGGCAATCAGGAATGACGAATCCTTTTAAGTCTTACAGTGCATTCTTGATAACAAATGCCGATCCAGGAGAGTTGATTCCGGTATTTAAATCAGACTGGGCAGCCAGCATCATGTATACTTCTGGGACGACCGGTAAGCCGAAAGGAGTTTTGCAAACTTTCGGCAACCATTTTTATTCAGCAGTCTCTTCTGCATTGAATTTGGGCTTGTCGTCCGCAGATAAGTGGTTATGTGTAGCACCGATCTTCCATATTAGTGGCTTTTCGATTATTATGCGGGGATTAATTTACGGGATGACTGTTCGCTTGGTTGAGAAGTTCGGTGCTGAAGAAATTGAACGGATTTTAGCAAATGAAACGGTCACCATTATGTCGGTTGTGCCTTTTATGCTGAAAAAGCTCATTCAGCAGCAAAATAAGACTAATACGCACTATAATTCAGCATTTCGTTGTATGTTACTTGGGGGCGGAACGATTGATCGAGAAACGCTTAAAACGTGTTTGCAACGGTCAATTCCTGTTGTTCAATGTTATGGGATGACGGAAACATGTTCCCAAATTATTGCATTACGGTCGGCCGATGCACTCCTAAAATTAGGATCAGTTGGACAACCTCTATTCTCAACCCAACTAAAACTTAGTAAAGATGGTGAAATTCTGCTGAAAACACCGGCTCTAACTCCTGGCTATCTTAACCTGCCTGATAAATTACCTTCTAAGATGATTGACGGTTGGTACCGGACGGGAGATATTGGTCATCTGGACAAAGAAGGGTACCTCTATATCGATGGTCGTGCAGATGAAATGTTGATTTCGGGTGGCGAAAATATTTTTCCCCAAGAAGTTGAGCAGGTCTACCAACGTTACCCACAAATTAATGAAGTGGCAGTCGTTGGCCAAACTGATCCTGTCTGGGGACAAGTACCAGTTGCCTTTGTTGTCAGTGATCGTCGTCTTTCTACAACCAAGCTAATGAATTATGGTTATGAACATCTGGCGCGCTATAAGGTTCCTCAACACTATATTTTCGTTTCGGAATTGCCGAAAAACGCGAGTGGCAAGATTCGCCGGTTTATGTTACGAGAAAAATTGAATAATCAATAAAAAATCTGGAGACATGGAATGAACAAATTCCACACGTCTCCAGATTTTTATAATTGCTTTTTATTCTTTGCCAGCTTTTTGATTTCACAATCGTAGTCACAAGCTGCACATCTACCCTGCTTGCCTCGTTGAAAAGTCTTAACAAGGAGGTAAAAGGCTAACGCAATAATTGCAGCAATAATAATAACGTTAATAATTAATCTCATTTTAAATCACCCAATAAACAATCGACCAACCTGAAAGATAATAAATGCAAGCCCATATGCAACGACTAAACTGGATGCAACAGAATAAAGCATCCACTTAGTCGAACCAGTTTCTTGTTTAATAGTTGCTAACGTTGCGAAACATGGTGCATATAAGAGAATAAAGACTAGTAACGTGTAAGCCGAAAGCGGAGTCATAAACTGACCAAGTGAAGCGATGAGGAATGCTTTACTGCTTGTATGGAACATTACCATCATACTAGAAGTAATAACCTCTTTGGCAAGGATCCCTGTAAACAAAGCACTAATTGGCTGCCACTGGTCAATACCAATTGGCTTAAAGATCGGAACAAGGATGTGTCCAAGGTCGGCGGCAAAACTATTAGCCGAATTAGTAACAAAACCACTAGTACCAAAACTTGATAAGATCCAGATTAAAACAGTTCCGGCAAAAATAATTGTTCCAGCTTTTTTAATAAATCCCTTACCTTTATCCCATGTGCCATGCCAAATTATATCAAGGCGGGGAAGATGGTAGTGCGGAAGTTCAACTACAAAAACTGAGCTTTCTTTTACCTTAAAGATTACTTGATAGAATTTTGCCATTGCTAAAGCCACGACAATCCCTAAGAAGTAGACTGATAAAACAATCAGTGCTTGGTGACGGGGAAAGAAGGCAGCAACGAATAAGCTATAAATCGGCAGGCGGGCGGAACAGCTCATAAACGGCATGATTAAGGTAGTAATCAGTCGTTCTTTAGGCTGCTCAATTGTTCGCGCGGCCATGATTCCCGTAACGTTACAACCAAAACCGATAATTAATGGAATAAAGGATTTACCGTTTAAACCAATCATCTGCATAACCCGGTCTGTTACTAAGGCTGCCCGCGCCATGTAACCAGAGTCCTCAAGCAGGGAAATACAGGCAAAGAGCATGAAGATTTGCGGAATAAAGGCTAAAACTCCTCCAACTCCGGCAATAATACCGTTAACGACTAGCGACCGTAATGCGGGAATTGCCCCTAGACTAGCTAGGGTTTGGTCGGCAGTAGTTGAAACCGGGCCTGAGATAAATTGATCAAGCATATCTGAAAGGGGCGTGCCAACCCAATCAAAGGACAGTTTAAACATTACAAAGAAAATTAAGACGAAAATTGGTAAGCCGAGAACCGGGTTAGTAACGATCTTGTCGATTCGACTTGTTATCTCAACTTGGCCACCGTTGTTAAGGGGTTGACCAGCCTGGTCGAGCGTATCCTCAATAAACTGTAATCGGACTTCAAAAATCTGGTCAGCAAACTTTTGCGCATCATAATATTTTTGTTGCGAAAGCAGGGGAGTTAGCTCTTTTTCCTGGGCAAATTTGCGGATTACTTTATTCTTACTTATGAATTGAATCGCTAACCAACGCGCAACTTGGGGTGCAAAAGAATAATCGCTTTCCAGCGCTGTACTTGCCTGCCTGATTGCCTGTTTGATCATCGGGGGATAATCTAAATCTAGTTGGGTAGGATAGAGCGAATTACAATTGATAGTTTCTTTTCGTAATTGATCAATTCCTTGGTGTCCGCGCGCATTTGTTGTCATTACTTTACAACTCAGCCTTTTTTCAAGCAGGTCAAGGTCGTAGTCGTACCCTGATCGACGGAGGTCATCAATCATGTTAAGAACCAATACAACAGGATAGCCGAGTTCCAATACCTCGATTGTTAACAAAAGGTTTCGTTTTAACTGACTAGCATTTGTAATATTTAAGACCATATTAGGTTGATTATGCATTAAGTAGTTAGTTACCACTGCTTCATCTTTTGTCAAAGGATCGAGTGAATATACACCAGGTAAATCGATGATAACAATATCTGTTCCCTTAAGCGTCCCTTGTTTCTTTTCAACTGTGACTCCTGTCCAATTACCGACATAGGCGTATTTATCAGTGAGCGAGTTAAACAGGGTCGTTTTGCCAGTATTAGGGTTTCCAATCAGCGCAACTGTTGTCATCTCACTTTGCCTCCGTAAGCAATGCGAAAACGGTGTACCGCAAACCGATTCGTTGGTGGTCATTTTCGATTATCACTGGGCCATGAAAGGGGTATTTTTGAACTACTTTAATCGGACACCCTTCACACAAGCCCATATCATGTAACCGGGCGGCAGTGGCTGTATTTAAACAGTCAAATGAGTGAAGAATATAATTTTGTTGCATTATTATTGCCACCTGCCTCGCTGAATATTCCTAAATTATATAAACACTATATTATATCTTCATTATACACTCAAAATATTTTTTGAGGAAGCGCTTAAAATAAATTGAGATGAATAGTTTTATTTTTTTATTATTCGGATATAATAAGAATGTAAAGAATTTATTGATATTTATGGAATATTTACCGAGAATATTTTGGAATATTTCGGTCAGGAGGATGAATTTTATGGCAACACTAGAAATAAAGGATCTTCACGTTTCAGTTAAAGATGAAGAAAGCAAAGAAGAAAAGGAGATCCTTAAAGGGGTTAACCTCAAGATGAAGACTGGAGAAATTCATGCGATTATGGGACCAAATGGAACTGGTAAATCTACTCTTTCTCAAACCATCATGGGTCATCCTAATTATCATGTTACGCAAGGAGATATTCTTCTTGACGGGGAGAGTATTGTTGATATGCCGGTTGATGAACGGGCACGAAAAGGCCTCTTTCTTGCAATGCAATATCCAGCTGAAATTCAAGGGGTTACTAATGCTGAATTCCTTCGTGCTGCGATCAATGCTCGTCGTCCTGAAGATGATCAGATTTCAGTTATGGACTTTATTAAGAAACTCGATAAGAACTTGGAATTACTTGATATGAGTCAATCAATGACTGAACGTTATCTTAATGAGGGATTCTCGGGTGGTGAAAAGAAGCGGAATGAAATTTTGCAGCTTTTAATGATTGAACCCAGTTTTGCGATTCTTGATGAGATTGACTCTGGACTTGATATTGATGCCCTTAAGGTGGTTTCAAAGGGCGTTAACTCAATGCGCGGCGACAATTTTGGTTCATTGATTATTACTCACTATCAACGCCTCTTGAACTACATCGTTCCTGATACAGTTCACGTAATGATGGGTGGTCGAATTGTTAAAACTGGCGGTCCTGACCTCGCGAAGAAACTTGAAGATGAGGGGTACGCTGGTTTACGTGATGAATTAGGTCTTGATATCAAACTTGTAGATGATGAAGACTAGGAGGCAGTTTGATGACAGAATTAAACTCAGCAAAAGAACAAATACTTGCTGCTAGTAAGGCAAATAATGAACCTCAGCAATTGATTGATCGCCGGCTTAATGCTCGTGAGCTAATGGAAAAGCTCCGTTTGCCACGGATGCAACGGTTCGATTTTCGGACTTGGCCCCTGATTGCGGATCAGCCATTGAAATGGATTAAATCAGACACTAACCTAGTTGAAAAACCTACCGCCGATGATGAAGTAATTAAGGTAACCCAGTTTGGGCAAACTTTGCTCCATGTTAACTTGCCACAAAAGCTTCAAGAGCAAGGTGTTATTTTAACAGATATCTTTACTGCTGCTCGCAAATATCCTGAACTTTTCAATAAGTACTTCATGACTGCAATCAACCCTGAAGAAAACCGCTTAACTGCTTATCATCTTGCTTACCTTAATGCTGGTCTCTTCCTCTATATTCCAAAAAACGTTGAAATTGAAAAACCAATTGAGGCCGAGATTATTCAGGATAGCACTCAAGACGAGCCCCTGATTTCGCATATTCTAGTAATTGCCGATCGTGGCAGCCGAATTAAATTTATCCAACACCTTACAACGGTTGGTGATCATGAAAATGCCGCTAATATGATGATTGAATTAATGGCGCAGGAAAATAGTGAGATCGACTTTTCTTCCTTAGATGAATTCGGCCCTCATACCCATACTTACTTTAAGCGACGTGCCGATATTGGCAAAGATGCACATGTTGAATGGGCAGTCGGCTTGATGAATGATGGTGCCACAGTTGGTGACATGGATTCCGAATTACTAGGTGATGGGGGTTATGCTAATTCAAAGATGATTGCCGTAACTACTCGTGACCAAGAAGTTGGCGTCAACAACCGCGTTACTAACCACGGCAAGCATACTACCGGATTGATAAACCAGCGAGGTGTCATTCTTGAAAAGTCTGAATTGATTTTTAATGGAATTGGGCAAATTATTCATGGTGCTCATGGTGCGAAGGCTGACCAACAAAATCGGGTATTGATTATGTCAGATCAAGCACGGGGGGATGCTAACCCAATTCTGCTGATTGACGAAAATGATGTTGAGGCTGGACACGCAGCTAGCGTTGGCCCGGTTGATCAGCAACAAATGTATTACTTAATGAGCCGGGGAATTCCGCGTGCACAAGCAGAACGAATGGTTATTCGAGGATTCCTAGGAGCAGTCTTGAGTGCAATCCCAGCAGCGGACGTCCGGAATAAGTTGATTACAATTCTTGAAAGGAAGCTCGCCGATGGACAACAATACGAATAATTATTTAGCTGATTTTCCAGCGCTTAATCAGCGGGTTAATGATGAACGCTTAGCCTACCTTGATAATGCTGCGACCGTTCAGCGTCCGCGTCAGGTAATTCAGGCACTTGTTAATTTTTATGATCAAGATAATGCAAATGTTCATCGAGGAGTTCATACCCTAGCAGAACGTGCCACTAAGGATTATGAAGAAGCGCGAAAAAAAGTGCAAAAGTTTATTAACGCGTCGAGTGCTAATGAGATTATCTTTACAAAGGGGTGTACGGATGGGTTGAATCTCGTCGCTACAACCTATGGCGAACAAAATATTCAGCCTGGTGATGAGATTGTCATTTCAATTATGGAACACCATAGTAACCTTATTCCTTGGCAACAATTAGCTAAGAAAAAGGGTGCTACCCTGAAGTATATTGAATTAACTCCAGATGGCGAACTTGATCTTGCAGATGCTAAAAAGAAAATTACCGATATGACAAAGATTGTGGCAGTAGCTCATGCCAGTAATGTATTAGGGACAGTGACACCCTTGAAAGAATTAGCAACGCTTGCGCACCAACATGGGGCAATCGTTGTCGGTGATGGAGCGCAAGCGGTTCCTCATATGCCAGTCGATGTACAAGACCTTGATGTTGACTTCTATGCTTTCTCTGGTCATAAGATGATGAGTCCAATGGGAATTGGGGTTTTATACGGAAAAGAGAATTTATTACGAGCGATGCCTCCTTACCAATATGGTGGGGAAATGATTAACGATGTTCACCGTGATGAGAGTACATGGGCTGATATCCCGTTTAAGTTTGAAGCCGGAACCCAAAATATTGCGGGGGCAGTTGGGCTAGGAGCCGCGATTGATTATTTAAATGGTGTTGGAATGGATAGAATTGTGCAAAAAGAACAGGAACTTGTTAACTATGTTTTGCCCAAGTTAATCGCTATTCCAGATGTCGAAGTTTATGGTCCACAATCACCAGCAAAGCATACGGGGGTAATTGCCTTTAATATCAAAGGCCTTCATCCCCATGATGTTGCTACGGCTCTTGATATGGATGGGGTAGCAGTTCGCGCTGGTCACCACTGTGCGCAACCGCTCATGGAAGACTTAGGAGTAGCGGCAACCGCGCGTGCCAGTTTCTATTTTTACAATACTAAAGAAGATGCTGATCAATTAATTAACGCAATCAAGGAAACAAAGGAGTTCTTTAACATTGGGACTATCTAAGTTAAATGGTTTATACCGTGAAGTGATTCTCGATTATGCTGATCATCCACATAATAAAGGGCAATTAGCAACTACTACGAATGCAATGACCCTTCATAATCCTACTTGTGGAGATACGATTAATCTTCAGGTCGAAGTAGAAGATAACAAAATCAAAAATATTGCCTATACTGGTGATGGCTGTACCATTAGTCAAGCATCGGCAAGCATGATGACCGATGCTGTTAAGGGAAAAACAACTGAAGAAGCCCTTGCGATGGCTAAAACTTTTTCTGATATGGCAATTGGTAAAGAACATTCAAAAGCTGATTTGGATCAACTAGGGGATGCCCAAATTCTTACCAGTATCATGGAATTTCCAGCTCGAATAAAGTGTGCCACGCTTTCATGGTGGGCATTACAACGAGCACTGTTGAAAGATAGCAAGGAGGAAGAAAATAATGAGTAATGATGCAGCTAGCATTATAAATAATAGTGACCAGTATGAATACGGCTTTCACGATGACGTTGAGCCGGAATATTCAACTGGAAGAGGATTAACAGAAGAAACCGTCCGCAAAATTTCAGCTGCTAAGCATGAACCTAAATGGATGCTAGATTACCGGCTTAAGGCCTACAAGATTTATAAAGAATTGCCGATGCCAAAATTTGGGCCAGATTTATCAGAGTTAGACCTGAAGAACATGCTTTACTACCAAAAGATGACCGATAAAAAGTTTCGCGACTGGGATGATGTGCCTGAAGATTTAAAACGGACTTTTGATCGATTAGGAGTTCCAGAAGCAGAACGAAAATACCTTGCCGGTTCATCTGCTCAATATGAATCCGAAGTTGTCTATCATAATATGAAAAATGAATTTGAAAAGCTGGGGATTATTTTTACTGATACGGATACAGCCTTAAAAGAATACCCAGAATTATTTAAGAAATGGTTTGGTAAATTAGTTCAACCAACTGATAATAAGTTTGCGGCCCTAAATGCATCAGTATGGTCGGGTGGCTCATTCATTTATGTACCAAAGGGCGTTAAGACAAAGACACCAATTCAATCATACTTCCGGCTTAATGCGGAGAACTCAGGACAATTTGAACGAACCTTGATTATTGTTGACGAAGGAGCAAGTGTTGATTATGTTGAAGGATGTACTGCTCCTAATTACTCTTCTGATAGTCTCCATGCTGCGGTTGTTGAGGTTAATGTCTGCAAGGATGCCTATTGCCGCTACACAACTATTCAAAACTGGTCTGATAATGTTTATAGTCTGGAAACAAAACGGGCTGCAGCGGCAGAAAATGCAACCATGGAATGGGTCGATGGGAACCTTGGCTCAAAAGTCACGATGAAGTACCCAAGCGTCTACCTTAATGGTGAGGGGGCACGGGGAACCATGCTTTCCATCGCAGTTGCCAGCGACGGAATCCACCAAGATTCGGGAGCCCGAATGATCCACAATGCTAAAAACACATCTAGTTCAATTGTTTCAAAATCAATTGCTAAGACGGGTGGCTCAACTGATTATCGTGGAACAGTCCGCTTTGGTAAGCACTCTGATGGCTCTAAAGCCCACGTTGAATGTGATACGATCATTATGGACGACCAATCATCATCAGATACGATTCCATATAATGAAATTGACAATGCCCATGTCGCAATGGAACATGAGGCTAAAGTATCTAAGATCTCTGAAGAACAACTTTACTATCTTATGAGTAGGGGGATTTCAGAAGCAAAGGCAACTGAAATGATTATTATGGGCTTCGTGGAACCATTTACAAAGCAATTACCAATGGAATATGCAGTTGAATTGAACCGTTTGATTAGCTTTGAGATGGAAGGTTCAATTGGTTAATTGAATTAACAAATAAGTTTGGAGGAACGTTTATGGCTGACGAAAAAGATACCCCCTTTTCACCAATTGAAAATAAAGTGATGGATGCTTTGGAAGAAGTTATTGATCCAGAATTGGGAATTGACCTTGTTAATCTTGG
Source organism: Limosilactobacillus reuteri (assembly GCF_002254085.1). GTDB lineage: Bacteria > Bacillota > Bacilli > Lactobacillales > Lactobacillaceae > Limosilactobacillus > Limosilactobacillus reuteri_K. The sequence goes on along the minus strand of NZ_NGPY01000092.1, from coordinate 47,470 downwards.
CCTTATTTACGATGTTAAGGTTGATAGTAATGGTGAATGTACGGTTACAATGACTTTAACGACAATGGGCTGTCCATTAGGCGATATCTTAAACCGGGATATTACCAATGCAGTTACTTCTGTTGAAGGTGTAACTAAATGTAATATTAACCTTGTGTGGGAGCCAGTCTGGGATTTGTCAAGAATGAGCAGATTTGCTAAAATTGCATTAGGAATTCACGGTTAGATATAGGAGGTCAGACATGGATATTAAACGCTTTGTTTATCAACGAAAAAGACTCGGCTACTCACAAGTTGCCTTAAGCAAGGGGATTTGTACCCAGTCGACCTTAAGTAAGTTTGAGAGTAATGGTCAGGTACCATCACTTACAATTCTAGCGCAGCTTTGCGACCGGCTAGGACTAACGATTGATGATTTAAGTAAAGACAATACGTCTTCAATTCGTTATATCCGGAGTTTGCTTGACCAGATTGAGTTAGCTTTAATGATTGAGCACTTTCCACAGGCAGTTAGCAACCTTAAGAAGATTCGGCTTGAAGGTTTGAAATCGCCGCAAGATCGGATGCAATATTATTATTTAAAAGGGATGATTTACACTTTAACTAATAATAACGCGTCGACAAGTCTCTTTAACTTTACTAAGATTTTAGATGAACTAGATGAGCAACATCGGACGATCTTTTCGCCATTAGCATATTTAGGATCAGGGATCTTATATGCACGGCAAAATTCAATGGAACATGCTGATTTCTTTTTCTCAAAGGTTATTGCATTCCTAAGATCAAAGGCAGATGAAGACTTAGCAGGTGTTGATCGAAACTATTATCTCCGGATTGTAACGATGATGTACTATGCTGCCGAGTACCATTCATTAAATAAGCGGCTAGAGGTTAGTAATCAAGTTTTGGAGGCTACGACAAAGATCTGTGCTAGCAATCATGTTACTTATTTCTTACCACGAATCAAATTACTAGAAGCAAATAATGCAATTGAGTTAGGAGAAAGCTCGAAAAAAATACGCCAACTTTTAACTGAAGCAGAGGTATTTGCTCGCTTCAATAAAAATAATGTTGTTGAAGTTCAAGTAGCTGCTCTCTTAAATAACTTTGATAAGACAATTAGTAATAAATGAAAATAATGGGAGCGAGGCAAAAGTCAGAGGTGACTTCTGTTTCACTCCCATTATCTATAGGTCTACTAATTGATGTTTAACTGCATAGTGGAGAAGTTCTGCGTGTGAAGCAAGATTTAATTTTTGCATAATCTTTGTCTTATGGGCTTCAACAGTTTTAGGGGATATAAACATCTTAGTAGCAATTTCTTTGTTAGTATATCCGAGAACAATTAACGGTAAGATTTCTTGCTCACGTTTTGAAAGAGCAATGTAATTTCCTAAATCGAAGTGTGGAGACCCGCCTTTGATAACTAATAAATCTTTCTTTGTTACCATAATATTATTGTCTAAGTATTTTTGACTATTAATAGCATGGCTTAGAGCGTGAACTAGTTCTTTTGGCGAGGAACTTTTAAAGATATAGCCATTTGCGCCATTATAAATTGCCTGATTGATGTATTGAGGTTCATTACGAGAAGAAAAAATAATAATTTTGATATTAGGGAAATGTTCGTGAATTCGTTTGATTGTGATTAGGCCATTTTCACCAGGGGGCATCGTCAAATCCATGATAACGATATCAATATCACCTTGTTCAACCCGTAATGAGGCATCTATTCCGGTTGCTTCTTCAGCAATTACTTTGAAATTATCCAGTTGCTCAACCAGATTTTTAACTGCCATTCGAATGATTGGATAATTATCCGCCACAAGTACTCTATACATCAATAAACCTGCTTTCATTCTTAAAGTTATCTCTTCTTCAGTATCTTCTTTTTGCTCATAATTATCAAGATACGAAGGTTATTTTTCACACTTGCTGAAATAGTTTCAATAAACGGCTGGAATAATTGTGAAAATTTATTGCAGAATAAAACTAATGCTGTAAAATAAAAGAGGATCATTGATGACATGACAACATCAATGGTCCACAGTAGAAGTATGTTGGCGAAAGTGATTGCAGAATCACCTTCGCCTTTTATTATACCAATTTTTTGTACTAATGTAATAAAGATTATCTTTTTATCTATAAATTATTTTATGAAAAGAATGGAAAAGGCAAGAAGAGCAATCAAAAAGCCGATTTTAATAATTTTATTAAGTTGATTGAAGAAAAAATAATAATCATCTAATAATTAATGCATTTATGGATTGTTTGATCTAGAATGTAATTATTAGCTATTCTTGAATCAGAGAAAGGTGAAGCATTGATGGCAGAAAAAACATTTACAACAACCGAGCTCGCTGAGTTCGATGGTCGAAATGGACATCCCGCATACGTTGCCGTTAAAGGGATTGTTTACGATGTCTCTAACGTTCCGCAATGGAAGGATGGTAAACACCATGGAAACCTTGCTGGTCGTGATTTAACTTCAGTAATGCCTCGTTCTATCCATCTGGAATCAGTTCTTGAAGGTATCCCTGTTGTTGGCAAACTAGTTGACTAGGAATAACTATGTAAAAAGCTAGGAATTGGTAGTTTTAAACTATCTCTTCCTAGCTTTTTATATTGTAACCTTAAAATAATCGCGTAAGTATTTTGCCAGCCCATTGTGTTCGTTATCAATTGGTGTCACATCATTGGCAATGCTCTTCAACTCAGGAATCGCGTTATGCATTGCAACACCACGTCCCGCTGCATCAAGCATTTCCAAATCATTATGTTCGTCACCAAACGCAATAATATTTTGGCGGTCAATTTGGTACTGTTTAGCAATATAGAACATTCCTGATTCTTTATGCGTGCCACGATGGATCAGTTCTAAGATGTTGTAAGGGCCACCCCATACTCGTGGTTCAACGAAATCGCCGTATTTTTTATTAACTGCCTTAATGATTTCTTCTTGGTGTTCCGGTTCATATTGGATTGTCATTGCAATTGGATTGCCTGATAAGTTAGCCGCAGTTAGGATTTGATCATCGCGCAACTTGTTTGGTAAGAATTCAGGTAAATCATTACTAGCTTGATTAGCCCATACATGATGTTTATTTTCAACGGTAATTGTTTTAATCCCTAGTTCTTTCCGGTGGGCTAGGAGGTCTAAGGCTAGCTCTCGTGTTAATTCAACATCATATTCTTTATCCCAGTGTTCATGAGGTATATGTGTTAAGGCCCCATTAAAGTTTACCATCGGGGTCTTAATTCCAATTTCATCGTAAATGTGTTTGGCAATCCGGTAAGGACGACCAGTAATGATGCTGACAATATGTCCATCCCGGGCAAGGGCACGTAAAGTTATAATTGTCTCATTTGTTAATTTTGATTGATTATTTAATGTTGTGCCATCAAGATCAAGCGCGATCAAGTGTTGATCCATTACCATCTCACTTCTCTTTCCATAAAAAATTCAATTACAATATTGTAAACAAAAACTTAACACTTTGCCAAGTATTTTGACTTAAAAAGACTAAAAAATACGTTACAATAAAGATATTACGATAAAGAGGAGCGAAAAATAACGTGCAATTACCAAATGAATTTGTCACGAAATACAAAAAACTAATGGGAGCAGAGGCCGATGAGTTTTTATCAGCACTTGCCCAGTCAAGTTATAGTGGTTTTCGCGAGAATCCATTAAAGAACGGACAACCAGTTGCAACAATTGAAAAAGCTACGGGGAAAGTACCATATGTGCCGACAGGATATTATGGCCAAGTGAATGGAAAATCATTAGACCATGTTACTGGATGGGTATATAGTCAAGAGCCGTCAGCAATGTTTGTAGGAGAAGTGGTTAACCCACAAGCAGGAGAACGTGTGCTAGACTTGTGTGCAGCTCCAGGAGGCAAAACAACCCACCTCATCGCTAAAATGAACAATCAGGGGCTATTAGTTGCTAATGAAATTTTCCCTAAACGGGCGAAGATTTTGGCGGAAAACTTGGAACGATGGGGTGCAAAAAATGCAGTTGTCACTAGTGAAAGTCCCGCAGATTTAGAAAAACAATTTCCCCAATATTTTGACCGAATTCTTGTTGACGCGCCTTGTTCTGGAGAAGGAATGTTTAGAAAAGAGCCCGCTGGAATTGAATATTGGTCACCAGAATACCCCGCTGAGTGTGCTAACCGCCAGCAAAAGATCTTAGCATCCGCAATGAAAATGCTAAAGCCAGGAGGAACATTAGTCTATTCGACCTGTACTTTTGCACCAGAAGAGGATGAACAAAACATTTCATGGCTGCTCAATAACTATCCAGACTTGAAACTTATCCCAATCGAAAAGGTGTCCGGAATGGATGATGGCCGTCCGGAATGGGGGGATGGCAATGAAGAGTTGAAAAAGACAGTCCGATTATTCCCGCACCATCTCAAGGGGGAAGGACATTTCATTGCTAAGTTAGTAAATGGTGAACCAGAGTCAACTGATAAAAAGCGCAAAAAGAAGAATAAGCGGAAAAAACAATCGATTGTTAAACCAGACAAAGAACAGGTCAAACTCTTTAACCAGTTTGCTACAAGCGTTTTTCCAGACTATCAACCACACCAACTGATTTTATTTGGTGACCAGCTCTATGATTTGCCATTAGAAGAGGACAAGATCGAGGGACTAAATGTACTCCGACCTGGACTTCACCTCGGCACTTTTAAGAAAAAGCGATTTGAACCAGCGTTGGCATGGGCTCTTGCCAGCTTACCACAGGAGGCAAACCGGATCATTGAACTAAGCCAGGAACAGTGGCATCAATATGTCCATGGGGATGTAATCAATATTGATGCTGACCTTCCGAATGGTTGGTACTTATTAGTATGTGAGGAACATACTACTGGATTTGGAAAGTTGGTCGGTAAAACAATCAAAAACTTTTATCCCAAGGGGTTACGTTTTTAAATTAGGAGGATTATCGAATATGAAGGAAAAAGTAGCCTTTCACGTTAACGGCTACCTCGGGTTACTCGGGGCGATTATTATCGGTTTAATTAGTCTCTGGTTGATGTTTGTTGGTTTTACGCGTAATTTTCCGGTGATTCTGACAATTGGAATTATTTTATTCTTGATTGTGATTCTTTTTAGTACATCATTGACAATTATTCAGCCAAATGAAGCCAAAGTTTTAACTTTTTTTGGTAATTATATTGGAACTATTCGTGATGCAGGCTTATTTATGACGGTACCATTTACAAATAAGGAGACTGTTTCTCTACGTGTTTGCAATTTTAATAGTCAGATTTTAAAGGTCAATGATTCAAAGGGTAATCCAGTTGAAATTGCGGCCGTTATTGTCTACAAAGTTGTTGATACCGCAAAAGCGCTATTTTCGGTTGATGATTATGAGCAATTTGTTCAAATTCAAAGCGAGTCTGCGGTTCGTCATGTTGCTAGTGAATATCCATATGATAGTTTTGAAGATCAAGATGCAATTACCCTTCGCGGGAATCCAACCGAAGTATCAGAGCGGTTAACTGCTGAACTGCAAGAACGGTTAAACGTAGCGGGGGTCAAAATTATTGAAACACGGTTGACCCACTTAGCCTACGCAACTGAAATAGCCAGTGCCATGCTGCAAAAACAACAGTCATCGGCAATCCTATCAGCGCGAAAGATAATTGTTGAAGGAGCTGTTTCAATTACTGAAGAAGCAATTGAACGACTAAGCAAGGAAGCCAACCTTGATTTAACAGATGAGCAACGTTTGCAAATCATCAATAACATTATGGTAGCAATTATTAGTGAACGGGGCACGCAACCAGTAATAAATACAGGGACACAAGGATAAATGATATATTTAACAATTTTAATGGCAGAGCGGGTTGGTTTAATTATTATTCTAGCGTTTTTGCTAGTTAGTGTGCCCTTATTCCGCCGCCTGTTATTTAATCAAACCATTAGTGCCAAAATTCAACTAACGATTCTTTTTTCTATTTTTGCTATTATGGCTAATATGACCGGAATAGAGATTGACGCAAATAACCAGTTGCATAACAAAATCATTCTTACGGCCATTTCAACAAATGACTCGATTGTTAATGCCCGAATTTTAGCTGTTTCAGTTGCTGGAATTATCGGTGGGCCATGGGTCGGTAGTTTAGTAGGGTTAGTAGCAGGGGTCCATCGGATTATTCAAGGTGCACCCCTGCAAGGTTGGTTTTATGTGCCCAGCTCAGTTTTGATTGGGGCGCTTTCTGGTTTTTTGTATCATGATCGAAAAAGTTATTTTAAGGTAATGACGCCGTGGCATGGTTTTATTGTGGGAATTTTGATGGAAAGTATTCAAATGCTTTTTATCTTACTGTTCAGTCCCACGGGATGGGTCTTAGTTAAATATATTGCCCTGCCAATGATCTTGGTTAATTCGCTGGGGACATCAATTTTCTTATCAATCATCTCAATGTACCTTCACCAAGAAGAAGAACTGCGCGCTATGCAAACTCATTCTGTCTTGCAATTAACAAATGAAACCTTGCCTTATTTTCGTCAAGGATTAAATAAAAGCTCAGCGCAACAAGTAGTCAAAATCATTAAAAAATATACTAATTTCGATGCAGTGAGTATCACCGACAGACAACGAATACTGGCGCATATTGGGGCTGGTGATGATCACCATATCCCAGGAAATAGACTAGAAACTTCTTTATCCAGTAATGTAATTAAAACGGGTCAAATAAAGATCGCAAATAATAGTAAAATGATTGGTTGTATCGATCCCAATTGTCCTCTAGAAGCCGCGATTGTTGCCCCTCTGCGAATTGGAAATGAAGTTATCGGAACGTTAAAAATGTATTATACTGATCAATGGCATTTAACACCGGTTGAAATTCAATTAACAATCGGTCTATGTGAGATTTTTGCTAACCAAATTGCATTGGGTGAAGCAGAAGTACAGGCGCAATTAGTTCGAGATGCTAAGATAAAAGCCTTACAAGCACAAATAAATCCGCATTTCTTTTTTAATGCTATTAATACGATCAGTGCAATTTTACGCCGGGATCAAGAGAAAGCGCGAGAACTTCTCCTTCAACTTAGTAATTATTTCCGGGCTAACTTAATTGGGGCCCGGGAGACCGAAATTACTTTGGGACAAGAGCGAACGCAAGTCGATGCATACCTTGAACTGGAACAAACTAGGTTTCCACAGAAATATAACATTACCTTTGATCAACAAGTCGAAAATGATGTTTACCTGCCGCCATTTACAATTCAAGTATTAGTTGAAAATGCGCTTAAACATGCTTTCGGAGCACGTAAAGACCATAATAATGTTCAAATAACAATAAAGAAGCTGGGAGCGCGGTTGGAAATTCAAGTAGCTGATAATGGGGAAGGGATTGCACCGGAACTTCTTCCTAAACTTGGGAAAGAACCATTGACATCTTCAAAGGGAAGTGGAAATGCGCTATATAATTTGAATCAGCGCTTAATTGGTCTATATGATGAGCGTAGTGCCCTTCAAATTACAAGCAGTAATAAAGGAACAAAAATTAAAATTTCTTTACCATATCACACTAAGGAAGGTGCAGACAATGAAAGTCTTAATCGTTGATGATGAACCGCTTGCTCGTGAAGAACTTCATTATTTAATTCAGGGAAATAGTGAAGTTACAGAAATACTTGAAGCAGATGGGATTTTTATGGCAGAGGAACAAGTAAAAAGTGAACACCCAGATATGGTTTTCCTAGATATAAAGTTATCTGATGGAAATGGGATGGCATTAGCTGAAAAAATAAAATCATTTGATAATAGTCCTCATATTGTCTTTGCCACTGCTTACGATTCCTATGCGTTAGATGCCTTTGAAGCAGATGCAGTTGACTATATTTTGAAGCCGTTTTCTGCTAAAAGGGTCAACGAAGCAATTATGCGTGTCGCCAAATTAATTTCGCCAGAGGATGATGCTACCAAAGCTAAGAGGGAATTAAGGCAGAATCCTCGAATTTCGATTCAAAACGACGAGCGAACGATTATTTTACAGAAAAAACAAATACTTTACGTACAGGCACAGCAAGGCTTTGTTTATATCTGGACTCTTAATAAGCATAAAATCATTAGTCGACAGACGCTCACTAATATTTATGACCAATTAAAATCTCCAGAATTTTTACAGATCCATCGTAGTTTTATTGTTAATTTGAATGGCGTAACAGAGCTTCAGCCTAGTTTCAATCATACTTATGAGCTGACATTAATCGATGGCAGTAAATTACCAGTAAGTCGATCATATGTTAACACAACCAAAAAAGCATTAGGTTTATAAAAAGGATTGGTGAATTGTTTATCTTTTCACCAATCCTTTTTTGCGTAAGGCATTTTAAGCTAACTGGAGGGCATTTTAACGCAAATTTAGGTTATTTAATAGTGAAAACGAATACAAATTAAGAAAAATTAGTAAAATAGATTGTGATAAATGGTATTAACGTTAATGCCTAAACATATTTATCATGTTTAGGAGGATTATTATGAAGAAAGAAGAAAAGAAGAAAGAAGCGCCCATTTTAGTTCAAATGGGAATCTTTGCTGCAATTTTATTCGTATCACAATTAATCTCTAATCTTTTTCCTAAGGGTTTCGTTGTTCCTACACCATTAATTGGAATGATTTTATTATATATTTTATTAGCTTGCCATATTGTTAAGTTGGAACAAGTTGAAAAGTTCGGAGATTTCATGATTAGTTTAATTGCCTTTCTGTTTGTCCCATCAGGAATTCAGCTTGCTGGGAGCCTTGGTTTAATGAAAAAAGAAGGGCTACAAGATGTAATTGTTATTATTATTTCGACAATTATTTTATTAGCAGTAATTGCTTATGTTGGAGCATTCTTTATTGGGGTACATCATAAATTATTCAAGACTAACAAGGGGGAAACTGATAATGACTAATGTATTTATTACAAATCTGGCGTTACCTTTTACCGGGGTATTTATTTCATTGCTGGTCTATTTAATTGGGATGTGGCTTTTCAAAATTAGTAATGGTTTCTTCCTCTTCACTCCATTGTTAGTCGGGATGGTATTAGGAATTGTAATCTTGGCAATCTGGGCCAAGGTCGCTAATTCAACGACTGCAATAGTTTATAAAAAATTTTACCAGCCAGGCGGAAATTTGATTTTTTGGTTCTTGAACCCAGCAACAATGGCATTTGCGATTCCGCTTTATCGCCGGAATGATGTTTTTAAGAAATATTGGGTCGATGTAATTCTCACATTATTTGTGGGTGGATTCATTTCATTATTTTTGATTCAAGGAACAGCTAAATTATTTGCTCTTTCCCGTGTTTCAACCGCCGCTATGCTTCCTCAAGCAGCTACTACCGCTGTTGCGATGCCAATTGCAAAGGGAATCGGTGGTGATCCCGCGGTAACAGCGATGGCATGTATCTTAAATGCAGTTATTATTTATGCCCTTGCCGAATTCCTGATTAAGGTCTTTAGACTAAAGAAAATTTCTAAGGTCGGAACTGGTCTTGGTCTTGGATCCGCTGGTCACACTGTTGGATCTGCTAAGGCGGTTCAACTAGGGTCAATTCAGGGAGCAATGGCCGCAGTGGCAGTTGTTATCGTTTCATTAGCAATGGACATTTTGGTTCCTATTTATGCTCATCTTTTTATGTAAATTTTAATTAGGGAGAGAAAAAGAAGTATGGCGACAGAAGAACATCAAAAGGTTGTTTTAATTGGTGATGGAGTTGTGGGGTCCGCTTATGCTTTTAGCGTGATCCAGCAAGGTTTAGCTGAGGAATTAGTTATTATAAATAAGAGTAATGAGCGAAGCGTTGGGGATGCGCTAGATTTGGAAGACGCAACGCCATTTACTGCCCCAGTAAAGGTCAAGGCTGGTAGCTATCAAGATTGTAAAGATGCTGATATTGTTACTATTTGTGCAGGCGCTGCGCAAAAGCCAGGTGAAACACGGCTTAAATTAGTTGAACGTAACTTAAAGATTATGAAGGAAATCGTTCAAGAAGTAGTTAATACCGGTTTTAATGGAATCTTCTTAATTGCTGCCAACCCAGTCGATATCTTGACATATGCTGTTCAAAAAATTTCTGGCTTTCCAGCACATAAAGTTATTGGATCGGGAACTTCTCTTGATTCAGCACGCTTAAGAGTAGCGATTGGTAAAAAGCTAGCTATTGATCCCCGAGATGTTCATGTTGATATGTTAGCGGAGCATGGAGATTCAGAATTTGCTGCTTATTCTTGTGGGACAATCGGTGGAACGCCTTTAATGGATTACGTTTTAGCTAATAGACTGACAAAGCAAGAATTGTTAAAACTAGAAGAACAAGTACGTAATAAGGCTTATGAGATTATTAACCGGAAAGGTGCAACATATTATGGAGTAGCGACTGCTTTAGCGAGAATAACAAAAGCAATTTTGTACGATCAAAATACAGTATTACCCGTGAGTGCATATTTAGATGGTGAATATGGGGAAAAGGATATTTACCTCGGAACACCGGCTGTAATTGATAAAGACGGTATTCAAAAGGTAGTAGAATTACCATTAGATTCGCGTGAACAAGAGGCTTTAATTAATTCAGCATCAGTTTTGCGTGAAACGACAGCAAATGGAATGACTAAAGCGGGTCTATTGAACTATCTTTGGAAATAAACAAAATGACTAAGATTGAGGAGCAACATTTTCCTCAGTCTTAGTCATTTTTACATTATAGTGACCGATGATGGTTATTTATTTGTTTCGATTAAGTGCTTAGCCAATGCAAAATTACCGAGAGTAGCTGAGCCATTTTCTGGAACAGAAGGGTTGACAATATATTCATCGAGCGATCCAACTGGAAGATAATCGTTCCATAACATTGCAAATTGCTTTCGAACCCGTTCAAGAAAGGCTGGGCGTGAGACACTTCCACCAAAGATAATTTTTTGTGGACGCAAAATGGCAGTTACCTGAACAGCAGCTTGTGCAACGTAATATGCCATGATATCCCAAACAGGGTGATTATCGGGAACATCTTCGCCACTAATACCGAGCCGTGCCTTGAAAGTTGGCCCAGCTACTAATCCCTCCAAGCAATCGTGGTGGTAAGGACAGATACCAGTAAAGTTCAGATCAGCTGGGTGACGTTGTAAGCGAACATGGCCCATTTCAGGGGTACTAATTCCCCCAATAAAGCGCCCATCTTGAATTGCGCCAGCACCCACACCAGTTCCAAGGGTATAGTAAACCAAGGCCGGATTATCATACTTATCTTTTAAATTGACATATTCACCGTAAACCGAACCATTAACGTCCGTTGTCCAGTAGACGGGAATATTGAGGGCGTCAGTCATTGTACCGACAAAATTGCAATTTTGCCACTTAACTTTAGGAGTATCAGTAATATAACCGTACTTTTCACTAGCCGGATTAGTATCAATTGGTCCAAAACTGGCAATTGACAGTGCAGTCAGTTCAGGGTACTGCTTAAAAAATTCAATTGAAGCCTCTAAAGTTTCTTCGGGGGTAGTTGTAGGGATGATTTTTTTATCAATTTCATTAAAATTTTCGTCACCGACAGCACAGACAAACTTAGTACCGCCAGCTTCAATACTTCCTAATAACATAATTAAAAACCTCATTTAATTAAAGTGAACGTTTATCAATCTGATAACCATGTTTGAGTATAAACCTTAGAAAACGGTATCACAAGCACAATTACTCTCTTTTTACTTATAAAACGTTTCACTAATTCAAATTAATTTCTGAACTTTCGCGCCAAGTGGCTTTGGCGGGCAAATTAATATGAATAGGGATATCATTCGGATTATTCAGACGGTGAACTAGTCTTTGAACTGCTATTTTACCCATTGAAAAACTTGCTGGATTGATCGATGAAAGGGACGGAACTAAATATTCAGCAATATCCGAATCATTATAGCTAATGATTTGAAGGTCTTGGGGGACTTTAAGCTGATGTTGCTTTAGAGCTCGATATGCCCCGATAGTTAGTTGGTCACTAGCTATTAAGACGACCTGAAAATTATCTTTCAAAAGAGCATTCATGCTATCAAAGCCATCTTTAGGAGTCCAACCATTAAGGGCAATCAATGGAGAAATATTATGAAGTCTTGTCCACATCAAATAGGCCTTAGCTCGAATATCTTGATACGAGTCTGTTGTTTCGCCATTATTATTCATGGGATGAATATTTCCACCGATAAAGGCGATTTTATTAAGGCCATTTTCTAGTAGCTGATCAAGAACGATTTGAGTAGCTTCAAAATACGAATTACGGATAATATCGTAAGCGGGGAGGTATCGATAGTCGTCAATTAAAACGATATGGGGATTGTTTTTAGCTAAATTAGCGTAGAATTCTTGCGTAAAAACTCCAGCGACAATTACGCCATCATATTTTTGAGCGTCAGTAAATTGAAAGGCTTTATTGGGAAAACGAACAAAAGCTTTGATTTGAATATTTTGCTTGGAAGCTTCCTGAATAATTCCATCATGAACTTGAATGAAATAAGGGTCATGAGCTTCTGTCTCGAGCGAATGAGTTGTGAGTACTAGAATTGAACGAGGAGTTATCGGCGGAGTAACAGGCATGTTTAGATGGGGATGGTAATTATACTTTGCTGCTACTTTTTTAATTCGTGCTCTTGTTTGTTCACTTACTGAAAAAGATGAATCATTGCTTAAGACACGTGAAACGCTGGCAGGAGATACACCAGCCTCACGTGCTATTTTTCTGATACCAGTCATAGGGAAACCTCCTTTTAATCAATTTCTAGCATAACATATTTTTAGTAAACGTTTAGTAACCTGCAATAACAGTAAAGTGTTGTCACATCAGTTATGAAAGCGCTTGACTTAAAATAACTAAACGTTTATTATAGAATCGATTTCAAGAAAGGGGCCACAGCTAATGATTACATTCGATGAACAACAACGTGTTTTTCACTTAAAAAATAAAGAGATTTCCTATTTATTTTCAGTAGAAGAGGGAAATATTCTCAGCCACCTGTACTTTGGACCAGCGATTCGTAGCTATCATGGTGAACGCCAATATCCACGAGTTGATCGTGGATTTTCAGGAAACCTTCCTGGATCGATGGATCGAACTTATTCTAAGGATGATTTATTACAGGAATACTCGGGAAATAATACCGGAGACTATCGCGTGCCCGCAATTATTATCAAAGCAGAAAATGGTTCACGATTGACTGATTTTCGATACAAGTCTTATAAAATCTTACCGGGGAAACCCAAATTAGCTGGATTGCCGGCATCTTACGTTAAAAGTGATAAAGAAGCAGAAACGTTAGAAGTTACTTTGGTTGATGAAACAATTGGCGCGCAACTTATTCTTTCATACACTATCTATAATGAACGGCCAGTTATTACGCGGAACGCACGATTAGTGAACACAAGCAATCAAGAATTACGAATTGAAAAGATCGCCTCAATGCAACTGGATTTAACTAAACATGATTATGACGTTATCTCCGTTCCAGGACAATACGCTCTTGAACGACAACCTGAACGGCAAGAATTGCGTCGGGGAATAACAGAATTTTCTAGCCGTCGAAATTCTAGTTCTCATCATATGAATCCATTTGTGGCCTTAGTTGACAAGAACACCGATGAATTTCAGGGAAACGCTTTGGGAGTGCTCCTTGTCTACTCTGGTAATCACCAGTTTACCTTGGAAAAAGATCAGATTGACCAGATTCGCTTAATAACCGGAATTAATGATTATGACTTTGAATGGGTTCTTGAACCAGGAAAAGATTTTCAGACACCGGAAGCAATCATGGGCTTTAGTCAGCAGGGTCTAAATGGGATGTCACAAGTATTCCACAAGTTATTACGGGACCGGGTTGCTCGCGGTAAGTATCAATATGCAGACCGCCCAATTGTTATTAATAATTGGGAAGCGACCTTCTTTGACTTTGATGATAAGAAGTTAGACCAAATTATTGATGAAGCAAAGCCATTGGGAATTGAAATGTTTGTTCTTGATGACGGCTGGTTTGGCCACCGAAATGATGATAATTCATCGCTTGGTGATTGGTTTGTTAACCAGGATAAGCTTACCGGTGGATTGAAGCGAGTAGCAGACCGGACCCACGAGCATGACATGAAATTCGGCCTCTGGTTTGAGCCAGAAATGATTTCAGTCGATTCTAAGTTATATAAGGAACATCCAGACTATGCCTTACATGAACCGAACCGTGGCATGACACTTTCTCGTAATCAATTAGTACTAGACTTTAGCCGTAAAGAAGTCGTTGATAATATCTACAATCAAATGTGCTTAATTTTAGATAAGGTGCCGCTTGACTATATTAAATGGGACTTCAACCGTAATCTTACTGAGGTTTTCTCTAACGCAGCGGATGCAGAACATCAAGGAGAAGTTAGCCACCGTTATATTTTGGGTTTATATGACTTAATGGAGCGGTTGGTTACCCGTTATTCTAATATCTTGTTTGAAGGTTGTTCAGGTGGTGGTGGCCGTTTTGATGCTGGTATTCTTTACTACATGCCGCAAAGTTGGCCATCAGATGATACAGACGCGGTTGAACGGTTAAAGATTCAATACGGAACATCTTTAACTTATCCAATCTCATCTATGACGGCGCATGTATCGGTTTCACCTAACCAGCAAACTGGCCGTTCTACCAGTTTTAAGATGCGGGGCGATGTTGCCATGAGTGGGGTCTTTGGATATGAACTTGACTTAGCAGATTTGACTGAAGAGGATCGACAAATGGTAAAGGAACAAATCAATTTTTATAAGGCTCACCGCCACTTAATTCAATATGGTAACTTTATTCGCTTAGAAAGTCCTTTTGATAGCAATACAGTCGCCTGGGAATTTGTCAGTCCGGATAAGTCAGAAGCACTGCTATTTATGTTTAAGCAGTTGCATACTAACCGTTTTGAAATTAATAATACCAAGATGGCAGGGCTTGATCCAACAATTGATTATCATGATGAAATGACTGATAAGACTTATGGTGGAGATGAATTGATAAATGTCGGTTTGTTCCGTGACCCAACTCATACGGGGGACTTCACTTCCGAAGTGCATTACTTTAAAGGCGAATAGTTTAAAATAATAAAAATCCGAGAAAATTTTCTCTCGGATTTTTATTATTTTTTACTTTTTATTAATGCATCAATCGTCCACATCCAGATTGCATGTCCTAAAAATTCAGAAACATGTTCTTCAAGTGGTTGATCTTTTGCAGCAGGCACTGTTCCCATTAATGGCATTAACTTGAGATGGAAGAAATCCCAAACAGCAATCCCGAATGGTACTCCATCACCTTTTTTGATCCACGGTGCCAACTGTCCGCCAATACTATAGAGAACTCCAAAACCAGCTGAGAAACTAAAGTGAACAACATAGCTTACCCATGGCAACTGTTGGCCGGAATAGGTATAAGTAGCATGTGTAATCTGTGCTGGAACGCCAAATTGTTCAAGCATTTTTTGTGGTGGGTTTGTTTGATCTCGCTCTGGTGTCCGTGGTGGGAGAATATTTTCCCAACCAAGTTTAACAAGGCCGGCAACAAGACCAGCAGTTATACCAACTGTAATTGATTTGCCCCAATTAATTTTATTCACTTCAATCACCATCCAAACTTTTAGTTATTAAATCAATTGTATCAATCTTAATAGGAATTTCAATTATTTAGGTTAGCGTAAGTGTCGCTGACGAGCATATGATAGTAAGTCTGTTCCTAAAACATATTCAACACGTGAAAGCTCGGTAAATGATGAGCAACCAAGGAGCGCGAGCAAGCGTTTGACAATCACTTGCCATTCACCGAGCGTTTGGTCTAATGCTTCATAGCCTTCATTTTGAAGAATATTGAGGAAGTAACCAGCAACACCAACTGCCCGGGCGCCTAATACACCAGCCTTGATAACATCGAGGGGAGAAGTAATTCCGCCAGAGGCAATAATTTCAGTTTTACCGCGCCGAATTGAATGAGCTTCCAATAGTGATTCGGGAGTTGTTTGTCCCCAGTCCAATAAACTCTCAAAATTAATATCATGGTTACGCCGATTCTCAATCGCCGCAAAGTTTGTTCCACCACGTCCACTAACATTGATGAGGTGAACGTCATGGGTTTGCAGTTTGGCAATCGTCGTTTTGCTCATTCCAAAGCCAACCTCTTTTACAATAACTGGGACTTCTAGTTCACTGACAAGGTATTGGATGTTATCCAACCAATTAAAATCGCGATCACCTTCAGGCATAATTAATTCTTGAGCCGCATTGATATGCAGTTCAAGGGCATTTGCCTTCAAAAGGGAAATAGCATTTATCGCTTGGTCAAGACTGGCATTTGCACTTAAATTTGCAAGAATAATGCCATCTGGATTTTCTTCGCGAATTATTTCAAAAGATGAAAAGGATTGGGGGTCTTTTGAAATAATACTGAGAGATCCAGTTGCCATTGCCAAATGGTGCTTGTGAGCTAATTGAGCAAGTTGTTGGTTGATTTTAAGGGCTTGATCACTTCCGCCAGTCATTGCCTCAATATAAAAAGGACATTCAATTTCTAAATTATCAGCTAATTGGACATGCAAATCAACATCATCTGTCGTCATTTCAGGTAAGCTATCATGAATTAGACGCACTTGATCAAAATAATGGTGTTGATGAACCTGGTCATAATATTTGGCAGCTAATGAAAGGTGTTCGTTTTTTCGTTGGGCATGACGCGATTCCATCATGGAGCCTCCTTTGATCTACTTGTGGATGTAAGAAAGATGGTGCTTAACAGATTTCTTGAAACTTTTTGCGTTATCGATAAAGTGTACGGATAAAGGAAGTTGTTCGATATGATTTTTGGCCCAACTCTTTAAGACATTCCCAAATTTAGAGTTGCGATCAATAGCGACGATCCCACAATCACCGCCACCGGCACCAGATGTCTTAGCGGCGCCACCAAAAGATTCAGCGATTTGGCAAAGCTTAGATAATGATTCGGTTTCGATGTTTACCCCTGAATTAGTACCCAGTTGTTTTAAGAGGTCACGGTTATAACGAATTTCGTTTTTAATCGCTTCAAGATCTTGACGATGAAAACCATCAACCATTCGTTGGATACACGATTTACTTTTTTCAAGAAAATGATGATATTCAGTTTGGCGACGAGCTTTAAAAAGAGAAATTTTATCAACAAGTTGGGAAGTTGATGCTGGTTTACCAGTCCAGCCAATTAAAAGCTCTAAGTTTTTGGGAGCGGTTAGAGACTCAATATTAAGATCAGGCCAAGGTAAGTCAATGATCGTCTTTAGGTCAAGGTACTTACGTTGTTGGGCAAGCCACTGCCGATCAAATGAATGGTAGGAAATCCAACCACCGTATACAGAAGCGGCAACATCCCCCAACGAACCATTTCCTTGAACTTCAAAATGGGCAATTGCAGCTAATTTAAAGATTTGGTCCTTGTTAACGGGCAAATTATAGAACCGACAAAGGGCCTTAACAGTTGCTACAGTAACAGCCGCAGAGGAACCAAGGCCATATTTTCGACCATTAGCACTGTCTAATTGACTGTCAATATGGATATTAAATATTCGTAAGTCGCGACTAAAAGTACGAGCATATTCTTCTGTAACCCTAATAGCAGAAAGAATGTAAGAAAAAGGATTGTCACGCTTATCAACTACCATTTGGTCTCCTAAGCGTCGCCAAGATAGTTGATCGTTATTATACTGGCGACTAATAATTTGGCCAACTTCTTGCACGCTTTCCTCAATCGTACAGGTAACAAACTGATCCAATGCAACTAAAATTGCAGGATAACCATTTTCAACAACAGCATATTCACCGGCAATATATAATTTACCGGGAGCTTTTTCAGTAATCAAAATTTAAAGTCCCCTTATCATTAAATTTTATTCATTCCAAATCTTTATTCCAGGTCCCGGTTGTGAAACCACCAACCGTTCTGGGCCAACGATATTGCTTAATTCTTCAACAATTTTGCTCCGGTTTTCTCGGTCATAAATAACTTTGACGTTTGGACCAGCATCCATCGTATAATAGCAGTTTACTCCCTGGTTGCGCAAGTCTTCCACGGCTTTAATGATGGTTAGCGTTTCACCATTAAAGTAGGTAAAACCGGGGTCAGCTGAAAAGGTAAGTGCGTGCATCCGAAGGGCATTTTCTTCAGCAATATGGCCGATTTGGTCAATATCCTTTGCTTTGATAGCTTTCTTTATAGCAACCATATCATTAGCTACCACTTGGCGCCAAGCATCATAGTAGGGTGAAGTTTCAACACTGGACTGCATTCCAGATCGACTCGAAACTTTTTTCTTTTTTGTATCAACTAAGACTACTAACATCTCGATTGGAAAATCAACATTTTCTAAAACTGGTTGTGCAAAGGACGAGTCATCGTCAGTTCCTTTTTGCCATTCAACCAGTCCACCATAAATAGACCTAGTTGCCGAACCGGATCCACGACGGGCAAGTCTTGATAGGTCACGACTTGAGAGATTTAAACCGGCCGCG
Source organism: Limosilactobacillus reuteri (assembly GCF_002254085.1). Classification (GTDB taxonomy): domain Bacteria; phylum Bacillota; class Bacilli; order Lactobacillales; family Lactobacillaceae; genus Limosilactobacillus; species Limosilactobacillus reuteri_K. Next base: position 28,928 of record NZ_NGPY01000092.1, on the reverse strand, counting down.
GTACTGGCTGCTCCTGCTAAAGCGGCAAAAGCGGAAGCTGAAGAAGCAAGGCCAGCAGCAGTTGGAACATGATTAATTGAGTCTACCCGTGCGAAAGATTTTATCCCACTTAGTTGACGAACAATATCTAAAACATGAACTACTTTTTGGGCCTCTTTCTTACTAAGGATATGTTGATCGATGGCAACTAAGTCTGAAGTAAGATAGTTATCAAAATTTACGGTAGTTGTGGTATAAAATTCATTAAGTGTAAGGGAGAGACTGTCAGTTTGTGGAATGATTAAATCTTGATCCTTCTTTCCCCAATATTTAACAAGCGCAATGTTAGTATGTGCTTTTGCAGTTGCCATTAGTTATTACCTCGCTTATCAAGTGGTTGGAGCCAAATATCATGCGCGCCATTCTCTTTTAGAATGCTTGCAAGGCGGCGAGCCCCCATAGCTGTTTGCATTAAAGCGATCATGCAGCCACCACGACCGCCCCCAGTTAATTTAGCACCGAGAGCACCATTGTCACGTGCAACATGAATAAGGTGATCTAATGCCGGGTCTGACACGTTAAGAGCAGCTAAATCAGTTTGCGCAAAGTTAAGCGCGTCGCCTAGTTTGGCAATGTCGTTTTGCGCAAGGTAGTCTTTTGTTTGTTTTACTAATTCACCGAGGTGCTTAATATGTTCCTCAGCTTTTTCGCTGTTATTTTTCAGTTCACCTTTAACTGCCAAAATGGCTTCCTTAGTAGCACCTTTTTTTCCAGTATCAGCAATTACTAAAGAAGCATCAAGGTTCATTTCAATTGGTACCCCAATCCGCCCCTTAACATAAAAAAGCGGTTTATCTGAACTGACAGTAGCAGCGTCTAAACCGGATGGACTACGATGTGTAATTTGTTCCTCAACATCTGCAAGCTGAAGCAATAATGTTCGATCGAGTGGTTCATCATAATAGTCAAAAAATGCCCGAATAATTGCAATCGCACTGGCAGCAGATGACCCCATTCCTCGTTCAGCAGGTAATTGACTTTCGATTTTTAAGTCCCAACCAGTTTCGTGGTCATTAAATCTTGCAGATAAAGTGTCAATTAATTTTTTAATTCCGATCATGGAGGAAGGTAAATTTTCTAAACTACCATGATAATAACGGCTTTTAATAATTCGCTGGTTATCTTGGCGACTGCTGAGCGTAACTGATAATTGAACGCTTGGCAATGGTAAGGCTATTGCCGGCTGACCGTATACTACGCTATGTTCTCCCATTAAAATGATTTTCGCATGGCTAGTACCAATCCCTTGTTGTTTCACCATCGTAACCTACTTTCTACATAAAAATTCAAACTTAATCATAGCATAAAACAATGATTCTAGCTAAAAACGATTGTGGATGTTACCAAATCTAAACATTTTAGCACAAAGAAAGGCCGATTCGTGTAAAAATGAGAAATTTATAGTAGAATGGTGTATCATTTAGTTTAGAATATTTAGTAACTTATATAATAACTTCGGAGAAATATGGTGATAGTGTGACACAGCGTAGTAGTCAGCGCACAAAGAAGCGTGACAAGAAAGCGCCAATCTACTCAGTTGTTGATTTAGAAACAACCGGAACGAATGTTAATCATGGAGATCGGATCATTCAAATCGGTTGTGTTCTCGTTCAAGATGGCAAAATCATAAATCACTTTGAAACAAAAATAAATCCACGAGAGAAAATTCCGCACTCGATTGTTCAATTAACAGGAATTGAGGATAAAGATGTACGAAAAGCACCTCTATTTGAGGATATTGCTGGAACCATTTATAGTTTATTGGCTGAAACGACCTTTGTGGCTCACAATGTTAATTTTGACTTTCCTTTCCTAAATGCAGAATTAGAGCGCGCGGGATACCCTTCATTATCAATTCCGGCAATCGATACTGTAACTCTTAGTCAGATTCTTCTTCCTACTGCAAAGAGTTTCCGTTTACGAGACTTAACTAGTTCGTTGCACATTGAGCATGATCACCCTCATAGTGCAGTATCAGACGCTGAGGCAACCGCAGAATTACTTACTAACTTGCTAAAAAGGATTGAACAATTACCAACACTTACGCTTGAAAAGATTACTCAGTTGAAGCTCAACTTACCTCAACAAACAGCCGGGGTTTTTGATGCTGAGTTGCTGCGTCGACGTAAATCGCCACAGCCTTTAAGCGAAGAGTTGTATGTCTCTCACGGAATTGTTCTTCATAAGTCACGGCCGATCACCGCTAATGGTCAGCGGGAGCAGCATAAATATCCTTCCACTAAAAAGGCAAAAGAAAAATTATACGGGGAAACGTTGAAACTACGGCCTGTTCAAGCCAAAATGATGAACAGCATTTACAATAATTATACTCATGATGAACCCAAGAATATGATTGTCGAGGCTGGAACTGGGGTAGGGAAGACATTGGGCTACCTCTTTCCACTAAGTTATGTTGCATATCCTGATAAAAAGATTGTTATCAGCACAGCAACCAATATCCTCCAACAACAAATTATTGATACATCAATCGCGCAACTAAACAAGGTGTTGCCTTTTAAAATGAATAGTGTGATTATCAAGGGAAACGCTCATTATATTGATATTGCCCGTTTTGTTCATTCCTTAAGCGTGATTGAAGATTCGAAGCTCGTTCAGTTATTAAAAGCTAAAATTTTAGTATGGCTGCTTTCAACGCAAAGTGGGGACCTTGATGAACTTAATTTAAATTCTCAGCAGTCGCCATACTTTACTGAAATTCGTCATCAGGGTATTCGGAGCTTGAATCCAGCAAATGTCTTTTACCATGATGATTTTCTCGTTCGGCGGGAAAAGCGGCTTCATCAAGCAGATATTATTATTACGAATCATGCGTACTTAGTTGCTCATGCCCAGGAATTAGGGGATGGGACTCGCCGCCCATACTTAGTAATCGATGAAGCTCAGCACTTAAGCGAAAGTATCTTAAAGCGGTCACGGCGAACATTTAATTTTCAAAAATTGCGCACAGCAGTTCATATAATGTCTGGGTTAGTTAATAATGGCAATGACCGAAACTTAACCGATATTTTCGCTGAACAGGCACTAGGCAGTTATAATGTTGAATTGCTTCGTGGTGACCTCAATGCAGTAGAAGAAGCGGTTGACCTTTTCCAGCAAGCCCTTTACCGTCAATATATGGCAAGCGCTACTGGTAATCCTGATAATGAATTAATTGAACAACCACTGCAAAATGACCAGGTGATGTCTCTCTTAGATATTAGTGGACCCGTGATGATGAAGCTGGAACAAGCATTGAGTAGTGTGCAACTCCATTTTTCTGCTCTTAGCCATCTGTTTAGCAGTCAGCCAGACCGATGGTTATTAAGTGATCGTTACCTCATGAGCCAATTTCAGAGTCAGCTTGCAAAATTAATTGAGGCCGATCAGACACTAAATGAATTTAACGAAACACTTCAACAACAAGGAGAAGCTGCTGCTTTTTGGATTACTATTCGCCAATCAAGTGAACAAAGTGCCTTACAGCTTAGTGGGGGGCTATTGGAAGCGACGCATTACCTCATAAAGAATGTTTATCCATATTTTGCTCAACCATTATTTGTGGGGGCGACATTGTTTACATCGCCACGATCGCCGTATCTTTACTACCAGTTAGATTTAGAGCGCAACAATACTTTAACACGGCGCTTTGTATCCCCATACAATTACAAACAGCATGCTAAATTATTGATTGCAGAAGACGCACCAGTACCGAGCGCGCAAAATAACAGTGACTACATTAAATACCTCAGTGACACGATCTACCAATTAACGAAGAATGCTGATTATCAGACAATGATTTTATTCAACTCACTGGTGATGATTGAGCAGGTATACAGTCAGCTTCGCGAAACGGATCTGTTTGATCAGCGGGATATTTTAGCCCAAGGGATTACGGGTAATCGTGATAAAATCTTAAAACAGTTTAGTGGTGGAAAAAACTCGATTCTTCTTGGTGCTTCTAGTTTTTGGGAAGGGATTGATTTACCAGACTCTGCCCTTGAACTCTTAATCATTACGCGTTTACCGTTCGACTCACCTGATGAAATAATGAATCGGTCTCATAATAAATTACTCCAGCAACAGGGTAAAAATCCGTTTTATCATTCAGAATTGCCCAAAGCAACGATGCGGTTACGGCAGGGGATTGGACGATTATTACGGACGGAAGATGATCATGGGGTGGCAGTAGTCCTTGATCCACGACTGCAGACAAGGCGGTATGGAAAGACGATTTTGAGTAGTCTACCTACTGATTTACCGGTTAGTGGCAAAAAAACTGCTGAATTGATTTCGATTACTCAGAAGTTTTTACAAAATGGTAAAGAGGACAAAGTTAATTAAACTTTATCAACTTTTAATTACTGATTTCTGGTATAATCAAAACGATTGCCATATAAGAATTTAAAAACTAAAGAGATAAGAGGGAAAAGATATGCAAAGTCGGCGTGAAGTTCAGCGTGAACAGAGTCGAGGTTCCTCAATGCGGACAATTCGTAACCTTTTGATTGCGATTTTACTAATCTTATTAATAGTGTGGAGTGTTTTTGCAGTTAGCAATCAGCCACGAAATTCAGCACGGCGGCAGACAATTTCACTTGCCGAAAAATATGCTCATCTCCAGTCTCCTGACCAATTTTATATTTATAATCGGGAGAATACTTACTATACGATTAGTGGCAAGAATCAGCAAAAACAACCGATCCTGGTTATGGTTCCCCAACATGGTGGCAAGATTAGGGTTCTAAAACAGTCGAGTGGGATTACTGCTGCGAGAGCACGAGCAATGACAAAAGCAAATCGCAATCCGCGAGAAATTTTAAAAGTTGCTCCTGGGGTATTTAATGATAAGACTGTCTGGGAAGTAACATATCGTAATCAAAAGGGAAATCTCTGCTACGATCTGATTAATTTTAAGACTGGACAATATGTTCAAAATATTAATAATCTTTAATAAAAGCTGAAACTAATAGAGGCTGGGATTACTCAGTCTCTTTACTTTTGCAAAAATATTTTGCTAAGAGAGGAGCTGATTAAATGACAGATGCAAGCCTTTTACAGCATTACTTGCAAGCAGGTGAAACAAATATAAGTAATTTATTGCTCCATCATTATAAAGAATTAGGGATGACAACCTCTCAATTTGTCTTATATCTTCAGTTCAAATCTTACCAGGATCGAGGAATAATGAATCCGGATGTTCGGACAATTGCAAAGAACTTAGGAACAAAAGAGCGACAGGTGTTTGAACAACTTCACCAGATGATGACAAACCATCTTGTTGAGCAGAAGATGCGAAAAATGGAAGATGGCAAAGAAGATGCGATATATGATTTTTCGCTCCTCATCAACAAATTAGCATTGCTCAATGAGAATGACCAAGAGGAAACAATTAAGGTTGAAAATACTAATAGTCGGGTTGAGACATTTAATCAGCTAGAAGCCGAATTTGGCCGACCTCTCTCATCAATGGAATTACAAATCGTTAATGACTGGTTAGATAAAGATAATTATTCAGCAATAATGATTAAACTTGCTTTACGGCAGGCAGTAATGAATAGTGCGCTAAATCTCCAGTACATGGACCGGATTCTACAAAGCTGGGATCGTCAAGGCTTACGAACCGAAAGAGATATCAATGAGCATGAAAAGAGGTTTGAACAGCGAAAAGAGGCTGGACAAAAACCAGAAAAGAAGACATTGAAAAAGCCTAAAATACCGATTTATAAATTAGGCGAATAAAATTAAATAAAGGGTGGTTGACATGGAAAAATCTTCTTCTCAAGTAATGAAGGGAATTATATGGGCAGCGGTTGCCTCTGCTATGTGGGGAATATCCGGAACCGTTTTGCAACTCATCTCACAAAATTTAGCAATTCCTGCTACGTGGATGCTTTCGATGCGGACTTTTTCAGCAGGAGTAATTTTATTAGTAATTAGTGTATTTTTATATGGGAAAAAGATTTTTAACGTATTTAAGACACGAGCAACAACTATTTCAGTTATTAGTTATGCTATTTTAGGGTTGATGGCAAACCTACTTACGTTCTATTATGCTATTCAAACAGGAAATGCCTCAGCAGCAACAATTCTTCAATATCTTTCCCCGCTTTTTATTGTATTAGGTGGAATTGTTTTTATGCATCGTCGTCCGTTCAGGAGTGATATTATTGCATTTGTTGTTGCTTTGATTGGGGTGGCATTATGTATTACACGTGGTAACTTTACACAATTAGCTTTACCATTTGTATCCCTTCTCTGGGGCTTGGGCTCTGGGATTACAGCTGCATTCTATGTTGTCCTTCCACAACGTGCTGCTGATGAGAATCCGCCAATTGTTGTCCTCGGCTGGGGGACGATGATTGCCGGAGTTCTATTTAACCTCTACCGGCCATTCTGGGTTAATCCGCCACATATTACTACCACATTAGTAGCATCTGTTGCGACAGTGGTGTTGTTCGGAACGATTTTACCATTTGGAATTTTGCTTCATGCAACTAGATATGCCCCATCTGATGTAGTTAGTATCATGGATGCCGTTCAACCAATTACAACTTCGATTTTAAGTGTGATCTTCTTTAAATTGAACTTGAATTGGGCAGAAATTTTAGGGATTATTTTAGTAATTATTGCCGTCTATATTCTACAAAATGGTCGGCAAAAACATACAATTCATTCTTAAAAAGTTGATAATAAAAAGGATTGCGGAGAAAAATTCCACAATCCTTTTTATTATCTTCAATTTTTTAAAAGATTTTATCATGGGTTAGCTGTGCTAGGTTGCGTAGCAGGGGCAGGGCTAGAACTTGAGCTTTGTGCGGGTGCAGATGCAGATGAGCTTGAGCTAGCCGGAGCACTACTTGACGAAGATTCAGTTGAAGTATTATTTCGTTCTTCTGTGCGATTTTCGCTGCTACTACTTGAAGCAGGGCTGGAAGAAGATGAAGACGATGATGATTCGCTTGAGCTAGAAGTAGAACTGCTATCACGATCAGCTGATGTATCTTCAGTATAATCGAATGCCCATTTTGAATCGCGAATTACAAGCTGACGTTTACCTTTAACTCGAACAGCCTCAACAGTATCTGGCATCGTCCAATCAGATGCGTGATTTTGGCTGTCAAGGTATTGCATTAAGTCCTTGTAAAGTAATTGTGCTGACTTTACATATTGTTCTGAAATACTGCCACCAGGTTCAAGTGGGTGGTCGTAACCAGTCCAAACTGCAATTGAGTAATTCTTAGTATACCCGGCCATCCAGGAATCCATTACGCCAGACTGACCAGAATTTCCAGGATAGTTTGTCGTCCCCGTCTTACCGGCTTGGTTAACACCGTCAAGTCGAGCGTCAGTTGCGCTTCCTTGTGAATCTGTGAAGACTCCCTTAAGCATATCAGTGATCATGTAGGCAGTAGCTTTATTCATTGCGCGTTTACCTTTAGGATTGAATTGCTTTACTGAACCATCTTGAGTAGTAATCGAGCTAATGTAGTAAGGTTTGTAGTAAGTACCACCATTAGCAAAGGCCGCATATGCAGCAGAAACCTGGAGTGGGGAGATATACAAAGCAATTCCGTTTTGTAAAGTATATGGTTGCTTTTGTGAAATTCCTAATCCATCAAGGAAAGAAGTAGCACGTTTAATTCCAACTGCTTGTAATGCGCGAATAGCAGGAACATTCCGTGATTGAACTAAGGCTTCACGCATTGTCATATTACCCTTGTACTTTTTGTCAAAGTCATGAAGAACAGTGTTGGTACCAGGAAAGACAAACCGCGTATCAGCAATTGATTTGAAAGTTGGCCATTGCAAGTATTCGATAGCCGGACCGTAATCCATTAATGGCTTTGCGGTTGACCCAGAACTACGATTACTTTGCACAGCTCGGTTAAGTCCATACACAACATTTCCTGTGTGACGGCCACCGAGCATGGCAATGATTTGTCCGTTGTGGGGATCGGTAACAGCTACCCCGGCTTGCATTTTATCGTTTTGGAACTGAACATTTTTATTTGCAGCATCATAAAGGTGTTGTTGAGCATCAAGGTCAAGATTGGTGTGCACCTTTAGCCCGTCACTGTATGGGTTATATCCTTGTGCTTGTAAATCAGCAAGAACCTGCTTTACATAAGGGTCAACAACTTTAGAATCTACAGCAGTTCCGCTTCCTGAAATATTACCATGATCAGGGTCTAAACCAGCAGTAACACTTTCACTTGCTGCTTGGTTAGCTTGGGATTGGGTAATGTAATTGCTGCGAACCATCGCATTCAATACTTCATTTCGCCGTTGTGTTGCATATTTCGTGTTGCTTACAAGTGGATTATAGTAAGTAGGCGATTGTGGCATTCCGGCGAGAAGGGCTAATTGGGAAAGGTCAAGATCGTTTAAATCTTTACCGTAGTAGTATTGAGCTGCTGTTTGCATTCCATAAATTCCATTGCCCATGTAAACCTTGTTAATGTAGAAATCAAGAATCTGACTCTTGCTAAAATGCTGCTCAACATTAATAGCAAGCCAAGCTTCTTGTGCTTTTCGTTTTAATGTTCGATCAGAGGCCGCTGTTGAGAAGACGGATAATTTAACTAACTGTTGAGTCAGTGTACTTCCCCCCTGCATTCCGGCTGAACGACCAAAAACATTAGAAGTGGCTGCTCCCAGAATTCGAATGGTATCAACACCATGGTGCTTGTAGAAGCGTCGATCTTCAATTGAAACAACAGCATTTTTTAGCTGCTTTGGAATTTGATTATCCTTGGCATATTCTCGTTTCTGTGCGCCTAAACGAGAAATTACTCGATTTTGATCATCGTAAATAGTCGTAATACTCTGACTTGTTAAGTCGCTTCTACTAATCTTAGGAGCGCTTGAGGCATAGTAGAAAAATAAAGCTGCAGATGCCACCATTAATAGAACGACGATTCCTGCTACCCATAGCAAGATTTTCTTTATTAAGCCGCCAACATTGCGCTGTTGATTGTCATTGTTATTATGACGCTCACTACGCGTTGACTGATTATCATTTGACATAGTAAACTCCTTTACGCTTTTGCAGCAATTATTTTATCAACAGCGTTTAAATATGGTAAACGCGGATTGAGTTGATAATGAATTTGATAGCCTTCTTTAGCGATATCAGTTCGTAAGATTGATTTACGGCCGCCACTTTGCTGTTGATCCCAATATTTAAATAGGCTGGAAGCGGGAAGCAGGTATAGCAGGTCAAGATCCGTAAATTTAATGAAAGCAAAACAAATTCCCCCCTGTGCTACACATTCACGCATATGCTGAATTTGGTGGGGATGAAAGTTCTTTAATGGAAAAGAATTTTTATTACGTGTTTCTTTAGCATCAAAATCAATGTAGTATCCACGGTACACCCCATTGTAATCAGTAGTTGATGGACGCCGAAAATATGCTTCTTTAATAACAGCCGCACTCCGCTTGGGGTAATCAACTTTTACAAGCTGAATAGGGGTAGGCTTTTTATGAATAACAGCAATGTGGCGAGCCAAATAGTACTGATTACTATGATTGATCTCATCCTCTAACGACATCCCACGTTTAGCATAAATAGATTGATGTGGTGTCGGTAATTCATTATGTGTATTATAGTGTTGTACAGGTTGCTGACCATTGGGATAGTGAATGGTCACGGCGATCACTCTCCTAACTAGAGATTTATTATACCAGACTAGTTGCATAATGATTGATACAAGATGATTACAAGTTTAAGTTAAGAGGCTTTATACCTGCTTATTTAGGGAGGATTTTATGAAGAGAGTGTGGATTACTGGCTATCGAAGTTACGAACTAAATATATTTAAGGATAATGATCCCAAAGTTCAAGTAATAAAAGAGGTTCTAAAAAAATATTTAAGAGCTCAATTGGAATTGAATGATGATGAATTCTGGGTAATAACTGGCCCACAAATGGGAACGGAAAGATGGGGACTCGAAGCTGCCTTAGAACTCCAAGCTGATTTTCCGCAATTAAAAACGGCTTTAATGTTTCCCTTTGCAGAATTTGGTAAGCAATGGAATGGAAATAACCAGTTAAAGCTGACGAGTATTACTCAGCAAGTTGATTTTTTTGCTAATGTTTCAGATAAACCTTATCAATCCCCGCAACAATTGAGAAATTATCAGCAGTTTATGCTTACACATACTGATGAAGCTTTTCTTCTTTACGACCCAGAGTATCAAGGAAAAACCAAGTATGATTATGAAACAATTCAAAAATATAAAGAAGAACGTGAATATTCAATGACTTTTGTTGATTTTGATGAACTTCAAGAAGAGGCAGAAGAATGGGCTGAGCGTCAAAGGAAAAAAGATAAATTTTAACCTTGCATTTTTTCTTTGATTTGGTATTATAGTTATTGGACTACGCAAACTAAACAATTGAGGTGTTTAAGTTGGATAACATAAAATTTACTCCACAAGATATTTTGCACAAGCAATTTAAGGAGAGAAATATTGGCAAAGGCTATGACGAAGCGGATGTTGATGCTTTCTTAGATGATGTTATTAAAGACTACGACACCTATAATAAAGAACTTGAACGTTTAAACGATGAAAATGAACGTTTGAGAGCGAAGGTTGACGAATTAAACCGTCAAGTAGAAGTTGGGTCATCTATGAGTAATCAAACTGCTTCTCGTCAACCTGTATCGAGCGCTACAAATATGGATATTTTAAAGCGTTTATCTAATTTGGAACGTCGTGTATTTGGTTCACAATTAGATGGTAACGATAATAATGACTCACATTTGCTTTAGTGCGTGTCGAATAGTTTATTAATAATTTTGCAAGTTTTGGGTAATTGAGCACAGCTTATGTTGTGTTAGGAAGGTCCATGCTCGCACAGGCTGCGATGCCTGTAGTGTTTGTGCTCGCTGAAAAAATAAGGCGGGGCACCATTTTATGGTGACGGCGGAAAAACGGACTAAGGTTTTAACTATGTCTTAGTATTCCTGAAAAGTGCCACAGTGACGATACAATATTGGAAACGATATTGGTGGAACGCGGTAAACCCCTCAAGCGGTAAACCCAAACTACGGTAGGGGAGCTTTGGATAACAAATTGAAGTGATTCCAGGGGAGAGTATTTTGGTACTCTGAGATAGATGATTACCTCGATATAATTATGCCTGATAATTATATTACGACAAAACATGGCCTACAGATACTTGCATACAGGCACCCGAGTTCGCTCGGGTTTTTTATTTTAAAAATCAGAGTATACTGTTATTGTTTTCTTTTACATAATGCGTTAACAATTACTTTTTGAAGCAAAAAAGTTAAACGGTGATAAATTGGATTTCGGGTGCTTGGGGTAAATGTAGCTTCAAAGTTCTTAAAATAGCAATAAGATATAAATAATTGTTTCATTTTATTCCAAGTGCGCCCCTAATGTTAAAGGGGTTAAAAATGAGTTATTTGCAAATTAGCTTATCTTTCGATTAATAAAATATCAGATAATGAAGTTAGGGAATTATGGATAATAAGAGAATAAAAGTTGTATATATGTCGTTTTCTGGGAATGTACGGTCATTCACCCATCGACTTCAAGAATACGCAACGCAACAGCATCATTTAAATAATGAGAATCCGTTAATTGAGTTATTGGAGATTTCAGAGGAGACACTCCCAACCAAAAGCGATAGTAAATTTTTTGTTTTACTACCAACATATATGATCGGTGGAAGTAGATTCACGCCGACGTTAACAGAAATCTTAACAACACCAATGCACGATTATTTGGAAAGCTATGATAATGTTAAACGTTGTGCGGGAATAATTGGCAGCGGAAATCTGACCTTAGGGAAGATGTATGTAATAACTGCCAAGACATACGCCAAAAAATACGATTTGCCTTTATTAGCAGCATTTGAATCTCGTGGCACCACTCAGGATATTGAACGCATTTACAAAATATTAACTGATAAAGCAAATAAGAATTCATTAATGTAGTTAGGTTAAAATAGACTACCATTTGTAAACAAAAGAGATTGCAACATTTTTAGTTTTGCAGTCTCTTTTGTTTCTTCTTGCGGCTTCTTTTCATTTTGAAGCAACATAAGGTAAAATATTAATAGGAATATGTCTAAAGGAGAGTTTAATGTGCAAACATATCAGTTAATTGCTACTGCTGCTGCAGGGATTGAAGCATTAGTAGGAAAAGAACTAAGAGATCTTGGCTATGAAGTTAAAGTAGAGAATGGTCGGGTGCGTTTTCAAGGAACAATGAAGGATGTTATTCGAACTAATCTCTGGTTACGGACAGCAGACCGAGTAAAAATTGTTGTGGGTGAATTCGATGCTCGATCTTTTGAAGAATTGTTTGATCGTACTGAAAATATTGCATGGGAAGATTTGTTGCCAATTGACGCGAATTTCCCAGTTGAAGGAAAAAGTCATAACTCACAGTTACATAATGTGCCAAGTGTTCAAGCAATCACTAAAAAAGCGATTGTTCAACGTCTCAGTAATGCATATCATCGTCGGACTCGCTTAGCTGAAACTGGTGCTACTTACCCATTAGAAGTAGCAATTAATAAAGACCATGTTCTTCTTACATTAGATACTAGTGGAGAGGGGCTTTTTAAACGTGGATATCGGAAAAATAAAGGTGGAGCACCGTTGAAGGAAAATATGGCAGCCGCCTTGGTAATGCTTGCTCACTGGTTCCCTGATAATCCATTTGTCGATCCTGTATGTGGTTCGGGAACGATTCCAATCGAAGCAGCATTATATGGTCATAATATTGCGCCTGGAATCAACCGTTCATTTATTAGTGAACAATGGGTTAACTTAGTTCCAGATGGTTTATCTGATGAAGTTCGGGATGAAGCCGATTCCTTAGCAAATTATGATATCGAATTAGGTATCCACGGATATGATATTGACCAGAATATGATTGATATTGCTCAAGAAAATTCTCGTGCGGCAGGATTAACTCATGATATTACGTTTAAACAATTGGCCGTAAAAGACTGGCAAACAAGCGAAGTTAATGGAGTTATCGTTGCTAATCCGCCATATGGTGAACGGCTAAGTGATAAGGAATCAGTTCATGAACTTTACCGGCAGATGGGTGAGTTATATCGTCCATTAACCACATGGAGTAAATATATTTTGACGGCTGATATGGAATTTGAAAAGTATTATGGCGCCCCCGCCACCAAGCGTCGTAAACTTTATAACGGTGCCTTACGAACAGATCTCTACCAATATTGGGGCAAAAAAGATCGTTCCAAGATCAAAGCCCTTAAATAGCAAGGGGTTCAACGAAAATTCTGCTTTTAAAAACGTCAAAAGGGGGGTAAAAGGGGGAATTTCTCCCAATAATAAAAGCCTTAGTAGAAGTTACATTGTAACGACCGCTAAGGCTTTTTCTCTGTTTAGTGGCTGATAGAACACGTGGATGATATAATTAAAACGATATGCTGTTTTCTAAAATCACTCTATTTTGTGGAGGGCCTGATTTGCTAAATTATGTGCTCCACGATTTTGGCTTTCTGGAATCCACTGGGTGACAACTGTTGGAAAGTGTTGGAGGAGAGGATTTAGTGCTGCTAATTCTTTTTGGTAATGTTTTGTATAATTTTTGCCGATTGCGTCACTTAAGATACGACTATCAGTATAAAATAGGATTGTTTCATTATTGCTAAAGTGATCAATTAAGTATTTAAATCCATAGTGAACTGCAGCAAATTCACCATGGTGATTGTCCATCTTTTCCTTATCTACTGGAATTGCAAGCTGAATTTGCTTATGATTGGTAATTATTATTATTCCTAAACCAGTAGGACCAAGATTCCCTTTTGTTGCAGCATCTGTAAAAATTTTGATCATAAAAACTACCTCTTTTCTGAAAGGATGACATTTATAATTATGGAAGAAGAAACTCGTTATTTTTACCAACCAGACCTTACGGGGACAATTATTAGCTGGTGCTGGACCTTTCTCTTCTTTATTGCCGGTCTTGTAATTTGGCTTGAAATTACCCATTTTCAGTGGCTCAGCGCGCTCTTTTTTGTAGTTTTTGTAATCCTTGCCTTATTAGAATGGCGGCGACGAACTGTAGTAATCACTCCAACTAAAATGGTATTTAATCGCTTGTTACAAAAGCAGTATCTCGTTATCCCAATCTCTGATATTCGTCAGCCAGAGTTTACCAAGCATACGGTGACAATTACCGTGAATGGAGAAGTGATGAGTTTTACCTTTACCACTAAAGCAATTGCACGTTTGAAATTAGCATTGAAACAACAGGGGGTTCAATAATTGTTACTTGGGATCGCTATTGGTATTATTTTAATTTTAACAATTTGTGACCAATTATTAAAATCGTGGGTTGCCTCATCAATTGTTCTTGGTGGTAGTAAACAGCTAATTCCTGGTATTATTGAGTTAACTTATTTACGAAATTCAGGGGCTGCTTGGAGCCTTTTTGAAGGGCAACAAACTTTTTTTACCATTATAACCATTATTGCGATTATTGTAATTGGTTACTTTATCTGGCAGTACCGTAAAAATACATCAATGATAATCGGATTAGCATTGATTATGGCAGGAACAATCGGCAACTTTATCGATCGGTTGAGACAAGGGTATGTTGTGGATATGTTTGAAACAACATTTATTAATTTTCCAATTTTTAATATTGCGGATATGTGCTTAACAATTGGCGTAATCTGGCTAATAATTTGCATCTTAAAGGAGAAAGACTAACAAATGTCTGAAGAATTAGAATTAACAATTAATGGTGAGATGGTGGGAAGGATTGATAAGCAGCTTGGTCATCACTTTGATCAATTTTCCCGATCACAAATTCAACATTGGATAGAAGATGGTCACGTCCTTGTTAATGGCAAACAGGTAAAGCCTAAATATAAGTTGCTTGTAGGTGATCACGTCCAAATCATTCCAGAAGAACCACAAAAAATTGATTTAGCACCTGAGGATATTCCTCTTGATATTGTATATGAAGATGATGATGTTATTGTCGTTAATAAACCGCAGGGGATGGTCGTTCATCCTGCACCAGGCCATCCAGACCATACGCTTGTGAATGCTCTTTTATATCATTCACCACTATCAACTATTAATGGAGAATTTCGGCCAGGGATCGTTCATCGGATTGATAAGGATACCTCAGGATTATTGATGGTAGCCAAAAATGATATGGCGCACCGTTCTTTGACAGCTCAATTAAAGGCAAAAACTAATAAACGAGAATATGTTGCGCTTGTGCATGGAGTTATAAAAGAAGATAAAGGAACAATTGATGCTCCATTGGGTCGCTCACTAAAAGACCGTAAGAAGCAGGCAGTTGTAGTTGATGGACGTCATGCGGTAACCCATTTTAAGGTTTTAGAACGGTTTAAGAATTACACATTAGTTGCCTGCCAATTAGAAACGGGACGAACTCATCAGATTCGCGTTCATATGAAATATATTGGTCATCCACTGGCAGGAGATCCGTTGTATGGGCCACGAAAAACACTTGCTGGCAATGGCCAATATTTACATGCTCGTTTGTTGGGCTTTAAACACCCCCGAACTGGTAAAGAAATGGTTTTTACGGCTCCATTACCAGCTTATTTTGTAAAAATGCTTGAACATTTACGCAAGACAGACCAATAAAATTATTGTGTTTAATTTGGAGAACGTTCATAATAATATTGATCAATTATTAACAAAGTTTTAGGAGAGTGGGACAGTGACAGCACGATACCTAATATTTGAAGATGGCTCAATTTTCGCTGGCGAAGGTTTTGGTTCACCAGCTGTTACTTTTGGTGAGGTTGTTTTTAATACCAGTATGACTGGTTACCAAGAAATCATCACTAATCAGGTTTACAATAACCAAATTGTCGTTTTTACCCAGCCAAATATTGGAAGTTATGGAATTCAACGTAATATCTATGAATCAATTGTACCGACGATTAAAGGAATTATTGTTCGTTCACTTGCCGATGCTGGGATTAATGATAATGGTCGCCAATTGACTCTTGATAAATACCTTCAACAAATGAACATTCCGGGAATTACTAATATTGATACACGGGCAGTAGTTCATAAATTAAGAAAAGCTGGCAAACCATTAAAAGGAAGCATTGTTCCAGTTCCAGATGACCACGCTTTTGACCAGCTTCATGCGACTGTTTTAACGAACCAGCAAGTTGCTCAAGTCTCTACTCCTAAACCATATCCTAATCCCGGAATTGGACTAAGCGTTGTTGTGATTGACTTTGGATTAAAGAATGGAATATTGCGGGAATTGAGTCGACGAAAATGCAATATTACTGTCTTACCATATACTGCAACGGCTGAAGAAATATTACGGTTAGATCCTGATGGGGTTGTACTTTCAAGCGGTCCAGGGAATCCCAATAACGTTCGTAAGTCAGTCCTGGAAATGATTCGTACTGTCCAAACTAAAGTACCAATGTTTGCTATTGGATTGGGCCATGAATTATTTGGCATCGCCAATGGAGCAAATGTCCAGCAAATTCCAGTTGAACATCATGGCATGAATCATCCAATTCATGAAATCATTACTGACCACATTGTCTATGCGACCCAGGCGGAAGGTTATCTGATTAATCGCAATTCGGTTGACCGCTCCCAGCTTTTTATTACATATGTTGACATGCTTGATAATAGTGTTCAAGGGCTTCGTCATCGTCGTTATCCAGCATTTTCAGTTCAATTCTTCCCCGATGGTGCACCAGGGCCTGATGAGACTGATGGCTTATTTGATGAATTCGTTGATACAATGAATAGGAGGGGGGATCGTCATTGATGGAAAAGTTGAAATCTGTATTAATTATTGGAGCGGGAGCCAACGATGTTCAACACGGTGATGAGCTCGACTCTGCTATTTACCAGGTCTCACGCGTTTTTAAACAAATGAAGATAAAGACTATCTTGGCAGACGATAACCCATTTTCGGTAAGCTTAGAAAACGTTGATCACGGTTGTATTGTCCCATTAAAAGTCGAGAGCCTAGTAGATATTATTAATAAGTTTCATCCAGATGCAATCTTGCCTACTTTAGGTAATCGTCGAGCTTTTGAGCTTACCCAAGAATTGCTAGAAAAAGGAATTATTCGTAAAGAAAATATTCAATTGCTAGGAGTCCCTGAAGCAACTATTCGTCAAATTAATAGTGCTGTTTTGCTTGAACGAACACTTCGACAAATGGAAGCACCAGTTAAGAAAATCGTAACGGTTAATAATTATCAGGATGCTTTGGATGAGGCAACTAAACTAGGGTATCCAGTTATTATCAGGTCAGTATTACCTAAGAGTAGCAGTACGCGTAAAATTGTGCATGATCGAAGCGAATTGGCAGATGCAGTAAAGGTTTGCTTGAGCCAGTCGCGGGCAGAACAAGTAGTAGTTCAGCAAAGTCTTGCCGGCTATAAGGAAATTGAAGTCGTCGTTCAACGTGATAGTTCTGGAACAATGATGATGTTGTCAACGATTGAAGATATGGACCCAATCGGTATCCATGCTGGTGATTCAATTGCCTTCAATCCTGTCCAGACACTTCGCGATCGACAGATTCAGGATATTCGGGATACGGCTTTTGCTATTACCCGCAAATTAAGAATTGTCGGCACGAACCATATTCAGTTTGCTCTTGATACAAACAGTGATCGTTTTTATGTCATTAAGAGCAGTCCATACTTTGATCGAATTACAGCGTTTGTATCGCAGTCGACTGGTTACCCAATTGCCCAAGTAACAGCACAATTATATGCAGGAAAGCATCTGCGGGACATTGATCTTAGTGAAAATTATGTTCATCATGCGGCTCTTATCGAACCAACAATGGATCATATTGCTGCACGGGTTCCAATCTGGGGATTCAACGATTTACCAAAAGCTAGTCGTTTACTTGGAACAGAAAAGCGGTCGGTGGGGACGGTTTTTGGTATCGGCCGAAGTACTATTGAAGCACTTTTCAAAGCTATTGAATCCCGTTATCACGAGCCAGCTGACTTTCATCTTGCCGCCCAAAAGCAATTGACTGATGATCAATTAATCGCCAAAATTGTCCACCCCGAAGCAGGCCGACTTTTTGTATTAATTGAAGCAATGCAGAGAGGGTACTCAGTTAATGAATTAGCAGAGATGACAAAGATTGATCCATTTTATTTTGAACAGATTAATAAAATGCGGTTGTTGATTCGTGAAATTGCTGATCATCCAAATAAAGAGCCGGTTTTGCAAAAAGCTAAGAGTTACGGCTTGAGTAACCAGCTTATTGCAAGACTGTGGAATACTACCCCTGAACAAGTTTATCAGATGAGCATAGACCACCAATTATTGACAAAGTATAAAGAAATCGAACCATCAGCTGGGGAGTTTGATCAGCATACTAATAGTTTTTACTCTGCTTACGAAGAAGAAAATGAAATTAGCCGAACTTCTCAACCAAGCGCCCTGGTGATTGGGACAGGGGGCTTACGATTAGGATTAAGTAATTCTGGTGATTACTTTGTTGCTATGATGTTAAAAGAACTTCATAATGAAGGCTTTAATAATGTTGTGGTAAATTCAAACCCTAGTTCCGTCACTTTTGATCCAGAGTTAGCTGAAAAGCGTTATGTTGAACCGGCAACAATTGAAAATATCTTGCAAATATTACGGATAGAGCAACCCCAGTATTTATTTATTCCCACTAGTTATGATAAGTTACTAAAATCGTTGCAGAATTATGATCTGGATGTAAAAATTGTTATAATTCCAGATGAATTGCCAACTACTGCTGCTAGTAGCGATAGGCAACGTTACTCCTTCAATTATGTCTATGATGGCAATTATGCTTATCCATTAGGAACAATGACTGATCTTTTTTCACCAATTGCGTTAAACTATCAATCCACCGCTTTACGCTACCCGGCTGATCTTCCTTCATCAACTTACCAAAATCTCAATGACCAAGCTAGTGTTGCTGTATTAAAGATGGAACAGCCAGGGTTATACCAAGCAATTTTTGAAGAGGATGATGGGGAATTCAGTTTAATTAAAGTTCAACCATTGTCATTGCCAGAAGTTGCCTTTTTATCAAAAGCTCTTCATATTAGCTTACCAGGGATTTTTACTCAATTATTCACTGGTAAATTCGATAAAATGCTGGAGCCTAAACCGGTATCAGGGATTGTTAATTATCGTGCAACCTTCCCATTTAAGGCGTTGCGAGTTAAGGGAGGAATTCCTGCCCGTAACCGAGTCATTGGTGCGCAGATGCAATTTTTAGGAGAATAACTTAGAGATATAAAAAACTTCAGCCCGGTGTCTTGGGCTGAAGTTTTTTAGTTAGAAAGTTTATGTGGTGTTACATAAAGTGTTTTCTGACCTGTAAAAATAACAAAGCCAGGTTTAGCTCCGTTTGGCTTATGAAGTCGCTTGACAGGAAGATAGTCAACGGGTACGTTATCGGAATCGCGACCTTTAGAGAAGTATGCTGCTAACTGTGCAGCTTCTAGAATCGTATCTTCAGATGGGTTTGTTGAGCGGATTACCACGTGGGAACCTGGGATATCCTTAACATGTAACCAAATTTCATTTTTATTAGCTATCTTAAAGCTAAGACGGTCATTTTGTAGGTTATTTTTACCTACTAAAACTGTAGTGCCATCACTAGTATGAAACTCTTCTGGGGCACTTACCTTAACTTTTCGTTGCTTTTTCCCACTTTTCTTCTTTTTAATATAACCTTGCTCTTGTAATTCTAGTTTAATCTCTTGAATATCAGCAGGAGCAGCTAATTTAATCTGATTTTCAATGTTTTCAAAGTATTTGATTTCATCATTTGTCAGTTTTAGCTGTTCCTTTACATATTCGACAGAGGTTTTAAGCTTATTATACTTAGTGAAGTACTTTTGGGCGTTACGCGATGGTGATAATTCTGGAGTAAGCTTGATTTTCAGTGGCTTATTATCATCATAAAAGTTAGGAAGTTCGATTTCTTTCATTCCTGGAGTTAATTTACTAAGATAGGTAGTAAGGATCTCACCACAAATTCGGTACTGATCTGCAGTTGCTGCATCTTGTAATTGTTGTTGCAGTTTTTTTACTTTTCGCCGATCTTTTTTTAGCTCATTCTTCAATACCTTTAACACTTGCCCAGCTAATTCTTTGGAACGATCTTGCTCTGCTTTATTAGCATAAAAGGCATCGAGAAGGGCAGAGAGGGAGTCGAAATGTTGCAACTCACCATCAATATTTAATGGAGGGAACACCGCAAATTGAGACTTTCCATTAGAGTGGGTGATTAATACTGGCTCTGGATTTTCAAAGTGCTTAAGAAAGTGCTGATAGGCAGCTGGTAAACTATCACTTTGCAGTAATTCTGCAGCTAATTCCCGTGCGGAGTCTTTGCCAAATCCTTGATAATGCTGCTGTAACTGATGACTTAATTCTACTGTGTCATCGGTTTGTCTTACAAGATCAGAGTAGACCTGGTTTGGCAAGTAAGGGTTAACTTTATCTTGCTTTGGTGGCATGACAAAGGTAGCACCAGGTAATAACAGGCGAACCCGATTTTGATCTGAGCCAACATGCTTAATGGTGTCAATGATTTTACCCGTCTTGAGATTAACGAGTGAAATATTACTATGCCGGGCCATAATCTCACTCACGAGGACTAGTTGTTGACTATCACCTAATTCATCACGAGTGTCAAAAGTAATTTTGATAATCCGATCATTATCAATTTGTTCAATTTTATTGACGATTGCGCCTTCAAGGTATTTCCGCATCGTCATTGTAAAATTAGTTGGAACTGCTGGATTTTTGTATGGAATCTCAGTAATTTGGATTCGTGGGTATGTTGGATTAGCAGAAATGAGTAATGGATAATTGTGCCGGTGAGCACGGATCGTAATAATTAATTCTGCAGGGTAAGGTTGACTAACTTTGGCTACCCGACCAGTAGTTAATTTTTGATCTAGCTCATGGACAATTGCATGAGTAAACAAGCCGTCAAAAGACATTAGTGTAGCCTCCTAAATATTATAATTACAAACGAAAATAGCACTATTAATTATACAGTTTTACATCATTAATGAAAAGTAATGTTACTTTAGTGGACATATTTTTGGTTGGTTTAGGGCCGTCAATGTGGTATGCTTTTTGTATTATGTGGGTGAAATCCGCGTAAAAACGCAATTATTTTTAATTATACAAATTTAGAACATGGAGTTGATAAGATGAAAATTGCTGTTGTTACTGACAGCACTGCCTACCTTTCTCCTGAAGAGGCGGCGGCTAATAATATTCATGTTGTCCCAATCCCAGTGACATTGGATGGTCAAACATACCGTGAAGGTGTTGATATTTCCACCAGTGATTTTTATGAAAAGATGGCAAATTCAAGCTCTTTTCCAACAACTTCCCAAACGCCAATCGGTCAATTGATGGAAGTCTACCAAGGATTAGCTGATGATGGGTATGATGCTGTAATTAGCATTCATTTAACACGGGCTATTACAGGATATTTGGATACTGTTGAGCAACTTGCTGAACAGATGAAAGATACAATCAAGATCGTGCCAATTGATTCCCACTTAACAGTTAAAATGATGGGATATTTAGCCTTAGAAGCAGCTAAATTAGCTAGTGAAGGCGATGATTTAGATGACATTGTTAAAAAGGTAAAAGAATATCGTGATACCTTTAATAATGTATTTGTGGTTGATGACTTGCAAAACCTTGTTCGTGGTGGTCGTTTATCAAACGCCTCTGCATTTGTAGGCTCAATTTTAAAAATCAAACCCCTCTTGACTATGCATACTCCAACGCATGCCATTGAAGCGTTTGAAAAGGTGCGGTCAATGAAAAAGGCTAAACTTCGCTGTGAACAAATCTTTGATGAAGATATTGCCAAACTTGACTATCCAGTTAAAGCAATGGTTATTCATGCCAATGTTCCAGAGGAAGGTCAAAAGTGGCTTGATAAACTTCAAGCAGATCATCCTGATATTTCGTTTGAGTTGAGTTACTTTGGTCCGGTAATTGGCTCCCACTTAGGACAAGGGGCCTTGGCCTTAGCATGGATGCAAGACACAGCAAAGAAGCCGTTAGCATGAAAAAACAAACTTTAATTAAAACCCTTTTGGCAATTGCGGCGGGTATTTTGATGATATTAATATCATTTACTGGCTTTCAAACCATTTTACCGACCGGTGAGGCGTTTATGCCTTTAGCTGGCGTGATTGCAGTGGGGATAGCAGTTGCATTAGGAATTAATATTGCATTTATCGTGACGCTGGTTAGTGCCATAATCATGATTGTTTTAGGAACTGCCGACTGGGTAATATTAGTCGATTTTATTGTTATTTTGATTGTGGTTGGCTTGATTTTACGCAAACAGGTTCCATTATCTATTGATCTCAATCATTCACAATTATTATGGCTTGCTATTTTTACCGGCTTAGTTCAATTATTCTTTATCTCAATCTTTTATGGTTTAATTGGATTAGTCCTAACGGGGACGCCAACAGGTGGATTAACATTTGTTCAACTAATTATTCCTAACGCATTACTGACAGGATTATTGTATGGCTTCCTAGTAGCGCCAATCTCATTGATTTGTCGGTGGGTAGCGCGAAAAGCGTTGCATATTGATAATAACCATCATAATGATTCAGGTAACTCTGCAGGCGATAAGCAGGGCGGTTCGATTATTGTCGACTTAAGAAGTGCTAAAAATAAAAAAGATGATAAGTAAGCAAAATGCCATGGAAAAAACATTCGTGTTT
The DNA here is from genome assembly GCF_002254085.1 of Limosilactobacillus reuteri. Lineage (GTDB taxonomy): Bacteria > Bacillota > Bacilli > Lactobacillales > Lactobacillaceae > Limosilactobacillus > Limosilactobacillus reuteri_K. The sequence goes on along the minus strand of NZ_NGPY01000092.1, from coordinate 6,106 downwards.
CTTCCATGGCATTTACTATTTCCATAAACAATTTACATCTTTGCGTCCCATTCGGCATGAAACTCGTCAAGAAAATCGAGCATTACTTGTTGACGGTGATTTGCAATTTTCTTGGCAGTTTCAGTGTTCATCATGTCCTTGAGGTGTAAGAGCTTTTCATCAAAGTGATTAATGATAGTTTCATTTGCTAAATTACGATATTCTTCCCGGGACATATTATGACGAGGTTTAATAGCTGGATCGTATATTTTTTCATGATGACCACCTCCATAATAGATTGCTCGGGTAATGCCAATTGCGCCGATTGCATCTAACCAGTCGGCATCACGTACTATTTGTCCAATGATGGAGAGCTTGACTTCCTTTTTATCTAATGTATGAGCAAAAGAAATATTATTAATGACATCCATAATTATTTTGACTTGGTCATCACTAAAGTCATTTTGCTTTAAGTAATCAACTAATTCTTGTTTAGCTGCCTCAACGTTGTCAACTAATTTCTCATCAATTGTATCGTGAAGGTAGGCCGCTACAATCGGCAAAAATGGGTCAACTTTTTCGCCCATAGCTAACCGTTTACTCATTTTTACTACGCGGTTAATATGATCCATCCCATGACCAGTCTTGTCCTGACCTAATTTTTGAATGGTGTACTCTTTAATGGCAGTTAATTGTTCTGCTTGTTTCATTATAAAACCTCTATTCTTGATTGGTTCTTTAATTATTAAATACTGAATCGCAATCCACGTCAACGTTTTGTAAAATAAGATGTGAGGAGTGGAATGAAATGAACTTATTATTTTCAATTAACGACAAGTTTGTTACGCAATTAGCAACCGTTTTTATTATCAATTAAACTAAATACGCAAGCACAAGAATTTAATGTATATGTCTTACAAAAGGACAAATTGAAACGAACTGATGACTTGGAAAGAGTTTGTAAGCAATTAGGAATGAACTATTTTCCGATCAAAGTTAATGATCAATTATTTAGCAAAGCACCAGTTACAGACCGCTACCCGACAACAATTTATTATCGTTTACTAGCACACCGTCTTTTACCTCAAGATTTGCATAAAATTTTATACTTGGATGCTGATGTTTTGTGTATTAATGATTTTTCAAGTTTGTATGAGACTTCATTAGATGGATACCTATATGCTTCTGCCATCCATACAAACCTGACGAATACAACAGAGGTTATTAATAAGATTCGTCTGCAAAACTTTGATGCTGACGGGTATTATAATTCTGGCGTTCTCTTGATGAATCTTGATACTATCCGTAAAAAAGTAAAAGATACGGACATTTTTAACTATATCCGTACCCATACACTTTTACTCCCTGATCAAGACGTCTTGAATGCCTTATATGGACGCTATATTAAGTCTGTTCCTGATCAGTTATATAATTTTGATACTCGTAAGAGCGGTATTTACGAAACGATTTCCTTTGGCGAATGGACAAACGATTGGGTAATGCGTAATACCGTGATTCTCCATTATTGCGGGCGAGACAAGCCATGGCTACCAACTAAAAATAGTGGACGCTTCACTGCTTTATACAAAAACTACTTTCAAATGACTAATAAACTTATCAGTGGAGCACTATTACTTCCCCCAGAAGAAGTTAATTAAGATTTTATTGACTTGGGGGTTGTGATGAAGTAATTCGTGTTTAGCGTTTGGTCCGGTAATCTTAACTTCGCGGTATGAACGTGCGCGGTTATTAATAAGGTATTTAAGAGAAAGACATGAAGCGTTTGAAACTTGGCTATCGTTGTCATCTTTTAAGTCACCATAAATATTCAATAATTTAATTTGACGTGGGTAACGGTGACGTAACGGGAGTAGCTTTTGATAGGAATCATTCATTGCGGAAGGTTTTCCCGTCTTTTTATTCACTGTTAGATTGGCAGGCTCATTCCAGCCGATTGCACCATCAAAAGTTCCAGCCATCGCAACTTGTTTTTGAATTTGTGGAAGGTTATGGTTTCCGGCATTAGCAAGGAGAAAATACATAACTGCCATATTTCCCATGGAGTGTGCTTCAATATTTACCTTTTTAAAGTGATATTTAGCTTGCAGTTCTTCAAGAACGTTCTTAACCCATTGACCTTGTAATTCATAATTTGTGCTATGGTTATCATTAAAATTGACCATCACGAGCGGATTGACAGCGTTATGAGGAATATCTCCTTTAAGAGTAACGGTTCCATCGCCAGCAACGTCTGCGGTGATAACTGTTTTTGACACGCCTGCTTTCACAAATCCGTTTACCATATATTCTTCTGCATGGGCACCGCTTCCGTAGCCATGGAAAAAGAGAGTGGGGGTAGTAGAATGAATATATTTATTGGAAAGGTCTGCGTGAATTGGCTTTGCTGCTAGTCCATAAATAATTGTTAGAAAAAGTGCAGTAAATATTGTTAAAGTAAATTTAATAAATTTGGTCATGTAAAAACCTTCTTTTTCTTTTTAGTGCTATCATAGCATATTGAAGGGGTAACTTTTAATAGTTAACAGTTGTATTTAAAACGTAAAGTATGTTACAGTATTAGGGTTGTTTAACGAATAACACATCTAATTAATATAATGAGAAGGGAAGGTAATACGATGCAAATCAAACAAGCCAAAATGGATGATTTAAATCAAATTATGGAAATTCTGCGAGATGGTCGAAACCAATTAGCCGAACAAGGGATCGATCAATGGCAAGGAGATTACCCGAACGAAGAACATATCAAAGAAGATATTGAAAAAGGATTTGCATACCTTGTACAATCACAAGATGATGAAACTATTGGCGCATTATCAATTGTTGAAGCACCAGATCACTCATATGATGAACTTGACGGTGATTGGTTAATTGACACTGATCGTTATGTTGTTATTCACCGTGTGGCAATTCACTCCAATCATGCTGGAAAAGGATATGCCTCAGCATTATTCACTAGTGTAATTGATTACATTAAGAATAATCGGAAGGATATTAAGACTATTCGGATCGATACTCATGAAGACAACAAGATCATGCAACATTTGATCGACAAAAATGGCTTTACTAAAGTTGGTGAACTTCATGGGATTTACCGTCCAGAAGAAAATTCATATGTTTACGCCTTATTAACAGGTAATTAAACACTAAAATAGCGGGAGACTAGGGATTCCTAATCTCTCGCTATTCTTTTAAAATTAATTTTTGAAACTATGAATTGGAGCGGGAATAAGTCCACCATGGTTAATCATCGCGGTACTTGTGGCTTTATTGACTGCCATTACCGGGGCATATCCTAATAGACCACCGAATTCAACCGTATCACCAACTTTTTTGCCGGGTGCGGGAATCACGCGGACAGCAGTGGTTTTATTATTAATCATTCCAATCGCCGCTTCATCAGCAATCATTGCGCTAATGGTTTCTTTTGGCGTGTCACCTGGAATTGCAATCATATCAAGACCAACGGAACAAACTGCGGTCATTGCTTCTAATTTAGAGATATTTAGCGTTCCAGCGTTAACTGCCTTAATCATGCCAGCATCTTCAGAGACGGGGATGAATGCGCATGATAAACCACCAACATGACTGCAGGCCATAATACCGCCTTTTTTCACAGCATCGTTTAACATGGTTAGAGCAGCGGTAGTTCCATGAGTTCCAACCTGAGCAACGCTGATTTCTTCTAGAACTTCGGCAACGGAATCACCAGCGGCAGCAGTTGGTGCGAGGGAAAAGTCCACGATCCCAAATTGAACGCCCAGTCTTTCAGCTGCAACAGTTCCTACTAATTGACCCATTCGTGTCACCTTAAAGGCAGTTTTCTTGATCGTTTCAGCACCGACATCCATTATGTTTTGGCAGCCCTGTCTAAGGTTTTAGCATATTTAACATAGTCGTGATCTTGCGAAGCAGCGGCAATGAGGGAAATAGGAGTAACAGTTACTCGCTTGTTAGCAATCGGAATTCCATATTCGGCTTCAATTTGTTGGCCGACTTTAACAAGGTTCTTTGCTTTTGTCGTAATTTTGTCATAGATCTTTTGACATGCAACCGTACTATCACTATCGATACAATCAAGTAAAGAAATTCCCATCGTGATTGTCCGCACGTCGAGGTTTTCATTAGAAATCATGTGACTAGTTTCATAAATTTGTTGTGAATTCATTAAGGGATATTCCTCCTGTACATATTAAAGATTATGCATGGCATCGTAAATTTTGGCATTCCTAAGGTTAATTTCAACGCCAACCTCTTTACCGAGTTCTGTAAATTCATTAGTTAATTGATAACTATCAAGATTTTCAGGAATCATCACAGACATCATCATTACGAAATTGCCATCCATAATTGTTTGGGAAACATCTAGAATATTAATTTGTTTTTGGGCAAGAAGGGCACTTACCTTAGAGATAATTCCAACTTGGTCTTTACCTAGAACAGATACAACAGCTTTCATTAAAGAATCCTCTCTTTTTTTAATGATTTTAATTGTAGTATAATAATATGAACATTTCTAGAAAATTTTAGCTAATAAAAAAGGCATCACTCGTTTAGAGGTGCCTTTTATGGTAAAAGATATGAAATTGGTTGGATCAAAATGCGCCCGGCTTACCAATATAGTCATCTACACCGTCCGGATTTCCTGACCATTTGAACTTATCATACCAGATAGAATGCTTTTCTTGATCTAACTTGTCGATTTGCTTCATTTCATCTGGTGATAGGGTAAAGTCAAAAATTTCGGCATTTTCTTGCATACGTTGAGGATGAGTAGTCTTGGTAAGAACAACAAAGTCTTGCTGAATTTCCCAGCGCAGAATTACTTGGGCCGGACTCTTTTGGTGCTCGTCTGCGATTTGCTTAATAACATCATTGGAAAGAAGGCGACCATTACCTAGTGGCGACCAGGCTTCAAGCTGAATATCATTTTCTCGACAAAACTTTACAATCTTAGGTTGGTGAATTAGGGGATTGAATTCAATTTGATTAATTGCGGGTTTAATTTTGGCATGATCGAGCAAATCAGTCATTCGTTCAACGTTAAAATTGCAAACACCAATTGATTTTGCTTGACCATCAGCATAAATATCTTCTAACGCGCGCCAACTTTCATTGTATTTATCATTGACTGGCCAATGAAGAAGGAGAAGGTCGACATAATCAGTTTGAAGCCTCTTAAGTTGTGCTTCTACCGCTTGCCGAAGTTTATCATAATCTCCTTGATCACCATTGAAAATTTTAGTAGTAAGGAAAATACTGTCACGCTTACGACCAGTTGCTGCAAGACCGTCCTGTATACCTTGGCCGACAGCAGTTTCGTTACCATATTGCTTTGCCGTATCGATCAAAACATAATCATTCATAATAGCCTCTTTAACCATTTGCTGTGTTTCCGCAAGTGAGGCTTTCCAGACCCCTAAGCCAAGTTGGGGGATGAGGTGACCGTTGTTTAATTTTATCTTTGGTTGCAGATTTTGATTCATTTTAATTAAATTCTCCTTTCTAAATCAGTTATAACATTAAATACTTTAGGATTCTTAAATTTGTTCGTTAACAAACTGAAGAAATTTTTCGATTGCTGGAGATAAGATAGTATTTTTACGCTAGGCAAGGACATCTCCTGTCGATTTGTTAGGTACCAGGGGGAACAAAAACAAGGTTAGGATCATGAAAATTATTATAGACGCCCTTAATTGTCAGACCATAGTAATTACTATTTCTTAAAAGGGAAACAGTATTTCCAGGTAAACTGGTTGTCGTACGGATATTTAAACGCGTTTGATCTAATTTTAAAATATCACTAACTTCATCGCGAACAATACTACGGTGGGGAAGAATTAAGGGGATTTTGTAAAGATCTTCTTTAGTAAATGAAAAGTCATTATTTTCATGGCTGCGAAAATTATAATTCATTTTTTGAATAACTCACCATTTATAATAAGCTTTTTACATTCTTAATACTAGAGTTTATTATTAAACGTATCTGTCAAGTTTTCATAGGTAGCCTTTAAATATACAGTTTTAGTGGGTTAGTGCCTTAAAAAGTTGTCCCATTGGTCTACTTGTGGCCGTGTTAATCGGAATTATTCCTTGTACTGCTCCAATT
>NZ_NGPY01000091.1:0-242 GCF_002254085.1 Limosilactobacillus reuteri | reverse complement strand
GTAGCCTTTAGTGTGTCGAATACTAAGCAAAGGCAGGTCTTTCCTCATGGATATTTTAACAGAAATCGAGCAGAATTTGGTGAAATCAGGCAGTTTATTTGAAGCTGAACAGATTATTTTAAAAGGGTATTGGAGTTAGGACAAGTAATCATGCAAAACTTTTTGGAAAGCTTAGATCGAAGCTTAAAGTCCCAAGCTCCAGCGAACTATCAAGTAATCAATAAACAGCCACGGACGCTTAA
>NZ_NGPY01000090.1:0-257 GCF_002254085.1 Limosilactobacillus reuteri | reverse complement strand
ACGGTTACTCATAAAACGCCGATTTAGCTTATTCTTAGCTTTCTTGCCATTTGGTCCCTTAGAGGAATCATACTTACGGACTCGCCGATTATATTTGATACATTTAAGTCCCATTTCATGCATTAAGCGCTGAATGCGCTTATGATTAGGTGTCTTTTTACCAATTAAGCGATAGTAGTCTCGAATTTGAGTGCTTAAACGGCGTACGCCGTATTCAGCTTGGTAGTAGTTAAAGAGGCCTTTAATAACGGCTTTAA
>NZ_NGPY01000089.1:0-257 GCF_002254085.1 Limosilactobacillus reuteri | reverse complement strand
ACGGTTACTCATAAAACGCCGATTTAGCTTATTCTTAGCTTTCTTGCCATTTGGTCCCTTAGAGGAATCATACTTACGGACTCGCCGATTATATTTGATACATTTAAGTCCCATTTCATGCATTAAGTGCTGAATGCGCTTATGATTAGGTGTCTTTTTACCAATTAAGCGATAGTAGTCTCGAATTTGAGTGCTTAAACGGCGTACGCCGTATTCAGCTTGGTAGTAGTTAAAGAGGCCTTTAATAACGGCTTTAA
>NZ_NGPY01000008.1:0-38795 GCF_002254085.1 Limosilactobacillus reuteri | reverse complement strand
ATTGGAGCAGTACAAGGAATAATTCCGATTAACACGGCCACAAGTAGACCAATGGGACAACTTTTTAAGGCACTAACCCACTAAAACTGTATATTTAAAGGCTACCTATGAAAACTTGACAGATACGATTTTTTTAATTAGTTGCTTTCCGAGTAAAGCACACGATATAATTAAATACTAGAACATTTAATCGGGTTAACCGATTGGAATATTAAATTTGATGAGGTGCGACTTTGTTAGAGATATTTAAACCAACATGGATGGTTAATACAATATATTCTGTTTCTCCTGCCCAATTAAAAGAGCAGGGAGTGCGAGCTGTTTTTAGTGACCTGGATAATACCTTGATTGCTTGGAACAATCCAGATGGAACTCCAGAATTAAAGGAATGGATGGATGCTTTACGGGAAGCCCATATTCCACTAATTGTTATTTCTAATAATAGTAAGGAACGAGTTGGAAAAGCTGTTAATAGCCTTGACCTTCCATTTGTTTCGCGATCATTAAAGCCCTTAAGTTTTGGGATTGATCGTGCACGAAAAAAACTTAATTTAGCAAAAGATGAAGTGGTTATGGTTGGTGACCAGTTATTGACTGATGTTGCTGCGGCTAACCAAGCGGGCATTCGCAGCATTTTGGTACGCCCACTATTAAATACAGATAAGTGGGATACCCGTATTAACCGCTTCTTTGAACGCCGTGTTTGGAAGAGCTTAAACAAAAAATATCCAGATTTAAAATGGCAGGAGGATTTGAATGACTGAACAAGAACAACAAACTGAAGAATTACGTTGTATAGGTTGTGGGAGCATTATCCAAACGGAAGATCCTAATGGCTTGGGTTACACGCCTAAGTCAGCCCTTGAGAAGGGTAAGGAGACAGGAGAATTATACTGTCAGCGTTGTTTCCGTTTGCGGCATTACAATGAAATTGCTCCAGTGTCATTAACGGATGATGATTTTCTGCGCCTATTAAATCAGATTCGGGATGCCAATGCTTTAATTGTGTATGTTGTTGATGTTTTTGACTTTAATGGAAGCCTAATTCCAGGCTTACACCGTTTTGTTGGCGATAATCCAGTATTATTAGTTGGAAATAAGGAAGACTTGTTGCCACGTTCTCTACGGCGGCCAAAGTTAACTGACTGGATTCGTCAACAGGCAAATATTGCCGGATTGCGTCCAATTGATACGGTTCTTGTTTCAGCTAAAAAGAACCATCAGATTGACCACTTGCTTGATGTGATTGAAAAATATCGACACAATCGAGACGTTTATGTTGTTGGTGTTACCAATGTTGGAAAATCAACGTTAATAAACCAAATTATCAAGCAACGAACGGGAGTAAAAGAATTGATCACTACTTCACGCTTCCCAGGAACTACTCTTGATAAGATTGAAATTCCGCTTGATGATGGGCATGTTTTAGTTGATACGCCTGGAATTATCCATCAAGAACAAATGGCCCATGTCTTATCGCCAAAAGACTTGAAGATTGTGGCACCCCAAAAAGAGATTAAACCAAAGACTTACCAATTAAATGATGGTCAAACATTATTCTTAGGTGGCGTTGCGCGATTTGATTATCTTCATGGTGAACGTGCGGGGATGGTTGCTTACTTTGATAATAATTTACCAATTCACCGTACAAAGCTAAGCAATGCTGATAATTTCTATGCTAAACACTTAGGAGATTTGCTTACCCCACCGACTAGCGATGAAAAGAATGAGTTCCCACCATTAGAACGTTATGAATTCCACATTACCGAAAAGAGCGATATTGTCTTTGAGGGTCTAGGATGGATTACTGTTCCTGCAAAAACGACTGTTGCTGCATGGGTTCCGAAAGGTGTCGGGGCTCTGGTACGGCGCGCAATGATTTAATTAATATTTGAAAGGAAAGACTTATGCAATTAAGAGGAAAACAAAAACGATTTTTACGAGCACAAGCAAACCACCTTCAACCACTATTTTCTGTAGGTAAAGATGGTCTGACTGACAATTGGCTTGCTCAACTAGATGGCGCACTCGACCGTCGAGAATTAATTAAGGTTAGCATTTTGCAAAACTCAGATGTTACAACTGATGAAGTGCGCGAATTAATTGAAGAAAAAACTTCTATTCAAGTAGTTCAAGTTATTGGTCGGGTATTAGTTTTATTTAAAGTTTCAGCAAATAAGGATGCCCGTGAATTGTCATCACGAGTAGCTGAAATCTAAGTAAAAGTAGGAGTGACGGTTTTGCAAAGCTGTAGTGTAGTAGATAAGGTGCAAACCCAGACGCAACTGGAGACTAAGGTTAGTGGACACCGTAAACGAATCGGCCTCTATGGGGGAACATTTAATCCTATTCACAATGCTCACCTATTTATGGCGGATCAGGTTGGTCATGCCCTCTGTCTTGATCGGGTTGATTTTTTACCAGATGCTAAACCTCCCCATATTGATCATAAAGATTCACTTGATCCTCAATTGCGGTTGCAGATGCTCGAATTGGCAGTTGCTGATAACCCCTTTTTAGGGATTGAGCATGCCGAATTAGAGCGAGGCGGAGTTAGCTATACTTACGATACTATTAAGTATTTGTTAGATAAGCACCCTGATGTCGATTATTACTTTATTATCGGCGGGGATATGGTCGATTATCTTGACAAGTGGTACCGGATCAATGATTTAATTCGCTTGCCCCATTTTCATTTTGTCGGCGTTCATCGTCAAAGAGCGAAGAATGAGACACGATATCCAGTAATTTGGGTAGATGTCCCAACGGTTGATTTTAGTTCAACCGATATTCGACAACGGGTGCAACATGGTCAATCAATCAAGTATATGGTCTCAGATGCCGTAAGCAAGTTTATTGAGGAGCATCAATTATATCGTGAATGAAGAATTAGTTTATAATAAAAATTATATCCCAATGACACGGTCTGAACTTATCGACCGTCTCAAAAAGGCGTTAAAGGACAAACGATTTCAGCATGTGTTACGTGTGGAAGAGACAGCGATTAAGTTAGCTGAGCAATACGGGGTTGATGTTGAAAAAGCTAGTATTGCAGGCCTGTGTCATGATTATGCCAAACAGCGTCCTGACGAAGATTTTATTGCTGAGATTAAGAAAAAAGGGCTTAATCCGCTGCTCTTAGATTATGGTAATGCAATTTGGCATGGAGTAGTTGGTGCAGAGCTAATTAAGGATGAATTAGGGATTTGGGATGAAGATATCCTAAATGCGGTTCGCCACCATACTACTGGGGCGCCAGTAATGACAAAGCTTGAGCAGGTTATTTACATGGCTGATTATATTGAGCCGGGTCGAGACTTTGCCGGCGTAAAAAAGGCACGAGTAATTACAGCCGCAAACCTTCAAGCAGGGGTTGCTTACCAAACAAAACATACGCTGGCTTATTTGATTGGAAATGGGAAGCCAGTATATCCAAAGACAATAGATACCTATAATGCATGGGTTCCACAATATGAAGGAGAGATAGATTAATGGATAGTAAACAATTATTAGAAATGGTTGTCAAAGCTGCCGATGGTCGGCGCGCAGAAGATATCGTCGCTCTTAAAGTTGATGAGATTAGTCCAATGGCTGATTATTTCGTTATTATGACTGGGGGTTCAGACCGGCAGGTACAAGCGATCACCAATGCCATTGTTGAAAAAGCGCATGAAGAAAATGTCAAGATTGGTAGCGTTGAAGGTAAAAATCATGCTCAATGGGTATTGGTTGACCTTGGTGACGTGGTTGTCCACATTTTCCGTGAAGAAACTCGTCAATTCTATAACCTTGAAAAATTATGGGCCGACGCACCCCTTGTCAATATTAACGACTGGATTAATGATTAATGATTTATCAAAGTTTTGCCCAGTTATATGATCAGCTTTTTGATCCTGAGATGTACCAGAAGTGGGAAAAATTCACAATTAAGAACCTTCCTGCTGATACTAAGAGCATTTTAGATTTAGCTGGGGGTAGTGGACGGTTGGGAGTAATGCTCGCTGCTCGTGGATTTGACGTAACGGTTGCTGACTTTTCTGCTGAGATGCTCAGTATTGCCGATCAACATGCCACGGAAGCTGGGGTTAATATGCATCTCTTACAAGCCGATATGCGGGACCTCAATGCTTTACCGCAGTATGATGCGATCACGTGTTATGCGGACTCTTTTTGTTATTTAGACGATGCAACGGCCGTGCAAAAGACCTTCAATGAGATTGCTGATCACTTGAAAGATAATGGGGTCTTTTTATTTGATGTCATTTCCCCTTATCAAACTGATGTCATTTATCCGGGATATATGTTCAACTATGAAGATGAAGATCATCAACGGGCATTCACCTGGCAGTCTTTTAAAGATGATGATGTTGATCATGGTGTGATTCATGAATTAGCTTTTTTCACTCGAGGTAATGATGGACGTTATGATCGTGTTGGAGAAACCCATTATGAACGTACTTATGAATTGCCCTTGTTAAAGCAGATGTTATCTCAAGCTGGCTTTAATTCTGTTGAAGTGGGATCAAATTTTTCGACCTCTATCAAAGAAGAAAAACCAACACGATGGTTCTTTAAGTGTCATAAATAAGGAGAGTTCACATGAAAGCAGTAGGGATGGTTGTTGAATATAATCCATTTCACAATGGGCATCGCTACCACCTTCAGCAGGCAAAAAAAATTTCCGGGGCAGATGTAACGGTAGCGGTAATGAGTGGTAATTTTACCCAGCGTGGCGAACCGACAATTGTTGATAAATGGTCACGGGCAAGGGCAGCAGTGATGAATGGAGTTGACCTGGTGATCGAATTACCGCTTTTTTACGCTGTCCAACCAGCACACCGGTTTGCAGGAGGTGCGCTGAGTCTCTTAAATGCTCTTGGCGTTGATTCAATTGTCTTTGGGAGCGAACATCCAGAATGGGATTTTGCACGCTTAGTAAAGGCTGAAGAAGCTTTTAACCAGGAAAGTTTTAATAAGTACAATGCAACTTATGCCACCCAATTTAACCAACAATTAAAAGAACAAACTGGGATCACACTTATTAATCCCAATGATATTTTAGCTTTTGCTTATACCAAAGCTAAAATTAACCAGGACTATCATTTTGAGTTGCTACCTATCAAGCGACAGGGGAGTAATTATCACGACCAGCAAATTAAAGGCAAAATTGCGAGTGCGAGTGCAATCCGTCAGGCAATCAGTGAAAAGGGCGATTACTGGCAAGTTGTTCCCCAGGTAATGGGTGATGCATTAGCAACAATAAAGAGTATTCCTTCATGGACAGACCTTTATCCCTTATTACGTAATCAACTTATCCAAGCGCCTATTTCGACCCTTCAGTCAACTTACTTAATGGCAGAAGGACTCGAATATCGGATGAAGGAGGCGGCCCAGCGAAGCCTTGATTTTAATTCATTTATGAAGTTCACCAAGACTAAGCGATATACTTATGCCCACTTATTGCGGGTTTATTTATACACAATCTTGCAGATTACCCAAGAAGAAGTAGCTGAACATAGTAAACATCCTTATCTCCATGTCTTGGCCTTTAATAAACAAGGACGTGAATACCTTCATGAGGTAAAAAAGCAGCTTGACCTTCCGTTGATTACAAAGGTAGATCAAGAAATGCGCGATCAATTGCTTAACCTTGATTACCGAGCAGGGAAACTGTATCAGTTATTTACACCAGTTGAACAAGATTTGAAGCACCCGCCGATAATTATTAATTAACGTCTTTGATAAAGTTTGGTAAAATATTCTAAGTAGATTTGGCTTCCTGAAAGGTTGTCAAGGAAAAAACATTGACAACGTATAAGGGGGCTAGTATAATTGCACATGTTGCATTAGGAGGTTAGTACGTTGAAATGGTCGTTAGCTGAATTACATCGTTACCAAGATGAACCACTTCATATTCAAAGTACTTTTGATCTGAACGCATCATTAACGAAGCTGTTTCCAGATATTATTTTAGCTGTTCAACCAGTTAAAGTTGATGGTTACGTTACTTATGACGATGGTGATGCAACGATTAGCGCTCATGTTACGACGACGTTAACCGTTCCATCTAGTCGCTCATTAACACCCGTTCAATTACCACTCGATTTTACGTTCTCAGAGACGTATATCGATGATCGTTCACACTTTGCCCGCTATGAGGATGAAGATGAGGTTGTTTTCCTGATTAAAAAGGGTGATTCAATTGATTTTGATACTGCATTAGCGGAAAATATCGTTGAACAGGTACCACTACGGGTCCTTTCTGCCGAAGAAAAATCTGGTAAACCAATGCCAAATGGAAAAGGTTGGAGTGTTATCTCTGAAGATGACTATAAGGCCCAGCAGCAGAAAGATGACAAAGTTGATCCACGTCTCGCTAAGTTGCAAAACCTTTTTCCTGATCAGGATAACAAAAAATAGCGGACGGTTAAAAACCATTTGTGGATAATTCTAATTTCTTAGGAGGTGTCAAACATGGCTGTTCCAGCACGGAAGACTTCAAAGACTAAGAAGCGTATGCGTCGGGGTCACATCAAGTTAAATGTACCTGGCCTTACTCCTTGCCCAAACTGTGGTGAACTTCGTAAGTCACACATGGTATGCCCAAGTTGTGGTTACTACGACGGCAAGCAAGTTGTTAACACTAACAACTAATTAATATAAAAGCTATCCTTTAGGCGCCGGACCTAGGATAGTTTTTTTATTTTAAAGTTTTCTAAGAATTTATAAGTAAAAAATGATATAATCTAATTCCTTGATAAATCGAGATTTTTAGTACAGAGAATACTGGGGTTTATTAAAAAATTGTGATAAAATTATTGTGTTTTATTAATCCGTATAACAAGTAAAAAAGATTATTATAGTAGGTGAGTTATTAATGAGTCGAATTTTAATTATTGAGGATGAGGAAAATTTAGCAAACTTTGTAGAACTTGAATTAAAGCATGAAGGCTACGATACAGATGTTGAACTTGATGGTCGTGCCGGATTAGAAGCAGCCTTAAATCAAGATTTTGATGTGATTTTGCTAGACTTGATGCTCCCAGAGTTAAATGGGATTGAAGTCGCACGGCGGGTTCGTGAATTAAAAGACACACCAATTATTATCATGACCGCTCGTGATTCTGTTATTGACCGTGTTTCTGGATTAGATCACGGGGCAGATGATTATATTGTTAAGCCGTTTGCTATTGAAGAACTTCTTGCGCGGGTGCGGGCATTATTACGACGAATCAGTATTGAAGATGGTAATAATAAGGAACACCAAACAACAGTCAACTACAAGGACCTTACCATTGAAAAAGAGAATCGGGTTGTTCGACGTGGTGATGAGGTAATTAACCTTACAAAGCGGGAATACGAATTACTTTTAATCTTGATGGAAAATATCAATGTGGTTATGTCACGAAAAGATCTTTTGAGTAAGGTATGGGGCTATGATTCCAAAGTTGAGACTAATGTTGTTGATGTTTATATTCGGTACTTACGGAATAAGATCGACCGGCCTGGTGAAAAGAGCTACATCCAAACGGTTCGTGGTACTGGATATGTGATTCGCTCCTAGGAATGATCAATTATGAAGCAAAAAGATGAAAGACGGTTTGTTTCGCTAAAAATTAAGTGGGCAGCTGGGACGGCATTAGGGTCATTAATCATCTTTTGTATCGTTGCCATGGCATTGTTTAGCGCATTTACGCAAAACTTATTTCATCAGGAAAGACAATTGTTGAATCAAGGGATGACCAATATTAGTACACAATTAAGTACTGTTGATACGCCCTTAACAAAAAAGAATGTTAGTCACCTTATTGATCCAGACAGAAACCAGTCAAACATTATTTCTGGAGAGGAATATAAGCGACCGGTAATTAAGGAATTAAGTGATGGTCACTTGGTTATTAACATTTATAATCCTGATGGGAAGAATATTTTGAGTACTGGTCGCTATATTAAAAAGCCGCAATTTACGACTAACCGTAATATCCATATTGCTGCTGGGCCCGATCATGATGTGCTGGTCGGTCAGATGCCAATCTATGGGCAGAATAATCGGCAGTTGATTGGGTACTTACAAGTTGAAAATAACCTCGATGCTTATATGCAAAGCTATCATCAGTTGGCATTAGTATGTGTATTAGCCCTTTGCTTGGTTGTGATTGCGAGCGGCCTCTTGGGATACTTTCTTTCACTTTTCCTCCTTCGACCATTGGATGGAATTCATGACACGGTTAAGGAGATTAGTGCAGATCCGACTAAAGATGTCCGGGTACCAACCACTAATCGTAATGATGAATTAGCAGAACTGATAACGATGTTTAATGAGATGCTTGATCGGATGCAGCGGTATATCGACCAGCAGTCACAATTTGTCAGTGATGTTAGCCATGAACTGCGGACACCCGTTGCGATTATTCAAGGACACTTAGAGATGCTGCAACGTTGGGGCAAGGATGATCCGAAAGTACTGGATAACTCAATTAAAGCAACATTAATTGAGACCCGCCGGATGAAAAACCTGGTTCAAGAAATGCTTGATTTGAGCCGGGCAGAACAAGTTGAGATCAATTTCCGCAACCAGCATACGGTTGTTAATGATGTGGTTCACCAGGTCTACAATAACTTTAAGATGTTGTATCCGGACTTTACTTTCCGTTTGGACGACGATCTGAAAGAGCCAATCATGGTTGATATCTATCGCGATCATCTTGAACAGGTACTTGTAATTTTATGTGATAATGCCGTCAAATATTCCACCGATGACCATAAAGAGATCCATATTATTCTTTCACGAGGGATGAATACTGTTGAAATTGGTATTCAGGACTTTGGTGAAGGGATCTCGCCAGAAAATGTAAAACGGGTATTTGATCGTTTCTATCGAGTAGATAAGGCGCGTAGTCGTAAGAAGGGTGGTAATGGACTAGGCCTTTCAATTGCCAAGCGACTAATTGAAGGTTATCATGGTTCGATTACCCTAGAAAGTTCAGTCGGTGCTGGATCATTGTTTAGAATCATTTTACCGATTATTGAAGATCCAGAGACAAAAAAGTAAATATTTAAGATGCGAGAATAGAAGCAAGATGAGAAACTTTTGCTCCTATCCTCGCTTTTTTATTACAAAACATTTCTATTCAATTGTTCTCCCAATGGCCGACAAAATAAGCGATGTTTTCAACCGAGGGCGGTATAATGAAAACGGATACTAAAATATGAGGATTTTATTGAGGAGTTGAATAGGAGTGGCTGCGAAAGAGCAGAAAAAATTAATCACAACGCCAACATTGGTGTTAATGATTATTTCGACAATATATGGGTTTGGTAATGTTTCAATAGCTTATGATCAAATGGCATATGCGGGGATGTTTTGGTATATCCTTGCTGGAGTTTGTTTCTTCTTCCCTTGTTGTTTGATGATGGCTGAATATGGCTCGGCGTTTAAGGATGCCCAAGGAGGAATTTATTCCTGGTTAGCTGGTTCGATCGGGGAACGGCTGGCCTTTATCGGAACCTTTATTTGGTTAGCGAGTTGGGTTCTATGGCTAGTATCAAGTGCTTCTCGACTTTGGATAACATTGTCGGCACTATTATTTGGCCATGATACTACCCAACAATGGCACTTTTGGATTTTTAATTCTAATCAGTTAATTGGTATCTTGGCAATTCTGTTCGTTTTACTGGTGACTTTGCTGAGTTCACAGGGAATTAATGGGATTACGAAAATCAGCTCGTTTGGTGGAGCGTTTATGATTGGAATGAATGCCATTTTTATTATTGCAAGTTTAGTGACGATTATTGCTAACAAGGGAGTTACCGCCCAGCCTATTCATGGTATTAGCAGCTTTATCGAATCGCCTAATCCTGCTTTTAAGACGCCAATTGCGATTATCTCATTCGTTGTTTACGCAATTTTTGCATATGGTGGAATGGAAAATCTTGGTGGGGTTACTGATAGCATGAAGAATCCAGCGAAGACATTTCCAAGAGGCTTAGTTATTGGTTCGCTCTTAACGATTGGCAGTTACGTATTAATGATTTTGATGACTGGCTTTAGCGTTAATTACAATCATGTTATTGCAAAATCAAGCGTTAACTTAGGTAATGTTACTTACGTTGTCTTTAACCAATTAGGATACCAACTAGGTGTTTCGCTAGGGTTAAGTCATGCTACTAATATTTTTCTTGGTGTTCTCTTTACGCGAATGATTGCGTTAGCTGGGCTGATGGGGATGTTAGGAGCAATGTTCCTGCTAGTTTATTCCCCAATTAAGTCCTTTATCATGGGAGCCAATCCTGAGTTATGGCCTAAAAAAATTGTGACCCTGAACAAACATGAGATGCCGGCATATGCAATGTGGATTCAAGCTATTTTTGTTTCGTGTATTATTTTCTTAGTTGCATTTGGGGGTTCAGCAGCTGCTAGTTTTTATCAAATCTTGACAGATATGGTTAATGTTTCAACCTGTGCCCCTTATATCTTCCTTGTTGGTGCATTTCCGTTCTTTCAAAAGAAGGATATCCCACATGATTTTGTGGTATTTAAGAATCATTTTTGGACAAATGTATTAGTTATCTTTGTTGAAATAATTGTTTGCCTAGGAATCATCTTTACGTGTATCCAACCGATTATTGAGCACGATTTTCAAACTGCATTCTGGACGGCATTTGGCCCGGTTTTCTTTGGAATTGTTGCTTGGATTTTCTACAATCACGCATCAAAGAAGATTAAAAAGTAAATTAAAAGCTGGGAGAAGCAAATTTTTCTCTCAGCTTTTTTATCAATTATTCAATTTTTTAAGTCGCTGGTAAATGATAATTCCACCGATGCAAGTAATAACAAATTCAGTAAAAGGAACTGCTGCCCAGACCCCGTTAATTCCGGCAACTTTTGCCAGAATAAAGATCGCGGGGAGAAGGATAATATAACCACGAAGAATCGATAAAGAAAATGATGCCCGCGCTGATCCAATTGCTGTTAAGAAAAGGATGAACAATAGATTTAACGCACTGAAGAATACACTTGTAAAGTAAATCGGAAGACCAACACTAGCATAGGCGAAGAGTTGGCCAGAATGAGAAGTATTAAAAACTTCAATAATTGGATGCTTAAAGGTGATTAGGATAATAAAGCTGATTGTTGCTAGAAAGAGGGTAATGATCATCCCATTTTTTAATGTCGTCGAAACATTCTTGTATTCGTGTTTACCAAATTCCCGACTAGCAAGCGGTTGAACACCGAGCGCTACCCCATTAGCAATTGCTAGCACAACGATGGCAATGTTGGAAATAACGCCATATGCGGCAACGGCATAGTTATTAGCTAGCTGCAATAAAACATGGTTAAAGAAATAAATACTAACACCAGTACTTAATTCGTTTAATGCTGAGGCAACCCCTAAGCGTGCTGAACGCCAAATGTTTCTTAGGTGAGGGACAACCCAGTGCCATTCTAATTGTCGTCCGGCAAACTTCCGATGAAAACTTAAAACCACTAAGCTAATTGCTGGCGAAAATAATACTGCCAATGCTGCTCCTTCTAATTTAAGACCCATTCCGAAAATAAAGAACCAGTCGATGAGGATAACAGATAATGTTTCAGTTAAGGTGGCCTTCATGGTTAACGTGGGATTGCCATCGTTACGAATGAAATTAATGGCAATGTAATTAACCATATAGAGAGGTCCGCTCCATGAAATTATTCGTAAATAAACGATTGCCATCTGACAAGTTGCATCATCTGCCCCAAGAAAATCAACTACTGGAGTCGCAAAAATGTTTAACAGGATTGCTAGAATAAGCCCAAAAGTAAAAGCAAAAATCATCAGTTGACTAAATAATGATTTTATTCTCTCAGGGTGCATAACCTTATTTAACGAAAAGATTGTAGCACCACCGACTCCCAGCAATAGCCCCGTTCCATTAAAAACGTTGAATAGGGGGAGCACCAGGTTAAGGGTAGTTAAGCCTAAAGCCCCCGCCGCGATTGAAATAAAAAGGGTGTCAATAATAACATACATTGACATCCCGAGAGTGGCGACAACATTACGAACAACATAATGCCGTACTTCTTTGGTAATTGACATTAGTGAATCCATATTAAAACCTCCACAAAACTTGCTCCCATCCTCCCAGTTGGACGCCTGTTTGAGAAGCATAAATTAATTTGTTGTAGAACCCGGCGATTCTACTTTCCTTATTTCATTTATTGGTATTTTAGCAAACATTCTCATTGCTTATATTATAATTCCATTACAATGGTCGATTTCGTGTTGCACAATCTCAGCAGCAAAATCCGTGAGTTCTAATGTTTGCATTTGCCAACTCTGATTATGAAATTTAACGGTAATTTGCTTATAACGCTTAGTAGGACGCGTTCCGCTTAATGAAAGACATCCTTCTGCAGTTTGGTAAGGGTGACTTTTAGCGATGATTTGTGGATTGAACATTACGACATTAAAGGGACCAATCCGCGCGATAATTGCATTTTTATTTACGCCAATCATATTGGCAGCCATTCCAACACATTCAGCTTGGTGAGCATTAAGCGTATCGATAAGATCGTTTGCAAGAGGCAAATCGGCTTTAGTTGTAGGAATTGCTTTTTTTCCAAGTAACTGATGGTCTTTAATAATCGGTTTAATCATGTTAGTTCCTCCTAAAAAACAAAGCCGAGAAAAAACCTTTGCTTTCTCCCAGCTTTTTGATAATTATTTTTTATGATGTTGCTGTTTACCAGCATTGCGTTGACGATTACGGTCTGCTTGATCGCTTGGCTTGGTATCGCCTTTACGTAATTGGTCAATTGCATCAGTCGGTCTAGTTGAAGAACTAGGGGTGTTAATTACTGGTGCTTCGGGCATTTTAATTGGATTCTTCTTGCTTTCTTCTTCAATTTGGCAACGAATCCGCGGGCGGTAAGCATTGACCATCAAGGTTTGTAAGATGGCAAATAGTCCACCGATGAAGAAGTAAAGACCTAATCCAGCAGAAGAAGTGATAGAAATGAAGAAGGTCATGAAAGGACTCATCCAAATAGCAGCCTTCATTTGCTTCTTCTGGGCTTCAGGAACATCGACAAGACCAAGATAACTCTGGGCAGCATAGGCAATAAAAGATAAGACCGCTAAGATAATACTTGGCTTACCAAGTGGAATCCCAAAGAAAGTTGCGTGGTAAAGGTCTGGAGAATAACGGATAGCAGCATATAAGGCGGCAAAAATTGGCAGCTGAATTAACAATGGGAGACAGCCAATACCGCCAGTTAAGCTAATGTTGTTATCCCGGTAAAGAGCCATCATTTGTTGACTAACGGCAGCCTGTTCTTCAGGTGTCTTAGCCGCTTTTTGTTTTTCTGTTAGCTCTTTAATCAATGGTTGAACCTTGGACATCTTTTCTTGCATAATGGTTGATTTTTTCATTTGTGAGAACATCACCGGTAAAAGGATTGTTCGCACAACTACCACAATGACAATAATTGCCCAACCGTAGTTATTACCCATGTGACTGGCTAACCATTCCATCAAGTGTTGCATTGGTTTAGCCATATAATCATAAACAAACCCGTATGGCCGACCGCTCTTGGTAGTCCGTACACATCCGCTAAGAAGAAGCAGGAGGGTAAAGAGGCCACCAGCGATCGTTATTCGTTTTCGTTTCATATTAATGAATCAAACTCCCTTATTTCTTTGTATATTAATTACGTTAATAGTACGTATTTTACTCTATTCAGGAATTGAATTCTACCGCTAATCGCGAACTAATGCGTGATTTGAAATGAATGATGGTAGTTTTGCAGACTTCCCTTAGTGATTTTGACCTTATTAATTCGAGCGTAGGGGGTCGGCCCAGCTTTAATTTTAGAGATTAATTGTTTAACAATCTCAATGGGACCCTGTAATTCGCAATAAACGCTCCCATCATTCTTATTCATAACAATCCCCTCTATTCCTGCTTGTTGTGCCAACTGATAGACGTTCCAGCGGAAGCCAACTCCTTGGACGCGGCCAGTAATGGTAAGATGATAATTAACCATAATTGAAACTCCTTAATGAAAACTTATTATTAGTTAATAACAATTGTACAACAGGAACATGGTATAATTTAATTAACAAGAAGGAGCATGTAAATTATATGGAACAATTAACATCAATTCACAATCAGCACGTTAAAGATTGGAAAAAGCTACAAACCAAAAAAGCACGACGCCAGACTGGTACTTACCTGTTAGATGGCTGGCACTTAGTTCAAGAAGCGTCTAAAGCTGGAATCGAGCTTTTAGAAGTAGTGGGGACAACTGAACAATTAGCTGCTCATCCAGAACTGGAAGGCATGGCTAATGCAACCTATGAAGTTACTGAAGAGATCATGAAGCATATTACTGATACGGTAACGCCCCAGGGAATTGCCGCGGTTGTTGCTTTACCAGATTCTCATCGTTTACCAGCAGGGCCATTGCATGGGGCATGGCTTTTCCTCGACCGGGTTCAAGATCCAGGAAACGTGGGGACAATGGTGCGGACAGCAGATGCCGCAGGATTTACTGGAGTAGTAGTTGGACAACGCTCAGCAGACTTATTTGGTCCTAAAGTTGTTCGTTCAATGCAAGGAAGCCAATTCCACCTTCAAATGTTTGAGGGTGACTTAAGAAAGTGGATTGATGATTTTAAATCAATCAATGCTCCGGTGTATGGAACACAACTGAATCCCCAAGCCAAAAACTTCCGGACTGTTGATCCCGGTGATACTTTTGCCTTAATCATGGGCAATGAAGGACAGGGGATGAGCGATGATCTTCTTTCACAGACAACTGATAACCTCTATATCCCAATGCGTGGTGAAGCCGAATCGCTTAACGTCGCTATCTCTGCAGGAATCTTAATGTTTCAGCTTAATCAAAATCTAGATTAAATTAATTTATTTTCTCGTTAAAATCGTGTATGATAATTGCAATAATATAGAAAAGGGGTATTACATGAAATCAAAAAATGAATGGCGCACCGATAAAGAGTATGTTTCAATTGTTGCCGATCTTTTAGCCCAGCCAGCTGTCCAAAAGCTAGCGAACTATACTCAGCATCATCACTCTACCCGCCTGCAACATTCTATTGCGGTTTCGTATGATAGCTACAAAATTGCTAAAAAAATGCATCTTGATTATCGCAGTACTGCGCGGGCAGGTCTCTTGCATGATCTCTTTTATTATGATTGGCGGACGACTAAGTTTAATCTAGGGACTCATGCTTTTATTCATCCCCGAGTTGCATTACGCAATGCGGAAAAGCTAACCCCATTAAATAAAAAAGAAAAGGATATTATCCTTAAACATATGTTTGGCGCAACGTTGGCAGTACCACGCTATCCAGAGAGCTTAATTGTATCGCTAGTTGACGATTTCGAAGCAGAGCATGAGTTCTTTGGACCGCTACGTGCAAAAATGCGTCGGAAGATTAAGAAACGTCGGATGCGAACAACTTGGTAGAGGAGAAGGAGAGTTAAATTATGGAACAATTAGTAGCAGAAAAGGCACTTGATGAAGACTGTAAACTTTGTCCAAAATTTACACGTACATTTATGATCTTGGGAAAGAAATGGAACGGGTTAATCATTGAGGTGCTGCTTAAAAATGGCAACATGCGGTTTAAAGATATTGCCAGTAGCATTGCAAAGTGCAGTGATCGGGTCTTATGCGAACGATTAAAAGAACTTGAAGACGAACAAATTGTTATTCGCAACACTTACGAAGGTTCTAGTCGGGTAGACTATTCGCTAACTGAACGTGGTCAAGAATTGCGTCCAGTCATGGAAGCTGTTCACGCATGGAGTGACAAGTGGATTTAAAAATAACGCTTGACGCCTTACAGATGATTGTCTAGAATATGTAATTGAATTAAATGCGATGATGAGAGCTAGTAGCTAGACGATCCTGTTAGAGAGTTGCAACCATGAGCTGAGAATTGCAATCAGTGATCTAAGGCGAATTTCACTTTCGGAGCTGATACGTAATGGTATTCCGGCCAATCACCGTTATTGATTACTAGAGTGTGTAGGATTTTCCCCTACAAACTAGGGTGGTACCGCGAAGCCTCGTCCCTATATTGGGATGAGGCTTTTTTGAATTAAGGAGTGAAAATATGGGACTAAGAGAGAAATTAGCCGAACTTCGTGAAGAAGGATTGCAAGATATTAAACAATCAGAGGATTTAAAACGAATTAATGAAATCCGCGTAAAGATGCTGGGAAAGAAAGGCCCTATTACGTCAGTTCTTCGAGGCATGCGTGACCTCAGCGCTGAAGAACGGCCTAAAGTAGGGCAATTTGCTAACAAGGTGCGGGATGAATTATCAGCTGCGATTGAAGAAAAGCGTGCTGAGCTAGAACAAGCCGCTATGAACGCTAAGTTGGCAGCTCAAACAATTGATATTACTCTTCCTGGAACACCAGTAGCACAAGGACAACCTCATGTTATTCAACAAATCATTGACCAAGTTGTGGACTTGTTTGTATCAATGGGGTATGAAGTAGCAGTTGGGGATGAAGTTGAACAAGAAGTTTATAACTTTGAAAAGCTTAACTTGCCAAAAGATCACCCCGCTCGTGACATGCAAGATACCTTTTATGTTACGCCATCTGTTTTGATGCGGACACAAACGTCACCAATGCAAGCACGGATGCTCGAAAAGCATGATTTTAGTCAAGGACCACTAAAGATGATTTCACCAGGTAAGGTTTACCGGCGTGATACTGATGATGCAACTCACAGTCACCAATTCCACCAAATTGAAGGAATGGTTGTTGGTAAAAATATTACGATGGCCGATTTGAAAGGAACTCTTGAAGCAGTTGCTCAAAACCTTTTTGGTGACAAGTTAAAGGTCCGCTTGCGGCCAAGTTACTTCCCATTTACTGAACCATCAGTTGAAGCAGATATTACTTGTTTCAACTGTCTTGGCAAGGGTTGTGCAATTTGTAAACAAACTGGTTGGATTGAAGTTCTTGGTGCCGGAATGGTTCATCCAAATGTGCTTAAGATGTCAGGTGTTGATCCAGAAGAATACGGTGGTTTTGCCTTTGGACTTGGACCAGATCGTTTTGCCATGCTGAAGTACGGCGTTGATGATATCCGTAACTTCTATCAAAATGGTGTCCGCTTCCTTAACCAATTTGACCAGAAAGGATAATGTGAAATGAAAGTATCATATCAATGGCTTCAAGAATACCTTGATTTAGATGTTGCCCCTCAAGATTTAGCTGAAAAGATTGCTCGTACCTCGGTTGACATTAATGACGTTTATTCATTAAGCGACGGATTAAAGAAGATTGTTGTTGGGGAAGTAGTAAAATGTGAAAATCACCCTGACTCAGACCATCTTCATGTTTGTCAAGTTGATGTTGGTGAAGAAGAACCGATCCAGATTGTTTGTGGTGCCCCGAACGTTCAAGAAGGTAAAAAGGTAATCGTTGCCCTTCATGGTGCGCGAATTGCTGACAACCAAAAGATTAAGCGTGGTAAGATCCGCGGTGTTGAATCAAATGGAATGCTTTGTGCCCTTCAAGAAATTGGCTTCAGCGATAAGATTGCCCCTAAAGACTACGAAGATGGTATCTACTTCTTACCAGATGATGCTAAAACTGGTGATCCCGTATTTAAGTACTTAGGAATGGACGACACGATCATTGATACAGACGTAACTCCTAACCGTGGGGATATGCTTAGTATTTATGGAAATGTTAATGATATCGCAGCCTTTTACGGATTAAAGTCACATTTTAAAGAAGTTGCAATTAAAGAAGAAGGAGCTGAAAAGACAGCGGACCTTCTTCAAGCAGAGATTGCGGATACTAAGATTGCCCCAACTTATAAATTACGGGTAATTAAAGGTGTTAAAATTGCCGAAAGTCCACTATGGCTTCAAATTCGCCTCTGGAACAGTGGTATTCGTCCTGTAAATAATGTTGTGGATGTGACTAACTATATCCTTCTTAAATATGGTCAGCCACTCCACAGTTATGATTATGATCAATTATCTGGCAACAACTTTGGGGTTCGTCATGCTAATGAAGGTGAAAAGTTTGTTACATTAGATGGGGATGAACAAACCTTAAAAGCAAATGATATTGTTGTAACTGTCGATGACCAACCAGTTGCTCTTGCGGGAACAATGGGTGGAGAAGGAACTGCAGTAAGTGATGATACGACAACTGTTGCCCTTGAAGCAGCCATTTTTGATCCAGTAATGGTCCGGAAGCAAGCACGGCGCTTAGATCTTCATAGTGAATCTTCAATGCGGTTTGAACGTGGAATCAATCCAGCAACAGTTGAAACGGCATTGAATGAAGCAGCTGAAATGATTAAGGAACTTGCTGGTGGCACGATTACAGCAGGAATTGTTACTGGTAGTGAAGCGCCAGCAGTTGATACGCCAATCAAACTATCCCTTACAAAGATTAATCATGTCCTGGGCACTTCATTAACCATGGAACAAGTTACTGATATTTTTGATCGCTTGGCATTTGCTTACACTGTTGATGGTGACGATCAATTAACAGTGATTGCCCCAGCACGGCGGTGGGATATTAGCCTTGCAGCTGATCTTTATGAAGAAATTGCGCGGATTTACGGTTATGATAACTTACCATCTACTTTACCAACGATGACACGTAACCGGGGAGGACTTACGCCACGTCAACGGTTTATTCGGGCAAGTCGTCATGACCTCGAAGGAATGGGCTTAACCCAAGCAATTAGCTATTCCTTAACAACTGTTGAGAAGGCTAAGCAGTTCCAAATTAAGCCACTTACTGAACCAATGAAACTTGATTTCCCAATGAGTTCTGATCATGTCGCTACCCGGATGAATATTATTAGCGGCTTGCTTAATGATATTGCTTATAACGTGGCGCGAAATGTTGATAACGTAGCGCTATATGAAGAAGGTCGGGTCTTCTTGCCAATGGGGGATGAACGTCCGGTAGAACAAGAACACCTTGCAGCTGCGGTTACTGGTCAAATGGTAGCTAATAGTTGGAATAAGAAAGATCAACCGGTTGATTTCTTCCAACTAAAGGGGATCGTTGAACGTTACCTTAAGAATATGGGGATTGCTGGTAAGGTTGCTTATGTTCCAACTAGTGATCGACCAGAAATGCATCCAGGACGAACCGCTGATATTATGGTTGATGACCAATTAGTTGGCTTTATTGGTCAAGTTCATCCACAAACTGCTAAGGAATATAAGATTCCCGAAACATACGTATTTGAATTAAATCTCGAATTATTACTGACTGCACCAAAGATTGAAAATGAATATACACCTATTAGTAAGTATCCTTCAATCACTCGCGATATTGCCCTCTTGGTTGATGATGAGGTTGAAAATGCAACGATTGTCGAGGCTATTAAGCAAAAGGGTGGTGCTTACCTTAAAGATATTCACTTATTTGATGTTTATGCTGGTTCGCACCTTCCTGCCGGTAAGAAGTCATTAGCTTACACCTTAACTTATCAAGATGATAAAGGAACATTGACTGAAGACCAAGTAAACGCGGCCTTTGATAAAGTTACTGCTTACTTGCAAGATAAGGTTGATGCAGAAATTCGTTAAAAATTAAAAGGCTGGATTTTTTCGGCCTTTTTTTAGTGCAAATAATTATTTTTTACGTATTTATATTATAGGGCCAATCACTAAAGTAATAATTAGTGGTTGAAGGGCTAAAAATTTTCTGCTATTTTATTAATAGTTTGATAATAAAATAATGATATTTAATATAAAGAGGGATAAACGAAATAATGAAATCAACAACAAAGAAAATTCTTGCATCGTCGTTAGGGGTAGCTGGCGCAATGGCAATGGGCACGGTAACTGCTAAGGCTGATACAACTGTTACCGTCAATGCTGGCGATAGTTTAAACGGGATTGCTCAAAAGTATAATGTTAGTGCGGATGATATTGCAACCGCTAATCATCTGCAAAATAAAGAATTGATTTTTGCCGGACAAAAGCTGATAATTCCAACCAAGGATAAAAATGAAACACCTGCTAATAACACTGTGAAAAAGGATCAAGCTAATAAGAACAGTCAAAGTCTACAAGATTCTGTTAACAAGGCAATGTCTTATTTAGGAACTCCGTATGTTTGGGGTGGTAATAAGCCAGGTGGATTTGATTGTTCTGGTTTGGTTCAATATTGCTACAGTATTCCTCAACGAACGACGTATGAACAACAAGCTTTAGGACCACATATTCACGATAATGTCTTAAACGCGCCATACGGGGCCCTCGTTTTTTATGGTTCTGATGATGCGCCATACCACGTCGCTATTTCACTAGGGGACGGTCGGATTATTCAAGCTCCAAATGAAAATGAAACAGTTAAAATTACTGACCAACAATACTTCCCTGGAAATTACTATGTTGTTATGCATTAATATTCACTTTTTACCTCGCCTTTAATAATTTAAATTAGTAATTATCTTGCGCATCACAAAAGAGTGCTATATACTATTTCAGATTAGAAAGTTTAATGAGGGAGACAAATTGATGAGTATTCAACAGAATAAGCGTCCAGTAGTTATTGGTGTTACAGGTGGTTCCGGTAGTGGAAAGACAACGGTAAGTAATAAAATCTATGACCAATTGCATGGGCAAGCGATCCAGATTATTAACCAAGATACTTACTATAATGATCAGTCAGATATGACAATGGATGAACGTAAAGCAGTAAATTATGATCATCCGCTTGCATTTGATACAGATTTTTTGATTAAACAGCTAACGGATTTGCGGAGTAATAAGGCTATTGAGATGCCGGTGTACGACTATACACAATATACGCGTTCAAACAAAACCGTTCATGTAGAACCAACTGATGTCATCATTTTGGAAGGGATCTTAATTCTTGATGATGAACGTCTACGGGATTTAATGGATATTAAGGTTTACGTTGATACAGATGATGATATCCGGATTATTCGTCGTATTCAACGTGATATGGTAGAGCGTGGGCGGTCTCTTGACTCAATTATTACTCAGTACCTGGCTACGGTAAAACCAATGTACCATCAATTTGTTGAACCGACTAAACGCTACGCTGACATTATTGTGCCAGAAGGTGGCGAAAACCAAGTTGCAATCGACCTATTATCGACAAAAATCCGCGATATTTTAGTGAAACGTGGACATACGGAATTACAATAGGTATTTACAAGCTAAAGTAGAAATGGTAATGTTGCACTGGATAAATTATGAGGAGTGTTTATAATGGCTGAAGAAAAAACTTTTCCAATGACCCTTGAAGGGAAGAAAAAGCTTGAAGATGAACTTGAAGAATATCGCTTGAAGCGTCGACCAGAAGTTATTAAGCGGATAAAGATTGCTCGTAGTTATGGTGATTTATCTGAAAACTCAGAATATGAATCAGCAAAAGATGAACAAGCAATGGTTGAAAGCCGGATTGCTCAAATTGAAAATATGCTTCAATATGCTGAAATTATCGATAATGAGGATGTTGATAAGGATGAAGTATCTATGGGGCGGACAATTACTATTCAAGAATTGCCAGATGAAGAACCAGAAGAATACCAAATTGTCGGTGAATCAGAATCTGATCCATTTAACGGTAAGATTTCTAATGAATCTCCAATGGCAAAAGGATTACTTGGTCACAAAGTTGGCGAAGTAGTTGAAGTTGAAGTTCCTAATGGGACAATCAAGCTAAAGATTGTCAAGGTTGATTAATTAAAATAAGAAAAGCGAGGTCGAGGAATGTGGTGAATTCCTCAATCTCGCTTTTCATATTGGTATTATCTTTCTCCTATGCTATAGTAAAGTGTATGAAAGCGATATCAACAAACGTAGGAGGGAAGAAAAATGAAATTGATTATTACTGATGCTGCCAGTCAATGGTTTCGTGACGAAATGGGACTAAAACCAGGGAATGGAATAAAGTTTTACGGTAAAACTTATGGCCAAACTGAAGTCCATCATGGCTTTTCACAAGGATTTACTCGTGAAGATAAACCAGTTGAGCCGATTTTAGAGGTAAAAAAGGATGGTATTAATTACCACATTGATTCACTAGATGAATGGTTTTTTAAGGACCTTATCACTACTGTTGACTATGATTCGCAAGCAGACGGACCAGTATTTCATTTTCAACATGAAGATGGCGATATACCTGACGTAGCTGGATTTGTTAATGACGCTGATGATCATTCCGATAATAAGGCTGATGCCTCTACTGGAGCATCGCAGCATTAATTTTTATATAGTGAAAAAGCTCTTTAGCATGTACTATCCAATGATAGTATGCTAAAGAGCTTTATTGCTAGTCAAACCTTTATTTCTAATCAAAAATTGTCTTTATTTGATGTTCTTTCTTAACCCACCACCCAGTTAAGCTGAGACTTAGAACTGTAATTATAAGTCCAAGAATGAGGAATGGTGGTCGGTAATAAAATTCAACCCGATGCTTTCCGGGACTCATTGGGATAGCCATAAACGTATTAAGCACGGTCTGGGGAGTAGTAGACTTACCATCTACCTTAACATGCCAGCCTTTAGCAGCAGGAATAGTGGTCATCAATACTCGTTGATTACGCTGGAGATTGACTGTTCCAACTATCCGATTACTACGGTATGAACTAATCTTTAATGGTGAGGCTTGAAGAGTCTTGAAACTTGCCATGAATGGTCGTTGCTTTAATTGATAGATACTAACATTTTGCATCCACAGCGTTGCTTTCTTTAGTTGCAAATTAACGATGATTTTTTGTCCTTTTTGGTCATGGGCAACGTTGATCACCACTGTATTACGGAAAGTATCATATTGGGTGAACTTCTTATTATTCATCGTAATTGTAGCATTGTCCTCAACATTTGGTCCGAGTGTTAAGTAGTAAGAGTCATTAGTTGCCGGAATAAATTCTAACTGAACGGAGGCGGGTTTAAGCAAGTTCTGCTTCCTAAAAATTGTGCCAGTAATTTGCTTAGCACTTTGAACATTATTGAATTTGACGGAATTAAAGTTTTGAACGGCAAATAATGAATGAAATGTTGGGCGTCCGGCAAGTGTTTGGAAGATCTGTGACTGATAATTTAACGGATCCATTGTCGTCCGTTGAAGGTGGAGGATGGCGGCATTAGCTCCAAAGGCAATTGGAAGGGCATGTGGATTCTCACGGAGATTGACTGCCGAAGTTGATCCTACTAATGGATAACTATACCAATCGGGACGAAAACCTGATAGGGGTAATGCCTGGCCAGCAGAAGTGTTCCGAGCGTTCATCGTGTATTTGTAACCAAGAAGCGCATCACTCACTTGGGTTCCATTAGTATAAGTAACAAAACCATCCCCGTCTGGCTGTCCAATTGCACCCATGAAGGCCGGAATTGGTGGCTCTAGGGTCGAACCAAAATGGTCACCAGAATTAAAGTCTGCTTGGAAGGGGTCATCCTTCGTTCGCATAAAAGTTTTGGTAACGCGGTAGAAACCCGGGTCATGTTTCTTTAGTTTTTCAACACTTTTATCAAGAGCAATAGTGTAGTTACCAAATTCAGGCTGTGAAACGTAAGAGATCTTGTTAAGCGCCGTGTAACCACTCATAGAAATATCACAGACAGCAAGGAGAACAAGAAGCGCATCGTATAAGCGCGGTGAATTTGTTCGGGGAATACAAAGACAGCTAACGGCGATCAGCGCAAAGCATAAGCCAATATTGCGTTGGTTGCTATTAATGTACGATAAGTTAAGCGTACCAACATACCAGTAAATTGCGATAATAAGCAGCGTCAGGATCATTGCACTGCGCTTTTTTATCTTGAAATCAGGTTGGAGTACTTTAGCAGCAAGATAGATGCACCAGAAAGAAAAGAGGTATGAGAAACGATAAGGGTACCAAACTGGAAACTGTCCGGCATGCCATAAAAGATCTAGTGGTTCGTAACAGAATGAGAAAATAAAGAAGATTGAAATGGCTGCCCCAATCAAACGACGACGAAGGTCAAAGCGATTATTGAAAAAGTAGATACAAGCGCCGAGCATTAATAACATTCCAATATAAATATTAGGCTGACCACTTGGCATTTGATTAAAATTAAATGATCCAGGAACAAGCTTTCCAAGCATTTTAGGCGCAAAGTACTCAAAACGGCTGTGAATCTTGGTTTCAGTATACGTTCCCTTACTTTGCATTAAGGCATAGAAAGTTGGCAATAAAATGACTGCTGAGATGCCCGCCGCAAGCAGCGAACTGCCGAGATAGTGGAGAAAAATTACTCCCCGTTGTCGCCATGACGCCAACGCTGGTGTTTGCCAAAGGAAGAATAGGAAAGTAAAGATGGCAATCATCCAGCCCATGTAATAATTATCAATCAACATTACGGCTAGCCAAGAGATATAAGTTCCAACACGATTTTGATAAATAAGTTTGAGGAGTCCCCAAATAATTAACGGCAAAAGTATTAAAGCATCTTGCCAAATCATATTTAATTGGTTGGCAATCATCCAACCATTCATTGAGTAAACGGTACTGAAGGCTAAAATCCGCCACCCCTGTTGTAGCTCAGTTTTTTGCATTAACCAAGCAAAACTCAAGCCTGCCAGACCATAGCGGACAAGCGTTACGATGGTTATCCCGCTTGCAAGGTGTTGGGCGGGGAAAAATAACAAAATTAAGTTTAATGGACTTAGCAAGTAATATGCATTAGTTCCAAACATTTCGCCACCCAGCCCTTTGCTAAACGAATAAAAGAAACTGCTGGGATGGTGGAGAATAGTATTTCGAAGGTAACTGAAAAAATCGGCATATTGTTGACCGAGATCAACGGTTAATAAGCTGCTTTTGCCAAAGGGAGTCATTTGACGGTATGCAAAATAGCAAGCCATCAAAATAACTGGTAACAGGAAACTTGTAATCAAAATTTTGCGTC
Organism: Limosilactobacillus reuteri; assembly: GCF_002254085.1. Taxonomy (GTDB): domain Bacteria; phylum Bacillota; class Bacilli; order Lactobacillales; family Lactobacillaceae; genus Limosilactobacillus; species Limosilactobacillus reuteri_K. The sequence continues at coordinate 13,872 of NZ_NGPY01000008.1, read as the reverse complement.
GATATAAACGATGATGTTGATATAAAAACACAGCAAAATTCTCCTTCTCTCAATTAAATAGACACATCCACATTATCATATCCTTTTTGAAAATGATATTCATTACTATTGTTCATTAAATTTCATTAAATCATTGGAATAAATTCTTCATTTCTTATAAAATAAAGAGTATTATTTTCACGTTAGTAGTGGTAACTATCTGTTAAAGCAGGTAATTTTTGTTAAAATAGATTCACTATGATGAAGGAGAATTATAAAACTGTGAAATTCTTTGATCGAATAATGAACTTATTTGGTTCACGTACCAAAAAGCATCAAAATGCGCAGTCAATTATTCCATTCCGGCTGAACATGCTACTATGGATTGTTGGTATCTTGTTATTAGCGTTAACTATTCGACTGTTTTATCTTCAAGTTCTGCAAGGAACATCATTTAAAGCGGAAGTAAAGCGATCAGATACAACAACGCAGACGAATAACGTACAACGGGGGATGATTTATGATTCACAAGGAAACGTTCTTGTTGGTAATCAGACTCATCAAGCCATTACCTATACTAAAGGGGCCAATGTAACGACTGATCAGCTCTATCAGATTGCTAATCGTTTAGGAAAATATGTTTCTGTTTCTAACAAGAATTCGCGTTTAACTGATCGAAATGAAGAGGATTATTACCTTGCTGATAAAGAGCGGCTTAAGAGTGTTTTAAAACATGTCAAGACTTCAGATGCAGATTCTGAAGATACTAAATATGATAAAGCTCTCGAATATTTGAGCAAGCATCCTGATTCATGGGAGCTTACAGATCAGCAAAAGAATAATGCCCGAATTTATGCGGCAATGAGTGGAGCATATTCCCTTTCGACAACTTATATTAAAGAAACGGGTGTTAGTGCTAAAGAGCTTGCAGCAGTTGGGGAACACCTGAATGAAATGCCGGGGGTAAAGATCGGCACGTCTTGGACTCGTAATTACCCACAAGGCACAGATATTCAATCGTTAACAGGAACTGTCTCAACTACTGGTTTACCAAGTGATGAAGTTAATTCACTACTTGCTCAAGGATATTCTCGAAATGATAGCGTTGGACAGAGTTATCTTGAAAAGCAGTTCCAATCAACCTTAGCCGGGTCGAAGTCACAAACTGAAGTTACTACTAACGGAAATGATGTAACTAAAGAAAAGACTAAATACCCTGGTAAGAAGGGTGATAACCTTGTATTGACGATTAATTCAAAGTTCCAAAAGCAAGTTCAATCGATTTTGAAAAACAATTACTCAGCTGCCGGAAACCAGTACTCTACTGGGGTATATGCAGTAGTAATGAATCCAAATACCGGTGCAATTTATGCGATGGCTGGAATTGATCGTGACCCAGAAACAGGTAAAGAAACCCCTGATGAAATTGGTGCTATCAACCACCCAATTACGATGGGTTCCGTTGTAAAGCCGGCGATGGTCATGGGAGCATTAATGGATGGCGTAATTACGCCAACAAATAATACCTTAACCGATATGCCAATTAAGCTTGCTGGAACTTCATCTAAGGGATCATGGTTTAACCATGGCGGCTCAGCAAATATGGCAATTAATGCGGCAACGGCCCTTGAAGTTTCTTCCAACTCCTATATGATGCAACTACTCATGAAAGAAGCAGGAATGAAATATACACCTAATGCGCAAATTACGATGAAACCAAGCATTTTTGCTAAAGCGCGGGGTTACTTTAACATGTTTGGACTAGGGGTTAAAACTGGAATCGACTTACCTGGTGAAACAAGCGGTTATACCGGACCTGCTGACCAAAAGCATATCGGTTCAGCCCTTGACTTGTCATACGGTAACTATGATGGTTATACTTTGATTCAACTTGCTCAATATATGTCGACGATTGCTAACGGTGGTAACCGGATGCGCCCATACATTGTTAAAGAAATCCGTGGTACAAAATCTAATGGTCAACTTGGGGCTGTCGAATATACAACTAAACCACAAGTTCAATTGACCATTCCTGCTTCTAAAGCTGACTTTGATGTTGTTAAGCAAGGACTTTATCAAGTGGTTCATGGTTCTAACCGTTATGTTACTGGTAAAGCATTGGCATCTGTTAAACCATCCGTATCTGGTAAGACGGGGACTGCCGAAACCTACTACAAGTCGCATTCAACGACCACTTTAAGTTTTGCGGGTTATGCGCCATCTGATAATCCACAAGTCGTAGTTGCATTGGCTATTCCAGGAGCTTCAAATTCCGATGGTGGGGCTAACCTTACAATGGCAAAACAAATTTTTGAAGCCTACTGGAAGACTGTTCAGAGTCCCAAAGGTTTTGGTGACTAGCTAAACTGTCAAGGAAATTTCCTTAACAAACTTTGATAAATTACTAGCCAAATAGAAGAATAAATGATATAGTTGTACAAGTTAGGGTTACGATAAATAACCACGTTAAATAAAAGAAATAGTTTGGAGGTCAAAATAATGCGTGTCAACATTACACTTGAATGTACTTCATGCCACGAACGGACTTACTTAACTAGCAAGAACCGTCGTCACAACCCAGATCGTCTTGAATTAAACAAGTACTGTCCACGGGAACAAAAGGTTACATTACATCGGGAAACTAAGTAATGACCATATAAAGGAGCTGGGAGACCGGCTCTTTTTATTTATTTTTATAAAAAAACGCTTGCATAAATTCACTCAAGCGGTGATAATAAAATCTGATACCGTTTGTTACTTCACTATAAAGGAGCGGTCATAACATAATGGCTTATTCAAAGGAAGAGTTACGACAAGCATATATTGCGCGCCTTCAACAATTAGATTTAAATACCCGTCTTTACGAAGAGCGAAAATTAGCATCTTTGCTATATGATCAACCTGAATGGACAGGGGCTAAGACAATTGCTGTTACTTTAAGTCAATCTTTTGAAATTGATACTGCACCTATTATCCTTCATGCGCGTCATAAGGGCCAACAGATTGTTGTTCCACGGACGTTGCCACATCGTCAAATGGAATTTGTTGAATTAAATGAAGATACCGATTTCGACGAGACGTCTTTTGGTATTTTAGAGCCACATGATGGCAAAGTTTATTCTCCAGATGAGATTGATTTGATGGTTGTTCCTGGAGTAGCCTTTACCGCATCTGGTAACAGGTTGGGCTTTGGTGGCGGTTATTATGATCGTTACCTAAAAAACTATAAGGGTCCTAAAGTTTCAATGGCATTGACAACGCAACTGGCTGAAGAAAACGAATGGGAACCAGAAGAATTCGATCAGCAGATAGATAAAGTGTTGTATTTACCGGAGATATAGAAGATGCGGACGCAGGGACTAAGATTAGCGCCCGTGACGCTTACCTTAATAATCTTTCAGGTATTAGTTTATTGCTGGTTAGTTTATGCAGGTGGCTCAACTAATACAGTAACCCTCCTTAACATGGGGGCTCGTAGTACGCCCTTAATCAGGGAAGGTGAATGGTGGCGCTTAGTATCACCTGTGTTCCTTCATGTTGGTTTATCACACTTAGTAGTCAATAGCGTTACGCTTTTATATATTGGCCGTTATATTGAAGAATTTTTCGGTCATTGGCGAATGGTAGTCATATACTTTGTCAGTGCGCTTTTTGGTAACTTTACCAGCGCGGTCTTCATGCCATTGACAATTTCAGCTGGTGCTAGTACTGCTATTTTTGGATTATTTGGCGCATTTTTAATGTTAGGCGTTTGTTTTCGCCATAACGTTATTGTTCGCGTCTTAAGTCGTACTTTTTTGTTATTTGTTATTATTAATATTGTGATGGATTTTTTCCTGTCAGGCATTGACTTGGTAGGACACATTGGCGGCCTATTTGGTGGCTTTTTCATTGCATTTATTGTTGGTGCTCCCATGCTAGGAACTGTTGATCACCTGAAACAGTTTTTAAGTGGAGCTGTATTAACGGTAAGTTTGGTAATTTTGACTCTAGAATTGAAGTGATAATTTATGGCGATCGCATCAAGAAACTACCGCACATTATACGATGTTCAGCAACTGTTGAAAGAATTCAATGTGTTTGTATATGTTGGTAAGCGACTGTATGATATTGAGTTAATGGCCATTGAGCTTGATAACCTCTATCAATCAGGAGTTGTAGATAATTCAACTTATACAAAAGCAAAGATTGTTTTGCGTAAAGAACATCGTGAAGAACAAACGAGAATTAAAAGGGGTAAACTGTATTAAACCTTACCCAGGAAAGGAATCATTATGGCTAAGAAATTAATTGGTGTTGACCTTGGTGGTACTACTATCAAGTTTGCAATTTTAACGGAGAACGGTGAGATTCAACAAAAGTGGTCTTTACGGACTAACATTTTGGATGATGGTTCACACATTGTGCCAGACATCATTAACTCAATTAATCACCACCTTGATTTATACAAAATGTCTCGAGACCAATTTATTGGAATCGGAATGGGAACTCCCGGAACAATTGACCGTGAAAAGGGAACTGTTATTGGTGCCTATAACTTAAACTGGAAGACAACGCAAAATGTTAAAGAAGACATTGAACAAGGCACTGGGATGCAATTTGCTCTTGATAACGATGCTAACGTTGCCGCACTTGGTGAACGTTGGAAGGGTGCTGGTAATGAAGGTGACGATGTTGCATTTATTACTTTAGGTACCGGTGTTGGTGGTGGACTTATCTCCAATGGTAAGCTTATCCACGGTGTCGTTGGTGCCGGTGGTGAAGTTGGTCACATGATTGTTAAGCCAGATGGATACCTTTGTACTTGTGGAAACCATGGATGTCTTGAACAATATGCATCTGCTACTGGAATTGTTCATATCGCTCAAGATAAAGCGGAAGAATATGAAGGTAACAGTCGTTTGAAGGCAATGATCGATAACGGTGACGAAATTACAGCTAAGATTGTCTTTGACCTTGCTAAGGAAAATGACTACCTTGCTAACACTGTTGTTGATGAAGTTTGCTTCTACCTTGGTTTGGCAACTGCCAACTTAAGTAACGCATTGAACCCTGAATACCTTGTTATCGGTGGTGGAGTTTCCGCAGCTGGTGAATTCCTTTTGAAGCGGGTAAAGCAAAACTTTGAAAAATTTGCCTTCCCAACAGTTCGGACTTCAACTCAATTGAAGTTAGCTGAATTAGGTAATGATGCTGGTGTTATCGGTGCTGCTTCATTAGCTCGTCAGTTTGTAAACGCAGATTAATTTGTAAGGGGAAATGATCGTGGTACTTGGAGTTAGCTCTGGCTTGATGATTCTTAATGCAGTCATTATAATCATCTTGTTAGTATGGATTTTTAGCTGGGCATTTCAGACTTACCGTCGAAAGAGATATGCAACTGTCCTTAGTCAAGATGACTTTAAGCAAGGAATGCGAAAAGCACAGGTTATTGACTTGCGACAAGAAAATGACTTTAAACAAGGACATATTCTTGGTGCACGTAACTTGCCTTATCCGTATCTTCGTCAACAATATGGCGAGTTGCGGAAGGACTTGCCGGTTTACTTATATGATGAAGGAATGACATTGAGTACCCAGGCCGCTGCATTTTTAGGTAAGCATGGGTATAACCACCTTTATATCTTAAAAGATGGTTATCGTGCATGGGACGGTAAGACTAAAAAGTCCAAGTATTAAGAAAAGTATCTTACATGCTTTTTATCGGGATGGTTGAGGATTCTAAACAATCATTTGTTAATGTTTGGAATCTAGCCTCTTGTAAAATTTAACCAATAAAAAAGAGGCTGAGAGAAAACTATGTTTTCTTCCAGCCTCAACTATTTTCGCGAACAATAGTAAGAAAACGTGGAACTAGCTTTGCATCACCACAAAGCTAGTTTCCACTCCTTATTTTTGAATCTTAAAGGAAATTAAAGTTGGTGTGCTGAGCGGCCCTTACGGATAGCAGCGCGACGGTTTTGATCAAACTTTTCTTCTTCTTCTTCAGCTGGTTTAATAACAGTTTTATGGAAAGTAAGAACCCCGCTAGCGATGGCAGCAACTGTTGCTAAACTACCAACTAAAATACCCTTTGCTAATTGTTTCATAACATAAAACCTCCTCGAATTTCTAGGTTACCTCCATTATGCAAGAATTAATGGCGTTTTACCAGTGAGAAGGACAAGTTTTAGTATAAAATTTATAAAAATTGGAGAGTTAGGATGAATAAAGTAATTGCAATTGTCGGCCCAACCGCTGTAGGAAAAACTGCGCTATCAATAAAACTGGCACATGAATTTGACGGAGAAGTAATTTCTGGTGATTCGATGCAAGTTTATCGCCATCTTGATATTGGAACGGCAAAAGTTACTCCTGAGGAAATGGGGGATGTACCGCACCATCTCATTGATATCTGCAATATTGAAGAGCGTTTTTCTGCCGCCCGTTTTAAAAAACTTGCAGACAAAAAAATAGACGAAATAGCTCAACGTAATCATTTGCCGATCATTGCGGGCGGAACTGGATTTTATCTTCAAACCTTAACTGATAATCTAGCATTGGGAAGTGACCAGTTTGATCAACAAACGCTTGAAATTCGTAACCACTGGAAAAAAGTTGCTGAAGAAAAGGGAGCCGAGTATGTCTGGGAACAATTAAACAAGTTGGATCCAGTGGCCAGCGCTCGGATCCCCAAGTCTAATATTCGCCGGGTTATCCGTGCTTTAGAGGTAATTCAAAAAACAGGTCAATTATTTTCTAACCAACCACAGTTCAAAGCAACAAATGATTTCCTCTTAATTGGCTTGACTACTGATCGCCCTGTTTTATATGACCGGATCAATAAGCGAGTTGATTTGATGATTCAAAACGGCTTGTTAGAAGAAGCAAAATGGTTATTTGATCAAGGAGGGGAAGATCTGCCAGCTGGTAAGGGAATTGGGTACCATGAATTATTTCCTTATTTTCGTGGCGAGATTAGCCTTAATGAGGCGGTTGAAAAAATTAAGCAGGATTCTCGCCATTATGCTAAGCGTCAATTAACGTGGTTTAGAAATAAGGCTGATACTCACTGGTTTGATATTTTGCGTCATCCCAATGATATTAATCAAATTAAGCAATTTATAAATGATTGGTTAAAAAAATAAAGTACGGTGAGGCAGATTTTTTTAATTAAAATAAAGCTCTTAAATAGAATTGACTTATGGCCTGTCTATTGTTATTCTAAGTCACAGTGTTAAGGAGAGAAGCAGATTTTAGATGGATTGGTATGGTCATCTATTTTTGTGGAGATTGTATGAAAGGGAATGAAATTTTATGGGTAAACACGTATTTACAAAAGATGAAGTTCGCCAAATGGTAAAGGATGAAGATATCCATTTCTTACGGGTTATGTTTACTGACTTATTAGGAACGATTAAGAGCGTTGACTTACCAGTTAGTCAGTTAGATAAATTGATGGATAACAAAATTATGTTTGATGGTTCTTCAATTGATGGATTTGTTCGGATTGAAGAAAGTGATATGTATCTTTATCCAGATATGTCCACTTGGCTTGCATTCCCTTGGGGTGCTGAACACGGTAAGGTTGCGCGGGTAATCTGCAGTGTTTACAAGACTGATGGCACTCCATTTGAAGGTGACCCACGTAACAACTTAAAGCGGGTGCTTGAAGACATGCGGAAGATGGGCTTTAAAGACTTTAACATTGGGCCTGAACCAGAATTCTTCCTCTTTAAGACTGATGAAAAGGGTAATCCAACTACCAATCTTAATGATAAGGAAAATTACTTTGACATGGAACCAGCAGATCCTGGTGAAGATTGCCGTCGTGATATCGTCTTAGCACTTGAAAAGATGGGCTTCGATGTTGAAGCAGCTCACCATGAAGTTGCTCCTGGTCAGCATGAAGTTGACTTTAAGTACTCAGATGCTTTAGAAGCGGCTGATAATATTCAAACATTTAAGTTCGTTGTTAAAACAATTGCTAAGAAGTATGGTTTCCATGCCACCTTTATGCCTAAGCCACTTTCTGGGATTAACGGTTCAGGAATGCACCTCAACATGTCATTGTTTAGTCAAGATGGTAGCAATGCTTTCTTTGATGAAAATGATAAAGACAAGCTTTCCGCAACGGCTTACCATTTCTTGGGTGGTTTGATGAAGCATGCACGAAGCTATACTGCAATTTGCAATCCAATCGTTAACTCCTATAAGCGTTTAGTTCCTGGCTATGAAGCACCAGTTTATGTTGCTTGGTCAACTTCTAACCGGTCACCACTTGTACGAATTCCAAGTGATCGCGGAATGGGAACACGGCTTGAGTTACGGTCAGCGGATCCATCAGCTAACCCTTACCTTGCAATCGCTGCTGTCCTTGAAGCTGGTTTAGATGGTTTGCGCAACAACTTACCACCAATTCATAATGTTGATGAAAATATCTATACGATGACGAAAGCCGAACGAGCTGAAAAAGATATTCGCGATTTGCCAGATACTTTACACAACGCATTAAAGTCTTTGGCTAATGATGAAGTTATCAAGGGTTCAATGGGTGAACACCTCTACAACAGCTTTATGGAAGCTAAGACTCGTGAATATGCCTCATATCGCCAACACGTTTCTGACTGGGAACGTCAACATTACATGGAACAATACTAATCAATAACAATAAGTTAATAAACAACGAAAAAACACTTATGCAGGATTACTTGCTAAGTGTTTTTCATGCGAAATCGACTAGTTAATTGACAAATATGCTGTTTCATATACAATTATATTTGTTGCAATAAAAGCGTGTTATTATAATATGTGTAGTACGTTTTTAAGGACTGCTAGTTGATCTAGCAACCAATTTTAAATCGGAATTATATTTTCGATTAGTTACTAAAGGAGAGTCTTAGATCATGGATCAAAAGGTCAGAGTTCGGTATGCACCTAGCCCAACAGGTTTCTTACATATCGGAAATGCTCAATCAGCATTATTTAATTATTTATTTGCACGTCACTTCGATGGAACGATGGTATTACGGATTGAAGATACCGATACCAAGCGGAACGTTGAAGATGGTGAAGCTAGCCAACGTGAAAATCTTCACTGGTTAGGAATTGACTGGGATGAAGGTCCAAATAAGCCAAATCCAAAGTATGCCCCTTACCGTCAAAGTGAACGAAGCAAAGAAGGTATTTACCACAAATACATTCAAGAATTGTTAGACAAGGGAATTGCATACAAGGATTACTCAACAGAGGAAGAGTTAGCTGAGATGCGTGAACGGCAAAAAGCTAACAATGAACCGCCTCATTACGATGGTCGTTGGTATGGTAAGAGTGAAGAAGAACAAAAGGCAGCTGAAGCAAAGGGCTTAAAGCCAACTATTCGTTTCCACTTCCCTAAAGACCATGATTACGAATGGGACGATATTGCACGTGGTCATGTTTCATTTAACTCTGACAACCTTGGTGGTGACTTCATCATTGAAAAGAGTGATGGAATGCCAACATATAACTTTGCTGTCGTAGTTGATGACCACACCATGGATATTACCCATGTTTTACGTGGTGCGGATCACATTTCAAACACGCCAAAGCAAATTGCTATTTATGAAGCATTAGGTTGGGATCACCCAACTTTCTGCCACATTCCATTGATCTTTAACCCAAAGACTCGCAAGAAGTTAAGTAAGCGTGATAAGGATACCCTTCAATTCATTAGTGAATACAAGAAACACGGTTACCTCCACGAAGCAATCTTTAACTTTATTGCATTCTTAGGTTGGTCTCCAGTCGGCGAACGTGAAATTTACTCTAAAGAAGAGTTAATTAAGGTTTACGATCCAAAGCGGATGTCAAAGGCACCAGCTTACTTCGATCAAAAGAAACTTGATTGGATGAATGCTCAATACATTAAGAGTATGTCGATTGATGAATTAACTAATCGGACAATGGAATTAATTAAAGAAGGCGAAACTGAAGAAGCTAAGCGCCTTCAAAGTATTCCAGAAGAACAATTGACTGAATTACTTAAGAAGACAATTAAGGTTCACCAACGGGATGTTAATAAGCTTCTTGAAGTTATTCAATATGCATGGTCATACTATACAGTTCTTGACCAATCATTCAACTATGACTTGCTTAAGGACAACGAAGACTTCGCTAATGAAGATGTTTTAGCTGTTCTCAAGGGCTTAAAGGCAAAACTTGAAAACGGCGGCGATGACCTTGATTACAGTCAGGCTATTAAGGAAGTAGGTAAGGACACTGGCATTAAGGGTCGCGGTTTATACTTCCCATTAAACCTTGCCTTTACTGGTTCAACTTCTGCGCCACAAATCTATGAGATCATGGATATCTATTTTCGTGATACAGATATTGAATTGCTTGACCGGATGATCAAAGCATTTGAAAACTAATTTTATCAAGTTGAGCATAGGACAACAGTTAATCGATGTTGTTCTATGCTTTTTCTTTTAAACTGTCATATAATTAAGATATGCAGTTAGTAAAAAAGGGGATCTTAAGTAAAATGGTTGAAATGAGTGAACACATGCGGAAGATCTTAAATGATGTTCCAACGTTAAAAGTATTTGATTTTTCCCAATACGTTTCAAAAATTCCAGGAATTATTAAGTTTACAATTGGTGAACCCGATTTTGATACACCAGAATATATCAAAAAGGCCGGAATTGAGAGCATTGAAAACAATCGCACTCACTATGCTCCCCAACGTGGAACAGTAGAATTGCGTCAAGCGATTGCTGATACGTTGGCTAATAAATATGGCCTTCAATATGATCCTGCAACAGAGATTCTTGTTACAAACGGAGTAACGGAGGGGATTTCTGTTGCAATTACTGCAATTACTAATCCCGGAGATATAATTTTAGTTCCAACGCCTACTTTTTCAATCTACACGCCTGATGTAATGATTGCTGGAGGGACGCCAGTAGAAGTAGATACATCTAAGACTGGTTTTAAACTAACGCCCGCCCTTCTTAAACATTATCTAGATAAATATGGTGATCGAGTAAAGGGAGTTGTTTTCGTCAATCCTTCTAACCCGACTGGAATTGCTTATACTCAAGCGGAAATAAATGAATTAGCAGCCTTAATTAAAGGTAAGCCAATCTTTGCAATCTGTGATGAAATTTATAGTGAACTAAACTATGACGGTGAATACTCAAGCATGGCTAAAATCGTGCCAGACCAGACAATCTTAGCAAATGGATTTTCTAAGTCCTATGCAATGACTGGTTGGCGAATTGGCTACCTTTGTGCACCAGCTAAAGTGACCGATCTGCTGTTTAAGGTTCATGCATTTGCCGTAACGGATATCGCGACATTTGTTCAGGATGCTGCAGAGGCCGCTCTAAAGGCTGGGGATGAAGCAACAAAGGAAATGGATGCTCAATATATCAAACGGCGTGACTATATGTATAAGTGGCTTACAGAGATGGGCTTTGAATGTAGTCAACCAATGGGTGCATTTTATATTTTTGCCAAGATTCCGTCATTCCTTAATCAGGATGATAATAAGTTAATTTATCAACTTGCCAATGAAGCCAAGGTTGCTGTAACAGCTGGATCAAACTTTGGTAAGGGTGGAGAAGGATACCTTCGCTTTAGTTATGCTACAAGTCTTGAGCAGATTAAAGAGGGGATGGACCGTCTCGCAGAGTTTTGTAAGCAAGCAAAAAATAATGCCTAAAAGAAAAGAGACAGCGGTGTTAATACATCTCTGTCTCTTTAAATATATAAGTGAATTGCTTCAAAAGAGTTATTCGCTCAGTTTCTTGGCGTCAGCATCAATCTTTGCAAAACCAGAACCATCTGGCTTCTTGCTGCCACGCTTTTCCATAGCTTTACGAGCCATTTCCTTACGTTCTTGCTTACTAAGTGCCATAAATAACTTCGCCTCTTTTTCTGAAACGCTTCAACAATAACAGTTATTAACAAAAATAAAATAACTGTTACTAATATTATAGTTCAGTCTATAAAAAATGCAATTATCATAATTGTATACAGGAAAACTTCTAGAAAGATATTGACTTATGTAGCGTCTGTTGTTAGTATAATTAAAAATAAATTAAAATTACGTTAGAAAAGATGAGTAATTATTTTACGACCAATACAGAGAGCCATAGGAGCTGAGAAATGGCAGGAAACGAAATAATGAAGATGGTCTTTGGTTAATTGAGAGGATGAACTTAGTTTAAAAGCAAATTCTCTACGGGGTAGCAGCCGTTATCTATGCTTCTAATTTCAAGCTGAGATTAGAATTGAGGGTACTTTTGTACTGAAGACAGGGTGGTAACACGTTATTAACGTCCCTAAGAACATGATTGAGTTGTTCTTAGGGACGTTTTTCTTTTCTGGCAAAGGAGGAAGAAAATGAAACGCAAGAGAAGAACAGGATCAATTATTTTTAGTATTTTAGTAATTATTGTGGTGGTTGGGATTGGTAGTATTATTCACCAACGCTTGGATAAAACTTCAACCAAAACTGTTCGTTTAGGCTTAGTAGGAACAGATTCGGAACCAGTCTGGGATAATGTTCGTAAAAGATTGAAGAAACAAGGAATCAATATTGAGTATGTTGTTTTCGATGATTATGTTCAACCAGACGTTGCGTTAAAGGAAGGTAAAATTGACATGCACTCATGTTTAACGCGTTATTATTTTGAATCATATAATAAAGAGCAAAACGCACATTTAACATCAATTGGAAATACTGTGATTTCACCATTAGGAGTCTATTCCCAAAAGTATCAAAAAATTCAAGATCTTCCTGAGGAGGCAACAATTGCAATTCCTAATGAACCAACAACGCTTGGACGAGGTTTGAATGTCTTGCAGTCGGCTGGCTTGATAAAAGTAAAGAAAGGAAGTGGAATTAAGCCATCTTTAAAAGATATTGTAAGTAATCCTAAACATTTACAATTTAAGGAGGTCGATCCTGCAACGACCGCGCGAGCATTAAGTTCGGTTGATGCCTCAATTATCAATGGAAATTATGCAGTAGCAGCAAAGTTGAATCCGAAGAAGGATTCAATCTATCTTGAACCAGTTAATAAAGCTGCAAAACCATATGTTAATATTATTGCGGTTCAAGAAAAGAATAAGGATAATAAAGTATATAAGGAAATTGTAAAAGCATATCAGACGGAGCAAACTGAAAAAGCTATTAACAAGACATATAAGGGTGCACAAGAAGCAGCATGGCCAATCTATGGTCGTAATTAAGAAAGGATGTAATAATATGAGTTTAGACACAGCGATATTTGCCGGCGGATGCTTTTGGTGCATGGTTGAATAAATATATTGAGAATGGCGCTATATTAGTAATAACACGTTGTTAAACACCTTATTTTAATTTCATGGGAAACTTATGGGAAAATTTTATTTATCTAAAGAAGAGATATTTTTGTGAATAATAGTAATTTATAAAATAAAAAGCGCCAATAAAAATCGTATTTAATTAGATGTTTAATAATGCTTACTAGGCACAATGAGAATCAGTACACACCAATGCAAGGAAGTTACCTCCAAGCTTGCCCTAAAGATTGATCAAGTCTTAACCATGCACCATAATTTGTTTATGTTATAATATAAGTATTAAATTATGATGCCAGTGTGCAAAATAATCTCAGTTTGTTACTTAAATCGGACCGGTTGGGGGGCGCTTAATAGGCGCTCTTTTTGTATCTAAAAAGTAGTGAATATGTTATTCAGTTTCTGCGTTCCTGCTAGAATAAACTAATAGGAAAAATTTTGCTATGTTTACTTTCGGCAGATTGTAAAATTTAAGTTGAACATTTAAGTGGACAGAAAAACCCATCAAGGTCTTTAATGGTGTTACCACAACATTCCATTAGAAAGAAGGACCTTAATGGGCACCACTATTTTATCATTCCA
>NZ_NGPY01000088.1:0-94523 GCF_002254085.1 Limosilactobacillus reuteri | reverse complement strand
TTCCCATTTCCTTCGGGAAAGTAAGACCCCTCAGAGATGATGAGGTAGATAGGATGGAAGTGGAAGTGCCGTGAGGCATGGAGCGGACCATTACTAATCGGTCGAGGACTTAACCAAGGAGCGGTCAAGTTTATTGGGTTGGAAGGAAAAGATAGGATTTAGTTTTGAGAGCACAAGCTCTCGTCCGAAGGGACAAAGAGTGTGGTGATGATGGCTTGAAGGATACACCTGTACCCATGCCGAACACAGAAGTTAAGCTTCAACACGCCGAAAGTAGTTGGGGGATCGCTCCCTGCGAGGATAGGACGTTGCCACGCTATAGCAAAAGGACATGCATTGTTTAATACAGTGCATGTCCTTTTTTAGTGCGCCCGGTATGGGTATTAACTATGCGTTGAAAGGCGGATACCTGTACGCAGTCTGTAGTAAAAGGATCTAATCTCAGTAAGCAGTCCGTGTCCACACGTCTAGCAATAAAAAAGCTTAGCCTCCTATACTAAAAGCAATCTTAGTATAGGAGGTTTTTTCTATGGAAGAAAAACACGATATTGTAGCACCAATTTTTAAGACCAAGAATTCAATAGTTAATAAGGAAGAATTTATTTCTCGGCCAGCTGCAAAGCTACAAGTTAATAACATTGAATTAACGATCTTTAAAGGATCTAATCTCAGCCTTGCGGCCGATATAGCTAAAGTGGTCATTCGCTATGCTCATTAATTGGCACGCACCGGAGCATGTTTACCTTATTTGTGGTAAGACAGACCTCTTCTAGAACCACAAACGTTATCAAGAAAAATTAGGCAGCTTAACACCGGTACAATACCGGCATTAAGTTGCCTAAGAAACTTTGTATAATTTATTGTCTAATTGACAGGACCCAGTTGAAGGCCATTGTTGTTTGCGAAGGCTCTCAGAGGTTAACTTCGCGGCGAAAAACGAAATTATAAGTAATTTTTATCTTGCTCTCGCTATTGATATTTAACTTATTTCCACTTCATTACACACACTGGTTCTGGACAACTAACATCTTTTTGAAGAAGGGTTAACTTACCAGTTGATGGGTTTCGCTTATAAAGAGTAAGGTTATCAGAGTTCTGATTTGAAGCTAAAAGATAATTTTCATCTTGATTTAGATTAAAATCGCGTGGAAAATCTCCTTCAGTTGAAATAGATTGGATATGTTTAACAGTAAAGTCTGGTTGTACTTCAAAGACAGCAATAGTATTTTCACCACGATTTGAAGTATAGACAAACTTACCATCATTTGAAAGTCGAATAGCAGCTGCTCCATTGTGAGCTGTCCAGTCTTCAGGAATTGTTTTGAGCGTTTGAAGGTGCTTAAATGATGCATCCTTACTATTATACTTGAGTACTTCTAGTTTACTGCTTAGTTCACCTAAAAGATAAGCATAATTGCCATTTGGATGGAAAGCTATATGACGGGTACCAAAGCCATCTTCACACTTATAGCGAGAGACAGCAGTTAATTTACCATCATCAGAGACATCGTAAACTACAACAAGGTCCATTCCTAAGTCACATACAACTAGGCGATTATCAGGAGTTAGGTCGGCATAATGGACATGTGGAGCCTCTTGTTCAGGCTCGGGACCAGTTGCTCCTTCATGAAGGACCGAATCAGTTTGTGTCAACGTTCCATCTTCGTTGATCTTAAAAACATCTATTTTTGCTGTATGATAATTAGCACTGAATAATAAATGCCGTTTGTTATCAACGCCTACATATGCAGGAGGAGCACCGACAGCTAAGACATCGCTTAGCATCTTAGCGTTATCGTCACTTAATGAGTAAGAAGCAACTCCTCCCTTATCATCTACTTGTTTGATTGCGTAAATACGACCATCCTGACCAACTTGTAAGTAAGCTGGTTTTTGAGATGGAATTGCTAATTCAACGTTCGTTATTTTTTCTTGGTCAGTATCGAGGGTAACTTTGTAGATCCCTTTACTTGTTTTTTTAGTATAAGTTCCAATTAGAAATTGTTCAATCAAGGCAATTTCCTCCTTTTTGAAAATGCTTACCTATATAATAGCAATTTGCCCATCGTAATTCTAGCTGTGATACACTGTTATTAGTAATTTTTAGTTGTTAATGGAGGAGAAAAGTTGAAAAAAGTTGAACGTCAACGAGAAATGGTAAAAAATAATCTTGCCCTTTTTCAATGCCCTGTTTGTGAACAGCCAATAGAGAGAGTCGAGGGAAACAGTATTATTTGCGGAAATAACCACCGCTTTGACTTTAATCGGCATGGTTATCTTCACTTTCTTAATGGAGCGGCTAATACTGAATATGATCGCTCAATGTTTGAATCTCGTCGTCAGTTATTAAATGCAGGACTATTTAAGCCAATTATTGAAAATATCAGTAAATTCTTACCTTCAAAATCTTTAAGGATCTTAGATGTAGGAACTGGGGAAGGAACACCATTATTACAATTAGAAACAATCCGTGCTAATTGTAATGATACGATGATTGGCTTTGATATTTCGAAACCAGGGATAACGCTTGCTACTCAGTTACCGTTAAAGGCATTTTTTTGTGTAGCTGATTTACGTAAATTACCTTTTAATGATGAGAGTTTTGATTGTATATTAGAGTTGTTTTCTCCATCTGATTATCAAGAGTTTAAACGGGTTCTAACAAAAGATGGGACCCTTATTAAGGTAATTCCTAACGCTAACTACTTAGTCGAATTACGTCACCTCTTATATGAAACAGGAGAACGTAATTACCACTATGATAATTCACGAGTAATCGAGTTATTTAAACAACATTATCCTCATAGTAAAGTTGAAACAGTAACCTACCAATTTAGAATTCCAGATGGCTTACAACAAGCGATGCTGGAAATGACGCCTTTACACTGGGGAGCAAACGCTAAAAGATTATCTAAAGAAGAATTAACCCAATTAAAAACAATTACGGTGGATGTAAGCTTATTAATTGCGAAAAAAGCTAATTAATTATTGCAACATTACTAAATTAGTGCTAAATTATTATAAGAAATCGTTTGATAATTGACATCGAATATAAGTGTTTCGTTGGTAATTATCAAGGAGTACTTCATTAAAGCAGCGTTTCGCCGTGCCCACACCGAGACCCTGCTTTTTTTATTTTATTAAGGAGATTTTATTATGACAAACCATATTGTCTTGTTTGAACCATTGTTTCCAGCAAATACGGGAAATATTGCGCGAACTTGTGCGGGGACAAATACTGAATTACATTTAATTAAGCCATTAGGATTTTCAACTGATGATAAGCATATGAAACGGGCTGGGTTAGACTACTGGGATAAAGTAAAGATTACATATCATGAGGACTTACCTTCATTTATGAAGACTATTCCTGATATTAACCGCTTATATATTGTTTCTAAGTTTGCTACCCATGATTATAGTGATGTTGATTATACGGGTGAAGGAGATCATTATTTCCTATTTGGGAAAGAAACCACTGGCTTGCCTGAACGTTTTATGCAAAAATACCCAGACAATGCTATCCGGATTCCACAAAATGACAATAATATTCGAGCACTGAATTTATCGAATAGTGCAGCGATTGTTATTTATGAGGCATTGCGGCAACAGAGTTTTCCTAATTTAGCACGAGTTCATAAATATGAATTCGATAAATTAAAGTAACCTTAAGGAGGCAATAATGCGATGGCGAGAAGAAAAAAGGCATCATCCCGCCGGACAAGAGGGAAAAAACAACAGTATCGATTAATGGATAATCTATTAGGAATAATTGTTTGCCTCTTAATGTTAGTTGGCTTATTTAATTTAGGAGTATTAGGAACCTTTCTCGATAACTGTTTTAAGATTTTTGTAGGGTCATCCTTTCCGATTGCGATGATTATTGTTTTTCTTTATGGATTATGTTTTGCATTGTATGGGCATCGTCCGCATTTCAAAAAACGTTGGATTGCAGGAGCTATTATTGCCTACATTGGTTTATTAATGTGGCTTCAGACAGTAATGTTTCAGCGCCTAAATCTTCATGCAAAGGTAATCGAAACTACTTGGAATAGTCTTAGTAAGGTTATTTTTAACGGTGATTCAACTGTTCCGGTTGGTGGAGGGATGATTGGTGCTTACCTATATAATGGAAGTAATATTTTAATTTCAGAAGTTGGGACAGCGGTATTGTCATGGTTGTTAATGATTATCGGAATTATTGTCTTTTTTGCATTACCATGGCGCGAATTTCTAGTAAAATGTGGGATTGGCATTAAAAAATCTGGAGCAGCAATGGCTAATGCTCACGATCAATTAATGAAAAAGAGAACGGAGAGAGCAACTAAAACAACTACGGTACCATCAATTAGTGAGCCTCTTAGTAAAGCATCACGACAGGTCAAAGATTTCTTTGCAGACCAAGAACCAGCAGAGCCATCACCAGTTTCTTCTCCATCTATAATTTCCCAAGACCCTGTTGAACCAACTATTAGAGTCGCAAGTGAAAGTCAAGTGGAAGGAACTCATAGCGGTACCCAAGATGAGCAGACTTCGAAACAACATGACGATACGGAAATTAAACTTGCAGGAATTGATGCCAAAGAAGACAATGATTATCAATTGCCGCCAGTCAGCCTGCTAAGTCAAGTAAAAGCAACAGACCAGCAGGAAGATTTGAATAATATCAAAAAGAACACCAAAACGCTCCAACAGACCCTAAAATCTTTTGGTGTGGATGCAACAGTTGAAAATGTTAATTTAGGTCCTTCTGTTACCAAATATGAGTTACGCCCAGCAGTAGGAGTAAAGGTTAGTCGAATAACCCATTTGGCTGATGATTTAGCGCTTGCACTTGCGGCTAAAGATATCCGGATTGAAGCTCCGATCCCAGGGAAATCATTAATTGGGATTGAGGTTCCAAACCAGCAAATTGCAACAGTTGGATTTCGCGATATGGTCGAAAATGCTCCTAGTAATGATAATCCAATGGAAGTTCCGCTTGGGCGCAGTGTAACTGGGGATATCAAAATGGCTGATCTAACTAAGATGCCACACCTTCTTATCGCTGGGGCAACGGGTAGTGGTAAGTCTGTTGCAATCAACGTTATCATTACAAGCATTTTATTAAAGGCTAAACCGCATCAGGTAAAGATGTTAATGATCGATCCTAAAAAAGTCGAATTAAGTGTTTATAATGGTATTCCTCATCTGCTCAGTCCGGTAGTTTCTGAACCCAAAAAGGCAGCTCGGGCATTAGGAAAAGTTGTTGCAGAAATGGAGCGCCGTTATGAATTGTTTGCAAAATTCGGTGTTCGTAACCTGGATGGGTATAATAAATTGGTTAAACAACAAAATGATGACCATCCTGATGAAGTTCAAGCTAATCTACCGTTAATTTTAGTTATTGTTGATGAATTAGCAGACTTGATGATGACCGTTTCTCATGATGTTGAAGATGCAATTGTCCGGATTGCACAAATGGGGCGGGCTGCTGGTATTCACATGATTTTGGCAACTCAGCGTCCTTCTGTCGATGTTATTACAGGGCTTATTAAGGCTAACGTTCCTTCCCGAATTGCCTTTGCAGTTTCTAGTGGGGTTGATTCGCGAACTATTATCGATACTAATGGGGCAGAAAAGCTCCTTGGTCGAGGCGATATGTTATTTGAACCAATCGATCAAAATAAACCAGTCCGGATTCAAGGTGCATTTATATCCGATCATGATGTTGAATCAGTAGTAGACTTTATAAAAAACGAGCGAGCAGCTGAGTATGACGATAATATGGTTGTAACTGACAATGAAATTGAGCAAGAAGAGCAAGCTGAAGAGGAAGATGAATTATTCCCCGAAGCATTAGATTTTGTGGTTGATCAACAAAAAGCATCAACCTCGCTAATTCAGCGGCGATTTAGAATTGGTTATAATCGTGCCGCAAGAATTATTGACGATATGGAACAGCGTGGTTTTATCGGACCAGCTAATGGCTCAAAACCACGGGAAGTTTATAAGCAAAAAAGTGAGGAATAAAAAAGATCGGAGAGATTTTTCTCCGATCTTTTTTATTCCGACTACATGGATGTTTAATAGGCTAAATTAAGTTTAAGGATGCAACTGCTCCAAAAATTAAAGAACCAAGCATTGCAATTAACATAAGCCAAATAGCAACCATGGTAATTTTTTGGAAACGAGTTTTCTTTTTTCGCTGCATTATTAACCATCCTTCCATTTTTATCAATAATAGTAGTGTAACGCATCTTTAATGCCTTTTTCAAATCTAGTTTTAGTTTATGTTAAACTTAAATTACTTATTTGAAGAGAAGGGGACTGAAAAGGTTGATGGTTAGTATTCAAGTTATAATTTTAGAGATTATTTTATTATTAGTGATTGGGATAGTAGAACGATTATTAGTACGAATATTTCATCATCCTAAAAAAGCAAAGCATTTATGGTGGGGATGGACAATTATTTTATGGATTCTGATAATCTTTAATATTGGATTTTATTGGCCAGCTTATCCCGTTGCCTTATGGATGATTCTAGCTCTGTTATTAATTGCTTTACAAATTATTCACAATCATGAATTCATTTATCGCCGTTACTGGCCAGTATTTTGGCGGTATTCGGCATATTATGCTTTAATCATATATATTGGTAGCTTAATTATTTCACCATGGTTACCGTTGATATAAAAATATTAAGAGAGTGGGAAATAACCTCCTCGACAAGGCGGTTGGCTAAGCTAGGACGATGATTAGCACGGCACGGGCTGATTATCGTTCGTACTTAGACTCGAGCCTTGTGGTTATTTTCCACGTTATCTTTCTATTGTTCATAAAAGTAGTTAGAGGCTGAGAGAAAACAAAAGTTTTCTCCCAGCCTCTTTTTGTGTCTATTACTTTTTGGTAAAATTCACAAAATTACGTGGTGAGAAGTGGGGGATTGTGGTAGACTTGACCTATAACGTGGTAAAGGAGGACATTAGTTGTGTTAATGGGAGAATTTACACACACTATTGATTCCAAAGGCCGACTAATTATTCCTGCCAAATTTCGAGAACAATTGGGGGCACACTTCATTGTTACTCGGGGGTTAGATGGATGTTTGTTTGGATATCCATTAAATGAATGGGCGATTTTAGAACAAAAGCTAAAGGCGCTCCCATTAACAAAGCGTGATGCACGTGCATTTGTACGCTTTTTATATTCTGCTGCGACAGATTGCGAAATTGATAAACAAGGACGAATTAATATTCCGATAACATTACGAACTCATGCCTTACTTGAAAAGAAGTGTGTAATCGTTGGTGTGTCTAATCGTTTAGAAATCTGGAGCGCTGAACGGTGGAATAAATTTACAAGCGAAACAGCTGATAATTTTGATGAGATTGCTGAAGATCTTAATATTGATTTTTAATGGAGGTTTTAGTTGATGGCAGAATTTAAACATGTAACGGTACTTTTAAAGGAGGCCGTAGCAGGATTAAATGTGCAACCAACAGGTACCTACGTTGATGCAACATTAGGTGGTGGTGGTCATACGCAAGCTATTTTACAGCAGCTCGTCGATGGCCACTTATATTCATTTGATCAGGATCAGACGGCAATTGATTACAATAAAGAACACTTGAAAACTGCAATAGAACAGCAAAAATTAACATTAGTTGAAGATAATTTCCGTAACATAAAAACGGAATTGAATAGCTATAATGTAAAACGTGTTAATGGAATTTTATATGATTTAGGTGTTTCATCTCCACAGTTCGATGATGCTAAAAGAGGTTTTAGCTATCAACATGACGCACCCTTAGACATGCGAATGAATCAAGAACAAAAATTGTCGGCAATGGAAGTTGTTAACGAATGGCCATATGAACGTCTCGTTAAGATTCTTTACCGATATGGAGAAGAAAAGTTTGCCAAGTCAATTGCTAGAAAGATTGAACAACGCCGAAAGATAGCACCAATAAAGACGACATTTGAATTAGTTGATGTGATTAAAGAAGGAATTCCGGCAGCAGCTCGCCGTCATGGTGGTCATCCAGCGAAAAAGAGTTTTCAAGCTATTCGGATAGCAGTTAACGACGAATTAGGCGCTTTAGAGGAATCGTTAGAACAAGCATTAGACTTGTTAGATGTTGGGGGACGAATCAGTGTCATTACCTTCCAGTCACTAGAAGATCGGTTGGTAAAGGCCATGTTTCGTGAAAAAACTTCATTAAGTGGGGATGTACCGCAAGGATTACCAGTAATACCAGCGGGAATGGAGCCAGACTTCAAATTAATTAATAAAAAGCCGATTGTAGCTAGTGATGAAGAATTAGCGGCAAATCATCGTGCGCATAGTGCCAAGTTGAGGATAATCGAGAAAATTAGAGAAGGAAAGTGACAGAATTATGGTTTCAAATGCGGCAAGGCAACTGGCGGGAGAGCAACAACCGCAGCAAGCGCCAAGAAAAAAGACTTATCAACAACCAAAGATTTCTCCAAGTCCGGTTAGATGGTCAAAATTTGAAAGATCTTTAGTAGCAGTAGGAAGTTTAATCACACTGTGCTTGATGATTAGCTTACTTTCTACGAAAATTAGTATTAATAATCAGCAACGGCGCTTACAGGATACTCAAACTCAAATTACTAAGGCAAAAAGCAGTAATACAAGTTTGCAGCAGGAAATCGCTGAATTGACGACTCAATCGCATTTGAAATCAGCAGCACATAAATATGGATTATCAGATAAAAATTCAAATGTAAGGAACGTTAATAAATAATGAATAAGAAGCCACAACGAACGAAAAATAGGGGACATAGAGAAAACCGAGGGACCTTTGGCAAATGGCTCTTTCTAATCACGGTTGGATTGTTTACCTTGTTTATCGTTCGTTTTGCGTATATCGCAATAAATAAAGATGTTCAACATGTTAACTTACGGTCACAAGCGGAGCAAATTTATACCCAGCAGCGAATTATTCAAGCGCGTCGGGGTGATATTTATGATTCAGAAGGAAACCCCTTGGCAACTGATACAAGTAAATATACCCTCTATGCTGTTTTAGATCGAACCCAAAAGTCTTCTGATGGTAAACCATTATATGTAAAAGATCGGAAAAAAACTGCCAAGGTACTATCACAGTATATTGATCTGACACCAAAGCAAATTGAAAAGATCCTTAAACCAAAGGGGCAAGCCTACCAAGTTGAATTTGGAAATGCTGGAAGCAACCTTTCTGTTTCAACGATGCAGAAGATCAAGAATCGGCACTTGCCAGGAATTAATTTTATTGCGACTCCAGCACGTCAATATCCAGAAGGTGAATTTGCTTCTCAAATAATTGGGATGGCAACTCCTAAAGTTAAAAATGATAATGGAACTGAAGAGACCAATTTAGTGGGCCAATTGGGCTTGGAAGGCTACTTTAATAAACAATTGACGGGAATAAATGGGTTGAGAAAAGATAAACAGGACGTCTATGGCTACCAGATTGCTAATTCAAAGCAGGTAACTAAGAAAGCCATCAATGGGGATAATATCTACACTACGCTTGATTCACAAACCCAACATTTTCTCGAAAATAAAGTTAATAAGGTTTATAAAAGTTCTAATGCCAATGCAATGACTGCAGTTGTAATGGAAGCTAAAACGGGTAAAATTATTGCCGCTACTCAACGGCCAACTCTTCATGCAGAAAATAATCCGGTTTGGCGGAATATGCTAGTTCAAGATGCTTATGAACCAGGATCGGTAATGAAGATCTTGGCATTAGCCGCGGCTATCGATACAGGACATTTTAATCCTAATGCGACCTTTAATTCTGGAACATGGGCCATGGGTGGTGGAAAAATCACTGATTGGTCAAGTTCTGGTTGGGGAACGATTTCCTATAAAGATGCTTTTGACATGTCTAGTAATGTTGGGTTTGCTCATGTAGAACAAGACATGGGAGCAGATACGTGGATGAAGTACATTAAACGATTTGGCTTGTTAAAAAAAGTTAATGTTATCGGAATGGGTAATGAGGTTAATGGTTATACTTCATTTAAAGGGATTCTTGCTCAGGCTAATACTGCTTTTGGGCAGGGGATTACTGTAAATGTTATGCAAATGATGCAAGCGTTTAGTGCTATTGGTAATAATGGTAAAATGATGAAACCTTACATTGTTAGCAAAGTTGTAGATGGTAATAGCGGAAAGACAATCCAAAAGGTTAAGCCTAAAGTCGTTGGGCAGCCAATAAAAGCATCAACAGCAAAAAAGGTCCTTGGATACATGCAAGGCGTTGTTTATGATCAAAAAGGACTTGGCCACGATTATCAAATTAAGGGTTACCGAATTGCCGGAAAGACAGCTACTGCACAGATTGGTGGTGCTCATGGTTATTCAACTGGTGACACAAACTACCTTTACTCATTTGCAGGGATGGCACCGGCTAAAAATCCAAAGTATATTATGTATGTCACCCTTCGCCAACCGCAAAACCTAAAAAAACCAGCCACCAAACAAATTGCCAGTGTCTTTAATCCGACAATGAAAATGCTATTAAGCCAACAAAAGGTTGCGGAAAAGGCCAAGAAAAAGGTTATTACAATGCCAAATGTTGTTGGGCAATCAAGTGATGATGCTAATAAGAAACTATCAGGTAAAGGAATGCAAGTAATCGTCGTTGGCTCTGGTAAGAAAGTTAAACAACAATCAGCAGCTCCCGACGAACAAGTATTAACAGATCAACATGTTATCCTTGATACCGGTGGCGAGTATAAAATGCCAGATATTTCTGGATGGAGCTCTGCTGATGTTCAACAATTAGCTAAGATTCTTAAGCTAAAAGTAAAAGAAAATGGAAACGGCTATGTTACTCAGCAAAGTATTTCGCCTGATACAACTATTAAGCGAGGAACAACTTTGACCGTTCAATATGAAGCTAAAAACTAGCAGAGAAACTAAATTGGAGGTAAATATGAATTTCTTAAGTGCAGTTTTGACTATTCTTAGTTCATTCTTAATTACATTTTTATTAATGCCCTCATTGATTAAATACTTTCGGGCAAAAAAAGAGGGACAACAAATTCGTAAAGAAGGTCCTACCTGGCATGCTAAAAAGGCTGGGACGCCAACAATGGGGGGATTATTGTTCATCTTTTCTGCAGTAGTAACAATTTTATGGGTTGCTGCTTGGCAAGGGTTAATTACAAATACGCTATGGGCACTCCTCTTTGTCCTAGTTGTTTATGGCCTGATTGGAATGTGGGATGATAGCATTAAAATCTTCCACCATCAAAATGAAGGATTTAAGCCATGGCAAAAGGCGCTATGTCAGGTCTTAGCAGCAATGGTCTTTACTGTTATTTACCAGCATGAAGGCTTTCAAATGGGCTTTGGAACAACGCAAATTGGTTGGCTTTACGGTTTGTTTATTATTTTTTGGATTGTCGGTTTTTCAAATGCAGTTAATTTAACTGATGGACTTGATGGTTTAGTAAGTGGCCTTTCTATTATTTCTTTTGCAGCTTATTTAATCATTGCCTTAGTAAACCTCAATCAACCAGGTTATCCGGAAATTGCCCTTTTCTGTTTAGCAATGATCGGAACTTTACTAGGCTTTTTCCCCTACAACCATAAACCCGCTAAGATTTTCATGGGTGATATGGGATCTTTAGCAATTGGGGCATCCTTAGCCGCTGTTTCATTGTTATTACATCATGAATGGTCTTTATTAGTAATTGGAATTGTTTATGTTTGTGAAACTGCTAGTGTAATTCTTCAAGTGGCTTCATTTAAAACAACTGGTAAACGAATTTTTAAGATGACGCCAATCCATCATCATTTTGAAATGAGTGGGTGGAGCGAATGGAAAATTGATATTGTATTTTGGCTTGTAGGGTTAGTGGCTGCAATTATTGCTGTTACAACAATCTTATTAGTTGGTTAGGAGTAAAGAGAAATGAAAAAAATTGATGAATATCAAGGTAAAAAAGTTCTTGTAATGGGTTTCGGAATTAGCGGAATTAATGCGGCCCACTTATTGGTAAAACTTGGTGCAAATGTTACTGCTAATGATAAAGCAACTCCTAAAAATAATGATATTGTTGAAGATTTAGAAGCTGACGGAATTAAAGTAATTACTGGTGATAATCCCATTTCATTAGCTAATAAAGGCTTTGATGTTGTAGTAAAAAATCCTGGAATTCCCTATGATAATCCATTAGTAGCTGCCTTTGTTAAGCAGGGGACACCCATTATTACAGAAGCAGAATTAGGATGGCAAATTTTTGATGGTCACCTTGTAAGTGTAACCGGAAGTAATGGGAAGACTACTACAACAACTTTAACCCAGTTAATGATTGCTGAAAATGCAAAACATCAAGTAAAATATGCAGGTAATATTGGAATTTCCTTTAGTAAAATTGCTGAGGATTTAGGGCCAGACGACACATTGGTCACAGAATTATCTAGTTTCCAATTATTAGGAGCACCGACAATTCATCCGCATATTGCAATTATTACTAACATTTTTTCTAACCATTTAGACTATCATAAGACACGGGAAAACTATATTAATGCAAAGCTTAATATTACCCGGAACCAAACCAAGGATGATTTCTTAGTTATTAACTGGGATCGTGATGAATGGCAGAAGATTGCTCAGCGTAGTCAAGCTACCATTGTGCCATTTTCTCGTCTTAATAAGAGTCATGAAGGATCTTATGTAGAAGATGGAATGATTTACTGGCGCGGACAAGAAGTTATGCCAACCAAGGATATTCGATTGATCGGTCCCCAAAATGTAGAAAATGCGTTGGCAGCAATTGCAGCGGCAAAATTAAGTGGTGTTACAAATGATGCAATAAAGAAAGTTTTAACAACATTTAGTGGAGTCCGTCACCGCTTACAATATGTGATGGAATACCAAGAACGGCTTTTCTACAATGATTCAAAATCAACAGATATTGAAGCCACGGAGGTTGCCTTACAAGGCTTTGATCGTCCAGTAATTCTTTTGGCAGGTGGCCTTGATCGTGGTTATACCTTTGAACGGTTGGTTCCTTACTTTAAGAAGCACGTCAAGGCAATGATCGTTTTTGGTGAATGTAAAGATAAAATGAAGGATGCGGGAAATCAAGCTGGAGTTCCAGTAATTGAAAGTGAAAATGCAATTACTGCGGTGCCAGAAGCATGGAAGTTGAGTGAACCAGGAGATGTCATTCTCCTCTCGCCTGCTAATGCTAGTTGGGACCAGTTCCCGAGCTTTGAAGTTCGTGGTGATAAATTTATTGAAGCAGTTGAAGAATTAACAGGAAAGAAGGAACAATAAGATGCGGTTATTGGTATCAGGTGGTGGAACTGGTGGTCATATCTACCCGGCTTTAGCATTAATCGAACGCTTAAAGCAGGTTGAGCCAGATACTGAAGTGTTATATGTTGGGACAACTCGTGGCCTTGAAAATAAAATTGTACCAGATGCCGGAATTAAGCTTGAAACAATGCATATGCAGGGCTTTAAGCGTTCTCTTTCTCTTGAAAATTTTAAGACAATCTATCTTTTCTTAAACTCTGTCCATCATGCTAAAAAAATTATTAGTGAGTTTAAGCCTGATGTTGTTTTAGGGACGGGAGGATATGTAAGTGGAGCTGTCCTATATGCTGCCGCAAAGAAACATATCCCAACCGTAATTCATGAACAGAATAGCGTTGTTGGCGTAACAAACAAGTTTTTAAGTCGCTATGTTGATCAAATTGCAATTGCATTTGAAGCTGCACGCAGTCAATTTCCCGCTGATAAAGTTACAATGGCAGGTAATCCTCGTGCTCAACAGGTAGCAGCTAAAAAAGACAGTGACTTTTCATGGACAAGTTATGACTTGAAAGATGATGTTCCAACTTTAATGATTTTTGGAGGAAGCCAAGGAGCACCGAAAATCAATAAGACAGTTGTTGACGCTATTCCAGAGTTCAATAAGCGTCCTTATCAGGTTATCTTTGCAACTGGTCAAAAACGGTACGATGATGTAAAGAAGCAACTGGCAGAAAGTAATATTAAACCGGCTGATAATGTTAAAGTTGTTCCTTACATAAAAGATATGCCAGCTAAGATGCCACGGGTAGCAGCTTTAGTATCGCGAGCAGGGGCAACCACCATTGCTGAGGTAACAGCACTCGGAGTTCCGACGATTCTAATTCCTAGTCCGTATGTTACCGCTAACCATCAAGTAAAGAATGCTCAGGCTTTAGTTAAGAATAATGCAGGCTTAATGATTACAGAAGATAAGTTAGATGCTCGGGCATTATTGACGCAAGCAGATAAGATTATGGAAGATGAAGAAGTACGTAAAAAGATGGCTCTTGCTGCTGAAAAGATGGGACGGCCTGATGCTGCTGATAGGCTAATTAAGGTCTTGCATAAGGCGATTGATGAACACAAAAAATAAAGTATAGATTAGGAAGGAGGAGAACGGGTGTTGGATGATAAATCGGCTATTGAACATCATAAATATTCGAAGCGATTAACTGAATTAGAAAAGCGGAGTGCTGCCGCTCAACAGCGACAACAGAAAAAGAAGCCTTCGAAAACTCATGTTGGTAATAAGATTCGCGGAATTAAGATTAAGCGCTACGTTTCTAACGGAGAACGAGTCTTAAAATTAGTTATATTATTCAGCCTTATTCTCCTCTTTATGATTTATATTATTTCTCCCTTGAGCAAAATTAACACGCTTCATGTAACTGGTAATCATGACTTGACTAAAGAGCAGGTAGAAAAAAATACAAATATTTATCCAGGACGTTTTATATGGGGCGTTTATCTTACCCGTCATCAACTTATTAAACAAGCTGTTCGTAAAAATCCTCAAATAAAAAGTTTAAGGATTGAGGTAACTGGCCCTCAGTCTCTGCGAATATCTGTAAAAGAAAATGCTCTTTTAGGGACAGCAGTGATGAATAATGATACATACGCTGTTTTAGCTGATGGTCAATTGCAGCGAACGAAAACTGCTGACAATGGTATTGCTTATAAGCGTTTTGATGGTCATAAAAAAGCTCTTGCTGCAACAGCTGCTCAACTAGGAAAACTGAAACCGGCAATAAGAAATGGTATTTCAAGTGTGAGTTATCAACCAACTAAGGAGTATCCAGATCGCGTTATTATTTATATGCGTGATGGTAATACAGTTTATGGCGATTTAAATACTATTGGGGATAAAATGGGATATTACCCTGCAATTGCAGCAAGTATGAAAAATAAGGGAATTATAGATCTTCAAGTTGGAGCTTATTCTTATGATTATGGATCTAAGGATAAATGATTTTGTGAAAAACCTTGATAATTCCCTTTTTTGTCATTGTTTATCTGTGGTAAAATTCTTATATAGGTTAAAAATACAATTAATTTAATTAATGATAGTCTTAGGAGGGTTCCTTTTAGAATGAATAATTCAGAAGTATACGTTGGATTAGATATTGGAACCACCTCGATCAAGGCACTGGTGTGTGAAAGTGTTAAGGGTCAGTTGAAAGTTATTGGTGTTGGTGTAGAACGATCGGCAGGATTAAACCGAGGAGTTATTGTCGACATTGATAAAACCGCCCAGGCAATTTCGGCGGCGGTAGCACAGGCCGAGGAAAAGTCCAACGTAGAGATTCAAAGTGTTGTAGTTGGCTTACCGGCAAATTACTTACAAATGCAACGAGTACACGGTATGATTACGATTGCAACCAGAGGACAATCAAGAGAGATTGTTAACCAAGACGTAATTGATGTTGCTCGTGAAGCGTTGACGCAAAGTATTCCCCCTGAGCGGGAAATAATTGATTTAATTCCAACAGAATTTACTGTTGATGGCTTTTCTGGTATTAAGGACCCCCGTGGAATGGTTGGTGTCCGTTTAGAAATGAAGGCCACCTTGTATACAGGACCTAAGACCATTATTCATAATACAAAAAAGGCAGTTCAACAGGCGGGATATGACATTAAAGATTTTGTTATTACGCCGATCGCAACAGACTTTAACCTCCTTAATGATGGAGAGCAAGATTTTGGTACTGTTGTTATTGATTTAGGTGGTGGTCAAACAACAACCAGTATTATTCATGATCATCAATTAAAGTATACTTATGTTGATCCTGAAGGTGGAAAATATATTACTAAAGATATTTCTACGGTCATGAATACATCATTAAAAAACGCCGAACAACTTAAGCTAAATCATGGATATGCTATGTCATCCTTAGCCGATGAAGATGTTCAAGTTGACGTTGATGTTGTTGGCCAAAATGATCCTGTCCAATATTCAGAGCAGTATTTATCAGAAATAATTGAAGCACGAGTACGGCAAATTTTTGATCGTATTCAGGATAAACTTAAGGCTATTCATGCCCCTGAATTACCGGGAGGAGTAGTCTTGATTGGTGGAGTGGCTGCTCTACCAGGAGTTAAGGAACTTGCTGAACAGTACTTTACTGGTAATATTAAGGTGAATGTTCCAGAACAAATGGGCATTCGTCACCCTCGCTATGCGGTTAGTTTAGCTTTGGGGATGTATGAAAATCAGTTATCAGATATTGATCGATTAATTAAGCAAACTGTTCAACGAATTGATACGATTAAGAGTCCTCATGAAGAAAAAAGACAAACTGTTAATCAGCCACGTCAACAATGGACTGAAAAATCTGATAAATTACAACGTTCACAGCGAGAAGCACAGCAGCAACCAGTTACTGAAGAGCCAGCGCCAAAGAAGAAAAAGCAAAACGGCCTAAGTAATCGGTTTAAAAACATTTTTAATAATTTATTTGACTAATTTGGAGGAATACTGCTATGGATAATGAAACGTTCGCTAACGACAACCAATTTGCGGAAGCGCAAATCAAAGTAATTGGTGTTGGTGGAGCTGGCGGTAATGCCGTCAACCGAATGATTACTGAAAAAGTACAAGGTGTTGACTTTATTGTTGCTAACACCGACCTACAAGCATTAAATAATTCTCAAGCAACAACTAAGATCCGCTTAGGACCTAAATTGACAAAAGGATTAGGTGCTGGTTCAAATCCAGAAGTAGGTGAAAAGGCTGCCCAAGAAAGTGAAGAACAAATTAAAAAAGCTCTTGAAGGCGCAGATATGGTCTTCATTACAGCCGGAATGGGTGGTGGAACTGGTACTGGAGCAGCCCCAGTTGTAGCTAAACTTGCTAAAGATAGTGGAGCGTTAACTGTTGGTGTCGTGACCCGTCCATTCTCATTTGAAGGACCTCGTCGAGCACGCTATGCTGCAGAAGGACTTGAAAAGTTAAAGTCAAATGTTGATACTTTAATTATCGTTGCTAATAATCGCTTATTAGAGATGATTGATAAGAAGACGCCAATGATGGAAGCATTTAAAGAAGCTGATAATGTCCTTCGTCAAGGTGTGCAAGGTATTTCAGACTTAATTGTTACTCCAGGTTACATCAACCTTGACTTTGCTGATATTAAGACATTGATGTCTAATCAAGGGTCTGCCTTAATGGGGGTTGGAGCTTCTACTGGTGAAAACCGTGCTACTGAAGCAACTAAGAAGGCTATTTCTTCTCCATTACTTGAAGTGTCAATTGATGGGGCTCAACATGTCTTGATGGATATTACTGGTGGTAAAGACTTATCAATGTTTGAAGCTCAAGAAGCATCTGATGTGATTAAACAAGCTGCTGGAACTAACGTTGATATTTCATTTGGTATGTCCTTAAATGAATCAATGGGCGATGAAGTTCGCGTTACTGTAATTGCCACTGGAATTGATAAGAAAAAGAAAATTCAACAACAAAAGCCAGCGGAAAAAGAAGCACCACGAGTAACTCGGTCTATTCCACAAGAAGAACAACCCGTTGAACAACCAAAGCAACGAGATCCTTTTGATGGTTGGAATGATCCAACAGCCGATACAAGTAACCAATCAAGAAATTCTGATAACGAATTTTCTCACGTTACTAAGCCAGAATTTAACGTATTTAACGATGATGCGGCTAATACGGATGACAATGATGATACTAACTTATCGACTCCACCGTTCTTCAAGAATCGTCGTAAGTAAATAATTTAGCAAAAAGGTGGATTTTTTAATCCGCCTTTTTCTGTTTAGACCTATTAAGGAGGGTAATACAATGGCAGCAAATTTTTTAAAAAGCCTATTTGGTGAAGAAGACATTGATGAACAAGATGGTCTCTATGAAACAAGTGAACAAGTTTCAACGCCAGCAAACACAAGCAACAAAGTAGTTTCAATTAATAGTGGGCGGCTTAACCAAATGAGTCAGATTTCCTTATACGAACCTCGTCTTTATGCAGATGTAAAGCAGATCGCATCCCAATTATTAGAAGGACATGCGGTGATCGTTAATTTCACTCAAATGGATACAAATGTTGCAGCACGGTTAGTAGACTTCTTAAATGGCACCGTTTTTGCAATTGATGGTGAAATGAAACGAATCGGAAAGGAGATTTTCCTCTGCACCCCTAAAAACTATGAAATCTCAGGTAGTTTAACGAGTAATCTAAAAAATGATGGTGATAAATTTTAATCACTAAAAGGAGTTAATATGATCGCATTTTTATTATGGGCTCTTAATCAATTAGTTGATGCTTATATTTTAGTGATAGTTGTGTGGTGCATTATGTCATGGTTCCCTAATGCACGTAATTCACGACTCGGTGATGTTATCAATCGGTTGGTAGAACCTTATATGCATTGGTTTGATTTTATTCCTCCAATCGGGGGGATAAGTTTTGCGCCGATGATCGCTATCCTTGTACTATATTTTGTTCAAGCAGGATTAGTACATATAGCAGCAATCATTTAATTAATACTCAGAGGAAGTAGATTTGAGCGAAGATAACATTAAACAACATTTTCGTCCGGATGAAGCCACCCTTATTGACCAAGCGAATGACTGGGTAGCTACTGCTGAAGGCCAGTATCGTCCTGTTCTCACTCCTTTTTTAAATCCACGGGAACGTTTTATTGTCCAAACGATTGTTAATCGAAATAACAATGTTAAAATAACAATGTATGGTGGTTGGCAAGGCGCAGAAATGCAACGAGTTCTAATTTATCCGCCTTATTATGAACCCTCTATCGAAGACTTTGCTTTACAGGTTTTAGAGATAAACTATCCTGTTAAGTTTTCAGAACTTCATCATCGGCAAATTATGGGAACATTGATCGGTGAAGGGATGGAGCGGAATACATTTGGTGATATTTTAACTGATGGATCGCATTGGCAAGTTATTGTAACAAAACCAATGGCAGAGTATTTACGGAAAAACGTTGAACATGTTGGTCGAATTAAGGTTAAATGGATTCCGATCGCAACAGAAGCAGTGGTAACACCTAAAGAGGAATGGGTGCCAATAGTTACAACAGTTTCATCACTACGGTTAGATGCTGTGATAGCTGCAGGCTTTAATTATTCACGAAACCGGGCAAAGCAATTAATAGAGCATGGTCAAGTTCGATTAAACTGGGAAGAGATTGATCGTCCAGATTATCAAATTGTGGTTCATGATTTGATATCTGTGCGTCATGGTGGTCGCCTCAGAATCGATATGACCAATGGGAAAACAAAAAAAGATAAAGAAAGAATTACCATTTCAGTTGTATATGCGTAATTTGAATGGAGGAATTTACTCATGAGTTTGACGGTTGATCAAATTAACAATAAGCAATTTAATACTAAGATGCGGGGTTATAATCCTGAAGAAGTTCAAGAATTTATTCAGGAAGTTTCACAAACAGTCCAACAATTAATAACTGAAAATAATAATTTACAAGAGCAAGTACGGGCTAATGATAGCAAGATTAAGTACTTTGCTGACTTGAAAGATTCTTTAAATAAGTCAATTTTAGTTGCTCAAGAGGCTGCTGATAAGGTTAAAAATAATGCTAAGCGTGAAGCGGATATTATGATTCGTGAAGCGCAAAAGCAAGCAACTGATATTGTTTCGGAAGCTAATGATAAGTCAAACCAAGTAATTGAAGACGCTGCTAATTCTACTAAGAAGTTAACAAGTGAAACTAATGATCTTCGTAAACAGACTCGGATCTTCCGTCAACGGCTTCAAGTCATGCTTGAATCGCAATTAGAAGTCATTAAGAGTAATGAATGGGACAAGCTTTTAGAAAATGATGACTTGAGTAAATATGACGAAATTGAAAAAATTTTAGGTAGTCGTCTTGACAGCAGTTCAGCAACCAGTGTAGAATCAACTGCAACAACTATTAGTGAAGAACAACCTGTTGAATCAGAACAGCCAGTTGCTTCTGCTGAACAACCAGAAGAGAGTGCACCTGCACAACCAACAGCTGTTAACGATGACAAAGGATCAGATGCACCTGAAACTGTTGTCGTCTTCCCTGATAATAACAAGTAAATCACTAGGATCGTATTTTAATAAAATCGTTGAAGAGAATTGGAATAATTACCATAACATTAAAGCGAGTCAACAATTGGTGAGAGGTTGATAATGTTTAACTATTCCTGATCATCTCGGAGTACCTCATTTGAGTTAGTTAGGATGAGGCGGTTCATTATCGTTATCTAATGACATGAGGAAACTTTAATCTTAAAGTTTTAAATCCGGGTGGTACCGCGAAGAAGCTTCGTCCCAGTAATGGGAGGAAGCTTTTTTATTATTAAAATACAAGAATTAATGAAAGGGGTAGTTACAATGCGTGTTAAAGATACGTTAAACCTTGGCCGTACTAAATTTCCAATGCGCGGAAAGTTACCTGTAACTGAGGCACAACGGGAACAGCTATGGGAAGAAAATAAAGTTTATGAACTACGACAAAAATTAAATGAAGGAAAGCCTACTTTTGTTTTACATGATGGTCCTCCATATGCTAACGGTAATATTCACATTGGCCACGCGATGAACAAAATTTCTAAAGATTTTATTGTGCGCTATAAGTCAATGTCTGGCTACCGGGCACCTTATGTTCCTGGTTGGGATACTCATGGATTGCCAATTGAACACCAATTGACTAAGTCCGGTTACGACCGTAAGAAGATGAGCTTAACTGAATTCCGTGATCTTTGTCGGGAATATGCCCTTAAGCAAGTTGATAAGCAACGGACTGACTTTAAGCGGTTAGGTGTAAGTGGTGAATGGGATCATCCATACCTTACCCTTGATAAAGAATTTGAAGCTGCTCAAATTCGGGTATTCGGTGAATTTGCTAAGAAGGGTCTATTATACCAAGCTAAAAAGCCAGTTTACTGGTCATGGTCTTCAGAATCAGCCTTAGCAGAAGCCGAAGTTGAATATCATGATGTTGTTGCAAAAACAGCCTTCTTTGTAGAACAAATTAAAGATGGCAAAGGCCGTTTAGATAATGATACATATTTAGTTGTATGGACGACAACACCATGGACTGTTCCTGCTTCTGAGGCAGTTGCAGTTAATCCAAAGTTTGATTACTCTGTTGTAAAGCCAGCAAATGATGATCGGAAATTTGTTGTTGCAACAGATCTGCTTGAGAAATTAGCAGAAAAACTTGGTTGGGAAGATTATGAAGTTGTTGATCATTTAATGGGTCAAGAACTTGAAGGGATGACTACTCAACACCCATACCTTGATCGTGATCTTCTTGTTGGTTTAGCAGATTATGTTACTGCTGATGCTGGTACTGGCCTTGTTCACACTGCTCCTGGATATGGGGATGATGATTACAACTTTGGTAAAAAGTATGACTTGCCAATTTTTGCCCCAATCAATGATCAAGGTGTTTTAACCAAGGAAAATGGTGAAGGCTTTGAAGGGGTATTCTACCAAGATGCTGATGATGTATCCCTTCAAAAGTTAGAAGAAAACAATGCTTTACTTCTTCAAGAGCCATTACAACACAGTTACCCATTTGATTGGCGGACAAAGCAACCAATCATCTTCCGGGCAACTGATCAATGGTTTGTATCAATTGAAAAGATGCGCCAAAATATTTTAGATGCCTTAGAAGACGTTAAGTACCACCCAGAATGGGGAAAGGTTCGTCTTCGCAATATGATCAAAGACCGTGGTGATTGGGTAATTTCTCGTCAACGTGTTTGGGGTGTACCTTTACCAATCTTCTATGCTGAAGATGGCACACCAATCATGGAAGAAGAAACAATCAACCATGTAGCAGAATTATTTACTAAGTATGGTTCTAATGTTTGGTTTGAACGTGAAGCAAAAGATCTTTTGCCGGAAGGATACACTAATGAACATTCTCCTAATGGTAAGTTCACTAAGGAAACTGACATTATGGACGTATGGTTTGATTCTGGTTCATCACACCAAGGGGTATTAGCTGAACGTGATTATTTAACATACCCAGCGGACCTTTACCTTGAAGGATCTGACCAATATCGTGGTTGGTTTAACTCGAGTTTGATTACCAGTGTTGTATGTTCAGGCCATGCGCCATATAAGGAAATCGTTTCTCAAGGGTTCACACTTGATAAGCGCGGTAACAAGATGAGTAAATCTCAAGGTAACGTTATCGATCCAAATAAGGTTGTCCAACAAATGGGTGCGGAAATTATCCGGTTATGGGTAATGAGCGCTGATACTTCGGCTGATGTTCGTGTATCGATGGGAACATTCCAACAGATTTCCGAAGCATATCGTAAGTTGAGAAATACGTTCCGCTTCTTACTTGCTAATACTAGTGACTTCAATCCTGAAGAAAATACCGTTTCTTATGAGAAGTTACAATCGGTAGACAAGTACATGTTGGTTAAACTTAACCACTTCTTGAAGACAATGCGGGAAGATTTTGATAACTATGACTTCCTTGATGCTTATAAGGTATTGATCAATTTTGTAAACAACGATCTTTCAGCTTTCTACATGAACATTGCTAAAGATGTGCTCTATATTGAGGCTGAAAATTCAGAAGTTCGGCGGTCAATGCAAACTGTCTTCTATGATATCCTTTTGACACTTGTTAAGCTTCTTACACCAATCCTTCCTCACACTACAGAAGAAGTATGGAGCTACATGAATGAACCGGAAGATTTTGTTCAATTAACTGAAATTCCAGATCCACGGACATTCGCTGGTGAAGAAGAGCTATTGAGCAAGTGGGATGACTTTATGGAAGTACGTTCACATGTTCTGAAGAGTCTTGAAGAGGCACGGAATGCTAAGCTAATCGGTAAATCTCTTGAAGCTCAAGTTGATCTTTACTTAACCGATGACCAAAAGCAATTACTTGATAGTCTTAATGAAAACATTCAATTATTACTAGGGGTTTCTGCTCTTCATGTACATTCAGCTGATGAAGCGCCTGCTGATGCTGATCAATACAACGATGGGGTAGCAGTTAAGGTTACTACCGCTAATGGTGAAACTTGTGCTCGTTGTCGTATGGTTAAGGAAGATGTTGGCAGTGATCCAGCATATCCTGAATTATGTGCTCGCTGTGCTGCTATTGTTCGGGAAAACTTCCCTGAAACAGCAGAAGATGGTTTAGAAGAATAATAATCTCTAAAAAAACTGGTTTTCGTTATCCAGTAAATGACAATTATTTTTAAGCGGTGTAAAATACCAAGTGACACTTGTTGCTTGGTATTTTATTATGGAGTTGGTAAAAAATGCTCAAAGGAAAAGTAAAAAGTTTTGACGAACAAAAAGGATGGGGCTTTATTACAGTTCCTCACGAAGGAGAAATTTTTGTTCACTATAGTGGAATTGAAGGAACGCGTCGTCGCATCCTTCACCCTGATGAAGAGGTCTCATTAGTAATTGTTCAAGGACAAAAGGGACCGCAAGCAGCACATGTTCGTGTTTTAAGATAAGGATGGGTTCTAATGGAATTTGAAGAGCGACCAATAAGTAGTAAAACAGTTTTTCACGGCCATTTAATCGATGTTGAAGTACAGCAAGTTATCACCCCACATGGTAATAGAACACAACGAGAAATCGTTCACCACGCACCAGCAATTGCGATTTTGGCTTTGACGGCTGATAATAAGATGATCCTTGAAAAACAATGGCGCGCACCGATTGCGAAAACAACCCTTGAAATTCCTGCGGGGAAACTCGATCAACGGGATGCTGATAATGCACTTCATGCGGCTAAACGCGAATTAAATGAAGAAACAAGGTATGAAGCAACAAGTTTAAAAAAGATTTCTTCATTTTATACTTCTGTTGGTTGTATGGATGAATACATGACTCTTTATTTGGCCACGGGATTAAAACGGGTTAGCAACGAGCTGCCGCAAGATCAAGATGAACAATTGATGTTAAAAGAAGTAACTTTACCACAAGCGCTTGAAATGATTGATCAAGGCGAAATTGAAGATGCTAAGACAATCATGGCAATCTATTACTGGCAAGGAATGAACAACCGTGGATAATAAACAACAAGATGAGCAACAATCACGTATGTCACGTAGCCAATATCGTCAACAGCAACGTCAGACTGAACAGCAACCTATTAATGAAGCAACAGAAAATACAACTGATCAACCTTATAGTCGCGAAGCAGTTGCTAGTCAACGTCATGACGAAACAGTGGCAGAAAAAACGGCGCGCTTGAAACGCCGCTTAAATATTGCAATCATTGCTTTGATTGTGGCAATTATTATTGTTTACTTAATACTATTTTATGTTGGATAGAAAAAGGAGAAAAATATGCGATTTGGAATTATTTGTGCAATGCCTGAAGAAATTAAAGAATTAACTGCAAAGTTATCCGATAAACAAGAAAAGAAAATCGGGGGTAAATCCTACCTTTTTGGTAAAATCAATAATCAAGACGTTGTATTAGTAGAATCTGGAATTGGTAAAGTGGAAGCTGGGATTACTACTGAACATTTAATTACCGATTGTGGGGCAGATGTTGTGATTAATTCTGGATCAGCTGGTGGAATTGGTGAAGGGTTACATGTTGGTGATATTGTAATTTCAACTGAAACGGCCTACCATGATGTTGATGCAACTGCATTTAATTACCGTTATGGCCAACTCCCAGGAAAAGAACCACGCTTTAAGTCTTCTGACCAATGGGGACAAGCCTTAGAAAAAGCCGGTGAAAAGACTGGCTTAAATGTAAAACGAGGATTAATTGTTTCTGGTGATCAATTTATTGCAAGTTCAGAAGCGATTAAAGAGATTTTGAATAATTTCCCTGATGCACTTTCTAGTGAAATGGAAGGGGCAGCGGTTGGACAAGTTGCCACTGACCACCAAATTCCATATGTGGTAGTTCGGGCAATGTCTGATACAGGTGATGAAGATGCCGGCGTTAGTTTTGACGACTTTATTATTGATGCCGGAAAACGCTCTGCAAATATGCTTCTTCAGCTCTTTGCAGATTTAGATAAGTAAATGGAAGGATGAAATACGCGTGAGTGAGATTTATTTGGATAATGCAGCAACAACCCCAATGACCCCAGAAGTAATTGCGGAAGTGACTAAACAAATGCAAGAATCATGGGGAAATGCCTCAACTGGTTACTCTTATGGGCGCCATGCCAAACTTGTAATGGAAGATAGTCGTCACATTCTTGCCCAAAGCATTAATGCTGACGATAATGAGATTATCTTTACCAGTGGGGGGACTGAAAGTGATAATACTGCTATTATCCAAACTGCTTTTAAACGGCAGAATCTTGGTAAGCATATTATTACAACTGCCATTGAGCATGAGGCAGTCTTAAAACCCCTCCATTTTCTAGAAGAACATGGCTTTGAGGTAACCTATTTACCAGTTGATGAAAATGGTAATATTTCAATTGATGATTTTAAGGCCGCTCTTCGTGATGATACGATTTTAGTAACCATTATGATGGAAAACAATGAAGTGGGTAGTAAAATGCCTATCCATGAGATTGGGGAAATTTTGAAAGACCATCAAGCATGGTTCCATACAGATGCAGTTCAAGCATATGGACTGTTGCCAATTGATGTTAAAGCTGATCACATTGATATGCTTTCAACATCGGCCCATAAGATTAATGGTCCAAAGATG
Organism: Limosilactobacillus reuteri; assembly: GCF_002254085.1. Classification (GTDB taxonomy): domain Bacteria; phylum Bacillota; class Bacilli; order Lactobacillales; family Lactobacillaceae; genus Limosilactobacillus; species Limosilactobacillus reuteri_K. The sequence goes on along the minus strand of NZ_NGPY01000088.1, from coordinate 68,559 downwards.
ATGGGATTTTTATATCGTCGTGACGGCATTAGTTTTCCAAGTTTTATTAAGGGTGGAGACCAAGAAACTAAACGCCGTGCGGGGACTGAAAATGTGCCTGGAATTGCCGGTTTTGCTAAAGCGGTAGAATTAAACACGCCGGAAGTAAAAGAAGAACGGCGTGATCGTTATTATGCCTTTAAGCAAAAAATCGTTAACGCGCTTAAGGAAAATAATGTTGATTTTGAAATTAATGGTCAAATCAACAAAACCCACGTACTTAACTTATGGTTTAAAGGCATTTCAACTTATGTTATCCAGACAGACTTAGACCTTGCAGGCATCGCAGTCTCTGGTGGGTCTGCATGTACAGCGGGTAGTATTGAGCCATCTCACGTTTTAACAGCGATGTTTGGCGCTGATAGCCCCCGCATTAGTGAATCAATTCGAATTAGTTTTGGCGGGTTAAATACTGAAGAAGATATTGATCAGTTAATTGCTACAATTGTTAAAACCGTTGAAAACCTAAAGAAGATTAATGGGGACAATTAAAATGGAATTTACAAAAACAGTACAAATTTCTGGTGATAAAGATAAATACACAATCAGCCCAGAAATAAAAAAATATGCCTTGCTTGATTTAGGATTTGAACAGACTAACCGGGGAAACTTTGAGTATTTAGGAAGCCTCGATACTGATAATCCATTTAAACCAGTTGCTCGCCTTCGAATTTTAATTAACAGTGACTTAGATGGTTTTAAAATGGAGACTCTTTCGGGAAATGGTTTAAGAAAAATTAATATTTTTAATCACCAACGGGCAACTGAATTTGTGCAACAATATCACTATATTTTAGATGAAATGATCACCCGGCAAATATTCACTAAATAAAAACTGTGCAGGGATTGAAATACTTTGGTACAATGATTATCACTGGATGCATGCGACCTTCAATCGTAGATTATTCCAGAATCTATACGAAATGATGGTGATAATTAATGGCTGATAATAGTCATACACGTGTGGTAGTAGGAATGAGTGGGGGAGTTGATTCTTCAGTGACGGCTCTTCTCTTAAAACGCCAAGGATACGATGTAGTTGGTGTCTTCATGAAAAACTGGGATGACACTGATGAAAATGGTGTTTGTACTGCCACTGAAGACTACAAAGATGTAGCAAAAGTTGCTTCTAAGATTGGGATTCCATACTATTCTGTTAACTTTGAGAAGGAATACTGGGATCGGGTTTTCAAGTATTTCATTGCTGAGTACAAGAAAGGTCGTACACCAAATCCTGATGTTATTTGTAATAAAGAGATTAAGTTCAAGGCTTTTATTGAGTATGCTAATCAATTAGGTGCTGATTACGTTGCCACTGGACACTATGCTGATGTAAAGCGTGATGAGAACGGCCGGATGCACCTGATGCGCGCTAAAGACCAACACAAAGATCAAACTTACTTCTTAAGTCAACTTGATTACAAGCAGTTAGATAAGGTAATGTTTCCATTAGCTGGCTACACTAAGCCAGAAATCAGAAAGATTGCTGAAGAAGCTGGTCTTGCTACTGCTGATAAGAAGGATTCAGTTGGTATTTGCTTTATCGGTGAGGATGGTCATTTCCGTGAATTCTTGAGTCAATATATTCCGGCACAACCAGGAAATATGGAGACCCTTGATGGCAAGGTTGTTGGTCAGCATATGGGCTTAATGTATTACACCATTGGACAGCGTCGTGGACTTGGCCTTGGTGGTAACAAGGAAAGTAATGAGCCATGGTTTGTGATCGGTAAGGATATGAAGAAGAACGTTCTTTATGTTGGTCAAGGATACGAAAACAGCCATCTTTATGCTACTCATCTCGAAGCAAGTGATATTCACTGGGTTGATGATGTCGTAAGCCGTTATGGACGTGATTTTCACTGTACAGCCAAGTTCCGCTACCGTCAGACGGATGTTGGCGTTACTGTTCATTTGTCAGATGATGATCAAATGGTATCGGTTGAATTTGATGATCCTGCACGAGCCATCACTCCAGGTCAAGCAGTTGTCTTTTATGATGGTGAGGAATGTCTTGGGAGTGCGATTATTGATCGTGCTTACAGTCATGACCGGCAGCTTCAATACGTTTAATTCATATTTTTAGACCTTAAAGAAGGCAGAAGTAATTTCACTTTTGCCTTCTTAAATATACATAAAGTAATAACTCTGTGATAAACAATTGCCACAAACTCTGGTAAGATAGTAAATAAAAGGGGTAACGACAGAGATGACAAAAGTTTATTTAATCCGACACGGAAAAACGCAGTGGAATTTAGAATCCCGTTATCAAGGTGCCAATGGCGATTCACCGTTATTAAAGGATAGCTATCGAGAAATTGAATTATTAGCAAGCTCATTGCAAAGGATTCCGTTTGAGCATGCTTATGCCAGTCCCTTAAAGCGTGCGCGAATAACCGCTCAGGCATTATTGAATCATTTGAATCCAGAAATCCCATTAACAATTGATAGCCGGTTAAAAGAATTTAATTTAGGCAAAATGGAAGGAATGCATTTTGAAGATGTTGCGGCAAAATGGCCTGAAGTCTTAAAAAACTTTCGTCATCATCCTGATAAATATGATGAATCATTAGTAGAAGGAGAAAGTTTTCTAGAAGTAATCGCTCGTTTTCGTGCGGCAATTGAAGAGTATTGTCGCCAGTATCCTAATGGTAATATTCTCGTGATTTCACACGGGGCTGCCTTGAATGCTGCCATTAATGCATTGATTGGAACACCGCTTGCTCACTTGAAAGATCGTGGTGGACTAAGCAATACATCAACGACGATTCTTACTACTAATGATGGTCGTCATTTTGAACTTGAAAAATGGAATGATACATCTTATCTTCACAAGAGCAAGGTTGATCCGACTGATACGATTTAAGAGGTGATATTAATGACAGAGAAAAAAGATTTTCGTGATCCTAAGAAAAAGGAAACAGAAAAATTAGTTCATAAACTAGTTGAAGCAATTGATGAGCATCCAGATAAAGTAAATAATTATTATGATTTAGGTTCTTTGCTAACCCGGTTAAATGACTATCAACAAGCAGAAGAACTCTTTATGAAGGCTTTGGGGATTTTTGAGGCAAAGGGTGACAAGGATGCTATGAACCTCTTAAACTACGGCCTTGGTAACCTTTACTATGAGATTGGCAAAGTTAACGAAGCAATTAAGCTTTACAATAAGATTGATGACCCCAAACTCAAAGCTGATTCTTATCTTATGTTAGCCCAAAGCTATATGAAAAAAGGACAATACAAGCAAGCCGTTGCTTATGGATTAACTGCCCTTGAATTACGTCCAGACGATCCTGAAATTAATCAGGTAATCGGTGACTCATTATTAGCATTAGGTGAATTTAAACAGGCTAAAGCTTACTATGATGCAATTCTAAAGTATCATCCAGGACGTGCTGATACACAATTTAATCGCGGAATTGTAGCGATGGTTCTTGGTGAGCCATACAAAGACTACCTTGCGCAAGCTAAGCAGTTAGATCCTAATTACTACCATAAGAGTGAGCAACGACTTAATGATATTGAAAAAACGCTTCAGGCAACGCAAAAGAAAGATTAGCAACATGAAAGGATGACTTCTATGGCTGAAGAAATCGACCTATTTAAGACGCCAACGGAGCCGTCTTTTTTTATTGGTCAGGTACAATCTGAGATTTTCACTAGTCCAGATTCGTTTTTTAAGGTTTTAATTGTCTCGGTTGAAGAAGCAAATTTTGATTGGCACGAGCCGGAGATTACTGTAACGGGAAGTTTTGGTGATCTTAGTGATGATCAGACTTACCGCTTTGAGGGAAAAATTGTTGAGCATCCGCGATATGGGCAACAGTTTCAAGCGACTTCTTACCATGTTAACCGGCCCACAAGCAAGGATGGGTTAATTGATTTCTTGTCTGGAAAACAGTTTACCGGAATTGGAAAAAAGACGGCTGAAAAAATTGTCGACAAGTTAGGAACGGATGCGATTAATAAAATTATTGCTGACCCCCATGTTTTAGATGAATTAAAGCTCCGCAAAACAATTAAGGATTCATTAGTTGATAATTTACGGGTAAATCAGGGGATGGACCAGATTATTATTGGCCTAAATGATCTCGGTTTTGGCGCTAATCTTAGTAGTGCAATTTTTGACAAGTACGGGGAAGAAACTCTACATATTATTAATGAAAACCCCTATCAACTCGCCGCTGAAATAGATGGAATTAGTTTTAATCGTGCTGATCAAGTGGCAAAAAAATTGGGAATTGCCATGGATGATTCACGCCGGATTGATGCAGCAATTATCCAGACGCTTGATGACTTGACAATGGAAACTGGTGATACATTTACTACAACAAAACCTCTTCTGCAGCAAACTATCCAGTTGCTTGCTCAAGGAAGTGGTGGGCGCGTTTCTACAGATTTAATTGCCAACCAAATTGTTGAGTTAGAGAAAAATCAAGAAATTAGTTACGCTGATGAAAAAATTTATCCAACTGCCCTTTATAACGCGGAATGGCAAATTGCTGATCACTTACATCGTCTTCTTACCGTTGACCAGGAAAAAGTACCAGCAACGACTATTGAAAAAACAGTTACGAAGGTTGCCGATCAATCAGGGATAACCTATGATCAAGTTCAAAAAGAGGCCATCAAAACAGCCTTAAATAGTAAAGTTATGCTTCTTACGGGAGGCCCAGGAACGGGAAAAACAACAATTATTAAAGGGATTGTAGCAAGTTATGCGAAAATTCATGATCTTTCATTGGACGTAAATGAATATAAAGAAAAGTCATTTCCTGTTTTACTAGCTGCTCCTACAGGCCGTGCTGCTAAACGAATGAGTGAAGCTACAGATTTACCAGCAAGTACAATTCACCGCTTGCTCGGGCTTAATGGCCGGGAAATGCCAACTGATATGAATGCCCGCGATTTAGAAGGCTCATTATTGATTATTGATGAAATGTCGATGGTCGATACCCTCTTGTTTAAGACTCTTATTCAAGCCGTCCCTACTTCTATGCATGTAGTTTTGGTAGGTGATAAAGACCAATTACCATCTGTCGGTCCTGGACAAGTCTTTCATGATCTTCTTGATTTTGCAGAACTGCCGAAAGTTGAATTAACCAATATTCACCGCCAAGCTGCTGATTCAACAATCATTCCATTAGCTCATGCTATCAAAGAGGGTAAGCTGCCACCAGATCTAACGAATAAAATGCCAGATCGGTCCTTTATTTCATGCCATGCTAACCAAGTGCCAAGTGTGGTTCAACAAATTATTGACCTTTCTAAAAAACGAGATTATTCCGCAAATGATATTCAAATCTTGGCACCAATGTACCGCGGACAGGCAGGAATCGACCGTTTGAATGAACTTGCACAACAGGCGTATAATCCTCCAGCTAATGGAAGACAAGAAGTCGATTTTAGGGGACTAACTTTTCGTGTTGGAGATAAGGTTCTGCAACTCGTTAATGTTCCAGAAAAAAACATTTTTAACGGTGATATTGGAAAAATCACAGCAATTGAAAGCGGTAGGACAGTCGGTAAGAAAAATGAATCAATTACTGTCGATTTTGATGGTAATGAAGTGAGTTATAGCCGCATGGAATGGAATCAATTACGGTTAGCTTACTGTATCTCAATACATAAGGCCCAGGGGAGTCAGTTCAAAATGGTTCTTCTCCCCGTTGTTCGGCAATTTAGTCGGATGCTGCAACGCAATCTCCTATATACGGCAATTACTCGAGCAGCAGAAAAATTAGTTTTGATCGGTGAGCCGTATGCTGTTGCCACCAGTGTAGAAAATGAAGCAGTTAACCGGAAAACTTCTTTGGTCGATCGTCTTGATAAGGTTTGGAGTAGGCATGGTGAACTAAAATCAAAATTGGATCATCAAACGGATTCGTTAGTAAAAGAACTTGCTAGTCCGCAACCTGTTCAAAAAGAAAATGAACAGTTAATAAATAATGATGCTCAGCAATATATCCTAACAGCTGATCTCATTAATTCAGAGACAATTGATCCATTAATCGGAATGGAAAGTATTAGCTTACAAAGTTTGCATCAAGCCAAATAATACTTGCTTGAACAGTAATTTGTTGTCATAATAGTTATGATTATTGTCGAACTTTAAAGGAGTATAAAAATGACCCAGATAAAAAATGCCGATAATGTGCGTTTATTTTCACTAAATTCAAATCCAAAACTAGCTGAACAAATTGCTCAACGCGTGGGGATTCCGTTGAGTAAAGCTTCCATTAGTCATTTTGCTGATGGTGAAATTAAAATTACAATTGACGAAAGTATTCGTGGCTGTGAGGTTTATGTCATTCAGTCAGTTTCTGATCCAGTTAACACTAACTTGATGGAACTATTAATTATGGTTGATGCTCTACGGCGGGCAAGTGCGGCCAAGATTAACGTAGTAATGCCATACTATGGCTATGCACGTCAAGATCGAAAAGCACGAAGCCGTGAACCAATTACAGCTAAATTGATCGCGAACCTTCTTGAAATGGATCAAATTAGTCGACTAGTAACGATTGACCTTCATGCTCCGCAAGTTCAAGGTTTCTTTGATATTCCTGTTGATCATCTTCAAGCAACCAGTCTTTTTACCAAATATATTGAAGAGCAAAACTTGGGGGATGATATTGTAGTAGTTGCCCCTGATCATGCCGGTGTTAATTTAGCACGGAAATATGCTGAACGAATTAAAGCGTCTATTGCGATTATTGACAACCGTAACGATGAAGTTCGGGAACGAACTGAACAAGAAGTACCTGAGTATGTAATTGGAGACGTAAAGGGAAAGACTGCGATTATTGTTGACGATATTGTTGATACTGGTGTCCGGATGAACTTATCTGCGCAAGCCTTGAAGAATTTTGGGGCAGCTAAGGTTTATGGTATTGCTACGCACGCAGTATTATCAGCCGATGCGGTAAATACGTTGCAAAATTCTCCTCTTGAAAAGATGATTGTAACAGATACAATTCAACTGCCAAAAGAGAAGGAATTCCCTAAGCTGGTTCAATTATCAGTGGACGATTTATTAAAAGAAGCAATTGTTCGTATCCACAATAACCAATCAATTGATACATTGTTTAATCGTAAATAAATTAAAAATCGATGAAAATTCAGAGTTGAAACTGAATTTTCATCGATTTTATCTTTTAAATTTTTTTAGTTTTCAAATTTTAAGGAAGGCAGTGAATTAACAAAAGCCAAATATGCTTTGTTTTCATCCGTTTCAACGCTACTGCTTTGAAGCTCATCAAGATTTTCTTGGTGAATTGTTGACTCCTCTACAGTAATAATATTAGTAAACGTAGCATTACCGATTAGTTCGACCCAGTAGTTGTAGTCATCACGGTGAAGAATTGTCTTAACCATGCCACCAGGATTATAAACACTAATTGGTTCATTAAGTGATGCTGCGTCTGGATGAGTGAGGGCTAAAGCGAGACTAGTGGCAGACATACCTGTCCCGCAAGCATTCGTAAAGCCAACACCACGTTCAAAAGTTTTTACAAAGAGTTTGTTATGACCGAGAATATGGCCAAAGTTAACATTTACCCCATCACTGAAGTAAGGATTATCACTATTTAACCGTGTCCCTAATTCTTCAAGTGCTGAGCCATTTAGTTCTTCCATACTAACAAAACTAATTAAGTGGGGATTTGGAACAGCAAGGGCTGAAAAACGAAGACTAGGATATAATTCAGGGACAAGGGTGTCTAACAGGCGCTCATGACCAAGGTTATCAAATGGCAAAGCAGTGCGGTCAAACTTTACTGGTGAAATTTCAACGGCAAAAGCGGGAACTCCGGATGCAAGGTCTTCATGCTGCCGAACACGAAGACTAGCATTCATTGTATCGACTTTAAAATCGGTTAAATTATCACGTTCTGCTACATAACGAGCAACCGTTCTTAAACCATTACCGCACATTGAGGCCTCACTACCATCTGCGTTAATTACCCGCATTTGTGCTGCTGATCCTGGTCTAGTTGGATGGTTAACAACTAAAACGCCATCAGCACCACCGAGAACGCCATTTTGTGCATCGGTTATTTGCTGGGTAAATGAAACTAATTCTTCATCAGTAAGGGGATTGGTCAGTTGCGTTTGGTCAAGGATAAAAAAGGCATTTTGTGATCCGTGGACTTTTAATAATTGCACCATAAATAGTTCCTCCTAATTTGCAAAAAAGCGATGGTAGATAGCTCGAACAGCTTCATCTGCATCTTCGTTGTATGTCCCAATCATAATTGCAATTCGTGAAGCTCCTTGATTAATCATGGGAACCGCAATGTGTTTTTCAGCTAGGGGCATTAAAATATCATCGATTACTCCCGTGCGATTACGCATACCTTCACCAACAACCATGATAATTGCATAATTGTCAATCCATTCTAAACGGTCAGGATTAATCTCTTCTTGAATTTCATTGCAGATGGTATCGATTAATTGGTCATTAATTGCATTCCGATCAAGGATAATTGTTATATCATCGATTCCTGAAGGCATATGTTCGTATGAGACGTTGTGCTTTGCGAGAATTTCAAGAATACGAAGAGTAAAACCTGCTTGCTTGTTAAGGAGATATTTGTGCAGGTAGAGGGCTGCAAAGTGTTTTCCGCTCACGACCCCTGTTACAATGTCGCTTGGTTGAAAATCTTTATCAGGGACAATCATTGTTCCTGGCTTTTCAGGATCATTAGTATTACGAACATTAATTGGAATATTTCCTTGAATGGCAGGAATCAATGCTTCATCGTGAAAGACGGAAAAACCAGCATAAGATAGTTCCCGCATTTCTCGATAAGTCATGGTAGTAATTGGTTGCGGATGATCGACAATTTGTGGATTGGCTGAGTAAATAGCATCAACATCAGTGAAATTCTCGTAAGTAGAGGCATGAAGACCGCGCGCGAGAATTGCGCCAGTGATATCAGAACCACCACGGGAAAAAGTAGCAATGTGTCCGGCAAGGGTAAGCCCATAGAAACCGGGGAATATTAATAATTCGTGCTCATTAAACGTAAAATGACTCAAATTTGCGTAAGTTTCTGGAATAACGTTAGCATTATTGGGCGTTCCAGTAACGATAATACCAGCTTCACTTGGTGTCACAAAACGTGCTTCATAACCTAAATGCTGCAAAAGGATGGCCATTAATTGGGCATTTAAGCGTTCACCATGAGCCTTGAAAGCGGCCAAGAGATAGTTATCATTTGGATACGTATGGTTAGGAAGGCCTTCCAGTCGTTCGGCTAGCGGAATCAATTTATCTGCTGGTAAGCCAAAATAAGCAGCAATCTCTTGATATCGATTTAAAATTTGTTCAACGATTTCTTGGGGATTTTGGCCTGCAATTACTGTTTGGGCATATCTAATCAGTAAGTCAGTAACCTTAATATCATCGGCAAAACGTTTACCCGGTGCAGAAGTGACAATTACCCGGCGTTGGGGGTCAGAAGTAATAATATTAATTGCATTTTGAAAGGCTTCTCCATTAGCAAGAGAACTTCCACCAAACTTTACGACTTTCATACTTAAAATACTCCTTTGAGATAATTAGGGTTGCTAATTTATCTCTAAAATAATTTAATCGAATTCTAACACATTGGAGGTGACATGCAAGCTTTTAAGTTACAAAAGTTTAGTGAAATTAACTTTCTTACATCTAATGGATTAAAAAAACTTTTTTAAATTTAATTATTTGTATTGACATTCTCATAAAAGACTTATAAGCTATGTATAAATCGAAGAGGCGCAACCGACACTAGTAAACTAATTTAGTTCGCCAAGACGTTGAGGTTAGTTGAACAGGGAAGTTGCCGAAGCGCTTAGTTTGGCATATTAAGTAGCTGGGTCGTAGTTGAACAAGCTACGGACTGTCGCAGGACAATAAGAGCCTGCGTTGCGCTATCGACAAATCAGAATGGATAAGTGAATTCCACTGTTTGTTTGCGCAGACAGTGGATTTTTTTATAGCCTCTTTACTACAAATCTCATGGAGGAATTACAAATGAACGAACAGATTACTGATCAACAATTAAATGCCGCTGGTCACCTAACAATTGGGGGATGTGATGCGATTGATTTAGCTCACCGGTTTGGTACCCCGTTAGTTGTTTATGATGTTCAACAAATTCGCCACCAGATCCGAGCATTTAAGCAGGTTTTTGAAGAAAACAGTGTTGATTATGCAGTTAGCTATGCTAGTAAGGCTTTTTCAGCAATCGCAATGTATCAAGTGGTTGCTGTAGAAGGTGCGCATGTTGATGTTGTTTCTGGTGGTGAATTGTATACGGCAATCAAAGCGGGCTTTCCAATGGCTAATGTTAGTTTTCACGGGAATAATAAATCACGGGAAGAATTGGAAATGGCAATTGACCATCACGTGGGAACAATCATGATTGATAACTTCCATGAGATTGAATTGCTAGCAGACGTTTTGGAAGAGCATGATGCGCATGTTGATGTGATGTTGCGAATTACTCCTGGAATTTCTGCTCATACAAATAAGTACATTCAAACTGGTCAAGTTGACAGTAAATTTGGATTTGACCTTCAATCAGGACAAGCAGATGAGGCGTTAGCAAAAGTTCTTGAGAATCCCCGAATGCAAATGAAAGGATTGCATGCCCATATTGGTTCACAGATTTTTGAACTTGCGGGATTTGAAGGGGTAGCTAAGAAGTTGGTTGAAGTTGCCGCCCACTGGCAAGAAAAATTCAACTACCAAGCTGCTGTGATCAATGTTGGAGGTGGCTTTGGAATTCGTTATGTAAAAGATGATACACCACTTGCTCCAGAAGAATTTGTGGCAGCAATTATTAAGGCCATCAAAACTGAAATTAAAGAAACAAACCTTACCATGCCAGCAATTTGGATAGAACCAGGACGTTCAATCGCGGGGCCTGCCGGCTATAATCTTTATACTGTTGGATCACGTAAAGATGTACCAGGATTGAAGCCATATGTAACAGTTGATGGCGGGATGGGCGATAACATTCGTCCAGCACTTTATGAAGCACAATATGAAACGGTCTTAGCAAATAATCCTCGAGCAGAAGTGGTTGAACATGTTCGGATGGCAGGAAAGTATTGCGAGTCTGGTGATATCCTTAGTCAGAATCAGGCATTACCGGCTACGAAACCAGGGGATGTCTTGGCAATGCTTGATACTGGTGCTTATGGCTATTCAATGGCTTCAAATTATAATCGGAATCCTCGTCCAGCAGTTGTCTTTGCGGAAAAAGGCACAGCTCAGGTTGTAATTAAACGAGAAACTTACGATGATTTAATTCATTTGGATGAACCATACCAACAATAATTTGACATATATAAAGGAAGAAAGAGGTAAATAATTATGGCTGAATTAGATGCACAAACAATCATTAACTACATTAGTAACGCACCCAAGAAGACACCGGTAAAGGTCTACCTTAAAGGAAATCTGGGTGATTTAGAATTTCCCGCAGAAGTAGAAACATTTCTTGAACAGCATACGGGTGTTATTTTCGGTGATTGGACAGTTATCGAACCGTTATTAAAGGAATACAGTTCAGCAATTGAATCTTACCATGTGGAAAACGATGCGCGTAATTCAGCAGTTCCTTTGCTTGATTTGAAGAATATTAATGCCCGCATTGAGCCGGGAGCAATTATTCGCGATAAAGTGCTTATTGGTGACAATGCTGTCATTATGATGGGCGCAACAATTAATATTGGTTCTGAAATTGGTGCCGATTCGATGATTGATATGGGGGCAGTTCTTGGTGGCCGTGCAATTGTTGGTCGCCACTGTCATATTGGTGCTGGTACTGTATTAGCTGGAGTGGTTGAACCAGCTTCAGCTGAACCAGTCCGCATCGATGATAATGTAATGATTGGCGCCAATGCGGTGGTAATTGAAGGGGTTCATGTAGGAGAAGGAGCCGTAATTGCTGCTGGGGCAATTGTTACTCATGACGTTGCTCCTCATACGATGGTTGCGGGAGTTCCTGCTAAGTTTATTAAAAATGTCGATGACCAAACCGCTGGCAAAACTGAATTAGAGGACGATTTACGGAAGCTCTAGGAGGAGGTCGAGATGTTAACAGAAGAAGAATTAATTCAAATTCGTCGTCACCTCCATCAAATTCCAGAACTGGCTCTCCAGGAATTTGACACCCACCAATACTTAGTGGAGACGATTGCTGGTTTTAACCAAGCTTTTTTAGAAGTTCGTACCTTTAAGGAATTACCAACTGCCCTTATGGTGTTAGTTCATGGTCAGAATCCACAACGAACAATTGGGTATCGAACAGACATCGATGCCTTACCAGTTGAGGAACAAACAGGCTTGCCATATTCATCAACTCATCCGGGAATAATGCACGCCTGTGGTCATGACATTCATATGACGGTTGCATTAGGCGTATTGAATTATTTTAGTGAACACCAGCCGCAAGATAATATCCTGTTTTTCTTCCAACCGGCCGAAGAAAGCGAAAATGGTGGAAAGCGGGCATATGAACTAGGCTTATTTAGTGGAAAGTGGAAACCAGATGAGTTTTACGGTTTGCATGATAATCCTGATTTACCAGCAGGAGTAATTGGCTGTCGGATGGGGACCTTGTTTGCGGGAACCACGGAAGTTAATATTGACCTCAATGGTAAGGGCGGTCACGCGGCGTATCCTCAAAATGCTAATGATACAGTCGTTGCGGCAGCATCATTGATTCTTCAAGTGCAGACTGTGATTTCGCGGAGTATCGATCCTATTCAAAGTGGTGTAATTACCTTAGGAAAGATTGACGGCGGGACAATTCGAAATGTTATTGCTGGACATACGCGGATTGAAGGAACGATTCGAGGACTAACGCAGACGATGATTGAAACTATTGATGATCGCTTGAAGGACGTATGTGAAGGAATCGGGCGTAGTTTTAACATGGATGTTTCCCTTGAATTAAATCAGGGTGGCTATTGGCCAGTAGAGAATAATCCAGAATTAACAAAACGGTTTATCCATTACATGGAAGAAACACCAACTGTAAACTTTATCGAAACAGAGCCAGCAATGACTGGGGAAGACTTTGGCTACTTACTGGCTAAATTTCCAGGAACCATGTTTTGGCTTGGGGTTGAAGATGATTCACAATTACATTCGGCCACCCTTACCCCCAATGAAAAAGCAATTAAACGTGGAGTAGATGCGATTACTGGTTTTCTTGAATATCGAATGCAAAATTAGCAGGGAATAAATAATGGAGGAAAGAATATGACAGTATTACAAAATGCAGACTTAATGACGGCAATTGTAACCCCCTTTGATGATGAGGGAAATATTGATTATGGTCGTTTAGAGTATTTGACAAATTACTTAATTGAACATGGGAGCAACGGTTTTGTTATCGGGGGGACTACTGGGGAAACTCCGGAACTCACTCATGATGAAAAAATTGAGCTATACCAACATTTCGGTGAAATTGTAAACGGACGGGTTCCGGTTATTGCTGGAACTGGGAGCAATAATACTAAGGAAACGATTGCCTTTACTAATGAGGTTGCGCAAATTAACGGTATCGATTATGCCCTTGTTGTTGTTCCTCCTTATAACAAACCTAACCAACGGGGAATGGTTGCTCATTTTACAGCAGTTGCGGATAATGTTGCCCTCCCAATCATCATTTACAACATTCCTGGTCGTACAGGGGTAAAGATGGCTCAGGAAACCGTAGTAGAATTGTCGCACCATCAAAATATCGCCGCTGTAAAACAATGTACATCTTTGGAAGAACTTGAATACATTGTTGAACACCGCGACCCTGATTTTGCAGTTTTCACAGGTGAAGATGCACAGGCACTAACTGCCCGGGTTTTAGGAGCAAATGGAGTTATCTCGGTTGCTTCCCATACTTATGTCGATCAAATGCGCCAAATGTATGACTCACTATACCGAGGCGATTATCAAACTGCTGGTAAGTTGCAACGGTGGTTAACTCCCCGGATGGCTGCTTTGTTTATGTTCCCATCACCATCACCAGTTAAAGCGGTTTTGAATGCGCAAGGTTTTAACGTTGGTAGTTGTCGCTTACCAATCCTTCCATTAAATGAAGAAGAAAAACGCGAATTAGAGGCTGCCTTATCATTACCTACTAATTCACTGACTACTAAGAACTTACCTTTAAATTTGGGGGAATAAAGCATGAAAAAAGTTTTAATTGCTGGTGCGACTGGAGCAATGGGACAAAAGGCGGTTGATCTAGTAAACTCGCTTGATGGATTTGAAATTACCGCTGCGCTTGCACCAACCTTAACAAAAGAGAATATGACTGATTTTCACCTTGCATCATCTGTTCATCCTTATCAAACTTTGGATGAAATTGATGATGGAGTTGCTGATATTTGGATTGATTTCACCTTGCCGAGTGCCGTTTATCAGAATGTTAGGTTTGCACTTGAACACGGAATGAGGCCGATTGTTGGAACGACCGGCTTAACCGATGAACAACAAGCAGACTTGGTTCGTCTCAGTGAAGAAAAACAAGTGGGTGGATTGATCGCTGCTAATTTTGGGATGTCAGCAGTTCTTCTTATGAAATTTGCTCAGGAAGCGGCTAAATATTTCCCGGACGTTGAAATTATTGAAATACATCATGGCGATAAGAAGGATGCCCCATCGGGAACGGCTTTGAGTACCGCAAAGTTGATTGATCAAGTTCGTCCTGCCCATGAGACAAATCCTGATGAAACAGAGAGCTTAACTGGTGCGCGGGGTGGCGACTACCATGGAATTAAGATTCATGCTGTTCGGCTTCCGGGGTACATTGCTCATGAACAAGTTCTCTTTGGTGGTGATGGCGAGGCCCTGACTATCCGCCAAGATTCATTTGACCGTCAATCCTTCATGAATGGGGTTAAGGTTGCTCTGGAAAAAGTTGACGGATTATCAAAATTAGTAATTGGCCTAGAAAATATTTTATAAGAGGGTGAAAAAATGCCAAGACTTCATGCTGAATTAGCAACCACCGTAAATAGTCATTTGGCAGCTGTTCCGCCAGCACAGATTCGCGCATTTGATGAAGAAATTTCTGCCGTTCCTGGATTAGTAAAATTAACACTTGGGGAACCGGACTTTGCCGTGCCAGATCACGTTAAAAAGGCAGCAATCGAAAGTATTCAAAACGATGATTCTCACTATTCACCAAGTAAGGGTAAAATCGAATTACGCAAAGCGATTAGTAAATATCTTGAACAAAGTCGTCATGTTTACTATGACCCTGAAACCGAAATTGTAGTCACGATTGGGGCAACAGAAGCGGTAACCGCGACAACATTTGCGATGCTAAACTCGGGAGATAAAGTAATTATTCCCACTCCAGCATTTTCGCTATACTTCCCGAGTGTTTCCCTAACTGGTGCTGAACCAATCAAAGTTAACACTGCTGATGATGGTTTTTTACTGTCTGCTGAAAGACTAGAAGAGGTATTAGCAAAAGAGGGGCCTGCAGTAAAGGCCGTTCTCTTAAATTATCCTAATAATCCAACTGGCCGCTCATACACTGAAGAAGAGCTAGAAGCATTAGCTAAAGTAATTGAAGAACACCATATCTATGCGATTGTTGATGAGATTTATAGTTCGTTGATGTACGATCAACCGTTTCATTCACTTGCAACGCTTTTGCCTGAGCAGACAATCTTGATTAGTGGTTTATCAAAATCACATGCAATGACAGGTTATCGTTTAGGATATGTGGCTGGCCCGGAAGAATTTATTTCAACGATGTCAAAGATGCATTCATTTATGGTAACGTGCCCAAATGATACTGCGCAAGCGGCCGCGATTGAAGCATTAGAAAACGGGGCTGATGATCCACAAAAATTTAAGCAGGCTTATCGTCAACGGAGAGATAAACTTGCGAGTGCAATGCGAAAGATGGGCTTTGAAATTGCATTGCCAGATGGCGCATTTTATATTTTTGCCAAAATCCCTGCTCAATTTGGGAAGGATGATCTCGCCTTTGCTCGTAAATTAGCCCATGAAGCTAAAGTTGGCGTAATTCCCGGGAGTGCATTTGGTCCTGGTGGAGAAGGATACATTCGCTTATCATATGCAGCGGCAGATTCTGTTATTGATACGGCGATTGAACGGTTACAAAATTTTATGAATAATTTAGGATAGGTTGAAAGAAGGAACTAAGATGAGTAAAGAATATAATGTCGCAATTTTAGGTGCTACTGGTGCAGTTGGTACACGGATGATTCAGCAATTGGAACAGTCAACAATTCCAGTAAAGAGTGTGAAATTACTGGCATCCGCTAAGTCAGCTGGTAAACAATTATCATTTAAGGGCCAACCGATCACTGTTGAAGAAACAACACCTGATTCTTTTGATGGGGTTGATATTGTGCTTTCATCTGCTGGTGGATCAGTATCAAAAAAGTTCCTTCCAGAAGCAGTAAAACGGGGAGCAGTTTGTGTTGATAATACTAGTGCTTTTCGGATGGAACCCGATGTACCCCTAGTAGTTCCAGAAGTAAATGAAGAGGCATTAAAAAATCATCACGGAATTATTGCTAATCCTAACTGTTCGACAATTCAAATGGTGGTAGCATTGGAACCAATCCGCCAAGCATTTGGATTGAATCAAATTATTGTTTCAACTTACCAGGCGGCTTCAGGAGCAGGCCAATCAGCTTTAAATGAATTGCGACAAGAAACTCAAGACTACCTTGATGGTAAAGACATGCAAGCAGATGCCAAGATTTTGCCAACAAAGGGTGACAAGAAGCATTATCCATTAGCTTTTAATTTATTGCCGCAGATCGATGTCTTTGAAGATGATGGTTACTCTCATGAAGAATGGAAGATGATCCATGAAACAAAGAAGATCATGTTAAACGATATGGACGCTAAGGATATTAAGGTTACTGCCACTTGTGTTCGGGTACCTGTCCCAATTGCTCATGGAGAATCAATTTACTTTACTGTTGACGATCCAACAGTAACTGTTGACCAATTGCGGGCAGTATTAAAGGACGCTCCCGGGGTAGTTCTGCAGGATGATCCTGCGCACCAGGTTTATCCTCAACCAATTAATGCTGTTGGGAAGCGTGACACTTTTGTTGGTCGCCTCCGTTCAGATGAAGAAAATCCTGGTTCTTTTAATATGTGGGTTGTTGCTGACAATCTCCTTAAAGGGGCTGCTTGGAATACCGTTGAAAATGCAGAACGGTTAGTTGCAAATGGGTTAGTTTAAAATTTTATATCATACAAAAAATACTCTCTGAATATAGGGAGTATTTTTTGTATGATATAAATGAAAGGATGATCAGTGATGAAATTTGTAATTGCCCCAGATTCATTTAAAGGCGGATTAACGGCAAAAGAAGCAGCAAATGTGATGGCAGAAGGAATCAAAAGAGTGTTTCCGAATGCCGAGTATGTTTTAGTCCCAATGGCTGATGGAGGAGAGGGGACTGTTCAATCCTTAGTTGATGCGACTAACGGTCAAAAAATGATTGCTAAAGTCCACAACCCATTAAATAAATTAGTTAATGCTGAGTATGGGATATTAGGTGATGGGGAAACAGCAGTGATTGAGATGGCGGCGGCAAGTGGGCTTCAATTTGTTAATAAGGAGACTGCGAACCCGCTTATTACAACTACATATGGTACCGGCGAGTTAATTAAGGATGCTCTTGACCATAATGTTAAAAAAATAATTATTGGCATTGGTGGAAGTGCAACTGTTGATGGTGGAGCTGGAATGGCCCAAGCACTTGGAGCACGTTTATTGGATGCTGATAATCATGAAATTGATTTAGGCGGTGGTGTGTTAGCAAGTTTAAATCAAATCGATTTTAGAGGCTTAGATCCCCGATTAAAAAAAGTGAATATCCAAATTGCATCAGACGTTACCAACCCATTAACAGGAAAAGATGGGGCAGCACCAGTATTTGGTCCTCAAAAGGGCGCTGATGAAGAAATGGTTAATCTCTTGGACAAAAATCTTCATCATTATGCACGAAAAATAGTTGCAGCTGGTGGGCCAGACGTTGAACAAACAGCAGGGGCAGGGGCAGCCGTTGGTTTAGCCGGATTAATAGCTTTTACCGGTGCGACAATGAAGCGAGGAGTAGAGTTAGTGATTGAAGCAACGCAACTACGAAAAAAAGCAGTTGGTGCTGATTATGTTTTTACCGGTGAAGGAGGAATTGACTTCCAGACTAAATTTGGTAAAACGCCATATGGAGTCGCTAAGGCAACTAAAGAGGTGGCGCCTAATGCTCCAGTAATTGTGTTGGCTGGAAATATTGGAAAGGGTGTAAATGACTTATATTCATCCACGGCCATTGATGCAATTTTTGCAACTCCTGAAGGGGCTAAACCATTAGAAGCAGCATTAGCGGATGCACCTATTGATATTGCTCAAACAGCGGAAAATGTTGCGCGTTTAATTAAAGTGAGTCATGTTAATAATTAAGAATTAAAAGGTCAGTTAGGCAAGGTCCAGCTGGCTTTTTTATAGCAATTACTAGCTTGGCTTAGTCTGATAAAGACCGTATAATGAATTGGAAGATAACCAAGGAGAATTTAAAATGGAAGATAATAAATATCAATATGATGAAAATGGCTTTCGGGAAGATTTAAAAGATGATCCAGATGTTCTGCACCAACCAGATGCTGATCGTACACAGCGGGATCTAGTAATCCTGGACTATGATGAGACGATGGCATTTCTTAATGGTGAAAAGGAAGTTAAGACCATCTATGACTTTTCAGATGATGTTTTGGAAAAAATAAAAGAAAAATATCCAACCCTAAATGATACACCGATCAATAAAGTAATCATGGAAAAGTATCAGCAGATTTTGTCTGCGCGATACAATGAATCACAAGCAAATAATAAGACGATTCATGTCGATGATAGTGAGGAGAATGATGAATAACCTAATAACGTTTATTATTTCAATTGCCTTTTTAGGATTAGTAATTTGGGAAAATCGTTTGCATAGTCAACTCGGCTTTTTGGCAAGTCAACGACCAGATAAAGTTACGAAGGATTTTATTCGGGTAATTCGTCAAGAAAAACGGTTAAATTGGATCTTATGTATTCTAGCAATTATTGTTTTCATGACAACCAGTCGTTACTCAGTTCTATTAATGAGTATTATTACAATTATTGAATTGTTGTTAGTAACCCGTATGGATCGTGTAAAGAACGAAATGATAGATTAAATATTATTATAATAGTTAATATTTTAAGAAATAGTAACGTTTTTTAAGAACTATCTAATAATTGCTATACGCATTTAAAAATTAATGGTAAAGTTAGAATTGTGTATTTCACTAATTTATTATTGTTTGTTTAGTTTTTAGGAACTTATTGGGAGGGTGTTTTATTTATATGAGTAAAAAAAGAACACATCATTCAAATAACCATCGATCTCGTGGCGTTTTTGCAGGAGCAGTTAGTGCCTTAAGTTTATTAGCAGTAACAACACAAGCAGTTAATGCTGAACAGCTTACTGTTAAGTCTGGTGATACTATTTGGGGGCTTGCAAAACAACATGGACTTTCTGTTAGTGCATTGGAACAAGCAAATCCTTCAGTTAAGAAGGTAAATGACAGCGTTGACTTAATTACAGTTGGCCAACAATTAACGTTGCCTACTACTCAACATGATGCTAGCGCAGATTTGAATGCTGATGGTAGTTATACTGTTAAGCCTGGCGACACGCTTAGCTCTATTGCTGATCGTTATAATGTAACGGTTAGTCAATTAATGGCATGGAATAACCTAAGCACTAATGACTCATTATACATTGGACAACAACTCAGTGTAACGGGTCCCGCAATCTCAACTGCTGTAAACGCACCTGTTGTAAGCGCTCCTGTTGCTGATGCAAGTGTATCACCTCAGCAACCAGTTGCTCAATCGACAGATGCAACTTCATCGGTTCAGGTTCAAACTTCAGTAGTTGCTTCTGCTTCTGTGCCT
This sequence comes from Limosilactobacillus reuteri, assembly GCF_002254085.1. Lineage (GTDB taxonomy): Bacteria > Bacillota > Bacilli > Lactobacillales > Lactobacillaceae > Limosilactobacillus > Limosilactobacillus reuteri_K. The sequence goes on along the minus strand of NZ_NGPY01000088.1, from coordinate 48,529 downwards.
CAACAAGCTGTGGCTAGTAGCCAACCAGCAGGAACTTCAGCAACGCCTGCTTCAAGTACAATGCAACAAGTTTCAACTGCCTCAACAGTAGCTGTTCCTAACCAAAGTGCAGCCAATAATAGTAGTACAACTTCAACTTCTGCTGATGTAACAGTTTCATCAACTGCAACAGATACTACTCAGCCTAATGTTCAGGTTGCTTCTACCTCAGCTGAAAATAGTGTTGCACCACAAACACAAAACTTTACTGTTAGTCAGGCTGCATCAACAGCTGCCAATACTGCCGCTTTATATGGACAATCATTTGTTCAAGCAGCTCCAGTAGCAAGTCAAGCTCCACAATCACAGACTGCCCCAGCATCACAAGCAACGGTTAACGTTCAGAATAGTAATACTGCTGCTTCACAACAAACAACTGCTGTAACATCACAAACTCAACCGCAACAATCACAAGCGGCTGCTAGTCAACCTGCACAGCAAGCAACAACTACTAATCAAGATTTACAACATGGTTCTGTAGTTAGTCTTGCCACTAAGATTGCTAACTCTAATAGCGTTCCGTACGTATGGGGTGGTGAAAGCCTTAGTGGAATGGATTGTTCTGGATTAGTTAAGTATGTTTATGCTAATGCGGAAGGTAAGCAATTACCACACTATACAGGAGCACTTGAAAATTGTGTTGATCAACATCCAGTTAGTGAAGCTAAGCCAGGTGATCTTTTATTCTGGGGTAACCATGGTTCAACTTACCATACTGCAATTTATACTGGTAATAACCAGTATGTTGCTGCTGCTAAACCAGGTACTAATGTTGCAACTTACACGATTAGTCCATATTTTAATCCAAGTTTTGCCGGAACAGTTAAATAGTTCTGATAAATTATTAGAGCTTTTTCATTAGATAGTAACAAAGATGTAACTTAAAAAGGGTTAACATTCTTCTATGCTCGTGTTATCTTACTTATATTGCAATTCCAGTATTGCTCTAAAAATATTTCACATTTATTGGGGAGTGTTAAATATGAGTAACAAACATGAAATTGAAGAAGATTTATACCGTGCACAGTCCCGTTTGGATGATTTATGTAAACAAGAGGGACAAGAAAATACGGGCACTCAGACTGTTACTATTCAACCAAAATACGGTGAAGAGATGCAATCTTTACGGGAAGAATGCAGTCAGTTACGGATTATTTTGGAAGCGATGGAAGCTTCTGAAGATTAATAAAATAAAAAGATCAACAAAAAAGCAGTAAGCGCTAGAAGAAAAATTATCTTCTGGGCTTACTGCTTTTAACTTATTTTTCTGTTGTTTGCCAAATTGGATATTGACTAATGTCTAGGGTGAGGTCGATAAAACGATTACCTATTTCTTCTCCATCAGTTTGACTAAATTCTAGTGAAGTAGTTGTGATGTGGAGATTATCGCTTTGGAAGTGGTGGGCAAATTTTGATTGATCTAACTTACCCCGGGCTAACTGTAGCAATTGCCAAATTGTCATAGGCCAACCTTTTCGTTCAGCAACGACTAATTCCAATGATGGTTTCTTTAACGAAGCGCTTGGTGCAACTTTAAATCCACCACCGATAAATGGATGGTTGCTGGTAATTGCGATGTAAGCTTTAGGAAAAATAAAGCGTTCACGCCCTGCTTGAATCATCAGGGTAAAGGGCTCTTGATCATAGATTACTCCAATTGCCTTTTGGAGGTAGGTGAAACGCCCAATATGATTTTTCTTGTGATGAGCCTTAAACGTATTAGCACGACTAACAATTGCCGCGTCAAAACCAATTCCTAAATTATTAAGAAAATAACCTTCTTCACCCCGAATCGCCTCATGATAATGACCAATGTTAATTTTTTGTGGTGCGTCTGCAGTTAAAATTTGATTTAATGCCCTTTGTGGATGCATAGAAATCCCGTAACCGCGGGCAAAATCATTTCCTGTCCCAGCAGGAATATATCCAACCGCAAGTGGCTTTTTATTCAATCGCTTGGCCGTCTTCATAAGTCCATTAACAACTTGATGTAGCGTACCATCACCACCAATCGCAATGACAATTGTTGATCTCGCATTATGAGATTGGGCGATTTGGCTGGCAAGGTATTCTCCATGATTAGGATACTTAGTTGTTTCCATGTGATAATCAATTTGTTGTTGATCTAAGACCGGTTTAATTGACGACCATGCCTTTTCTGCATTGCCATTACCAGCATGACGGTTGAGGATGATTGAATAATTCATCAATATTCCTCCTTTGAATGGTGCCAAAAAGCAAAATAATATTTATATTCGAATAATTAATTCAGTATTTTCTAATATTCATAAGAAAGTTGGAGGCTGAGAAAAACAAGCGTTTTTCTCAGCCTCTGTTAATGATTAAAAGCTTAGAACGTCGTCAACTTAAAGTTAGGGTTTTGCTTTTCGTAAGCAAGGGCCTTTTCATCAAGTTGTTCTACAAATTCAATATTGTAGTCAGTGTTGTGTTCAACCATTAAAAGTGCTTCAGCTTCTGAATCAGCTTCAATATACAATGATTGAGTGTTTTCACGAACTGGGCGTTTTGTCTTATCAGCTTGGTAGTATACTTTAAAAGTCATACTGTTAAAAACTCCTTAATTAAAGATATTATGCAGTAATTTACTTTATTATTCTATCACAGATGGCCAAAAGTGTCTTAAATTTTCCTAACATGGTATTATTAAATAAAGGTAAAGGCCAAAGAGGTGATAGTCATGGTTATCTTCTTAATCTGTATTTTAGCAGCAATAATTGTTATTGCCCTTTATTTAACGATCCATCGCGTATTTCTTAAGCGAGCAACGATGATGGTACAGAAAAACGCTCAAGACGTTACTGATGCAGCGTTAAATACTAGTTTGAAAGAAATGTTACATTGGAATAAAAATCTGAATTCTCAAATTGTTGCCGATGTTTGGGGAAAAGGTGTGCTTGCTTTTGAATACCATTTTGATTATAAAAAAGAAAATATTAATCTTGATGATTTCACACGTCAAAAACTAGCAGCAAAACTTGATGAATACGCAAAACGACACCATTTAAAGATAGCTCCCAAAGCCTCTCAACCGTTTATTATAACCGATTGGTGGAAATATGAAGGGATTTTGCATATCGATATTGCCTATTTGATAAATGAAGCAACTGTTGAGTACATTGAAGATTTAAAAAAATTAAATCAAAATAGTAATTAGTGAAAATGGCCGGGAGAAAGTATATTTTTCTCTCGACCATTTTTTGTAAAAATTAACTAATCATTACTGTATCTGCAGGCGCCTCAAATGGTTGATCTTTATTAATATGATCGTAAAATAGCACCCCATGCAAATGGTCAATTTCATGCTGACAAACAATTGCTGGATAATGCTTTAATCGTACCTTATGAGTTTCACCGTTAACATCTTGATAACGTAATGTAATGCGGTCATGTCGTGGTACGTAGCCAGGCACGTCTTTATCAACTGAAAGACAACCTTCACCTTCAGTAAGAGCACCATATTGAACCGATTCACTGACGATTACTGGATTAATGATAACGTCCTTAAATAAGGGCTTTTCATCTTCAGCAGGTGCGGGAACAAGGACAGCAGCCATTTGCTTTGAAACACCAACTTGAGGAGCGGCAAGGCCAACTCCAGCTCGTAACTTGTACTTTTCACATAATTCAGGATCTTGGCTTACTTCTAAGTATTGCATCATATCCTTTGCTAATTTTTGGTCTTCATCAGATAGGGGAAATGAGACCTTAGCAGCTCGTTTACGTAAAACGGGATTGCCATCACGGGTAATATCTTTCATTAAATACATTACTCACTATGCCTCCATATAAAAATTCAATCATATTATAGTCTATCATAACTATTTAAAATTGCTAATGAATATGAGGATAACAATATTTAACTATAAATTTTGAAAAAACGTATACTTCACTTGGACCATTTTAATAATTCTGTCCATTAAGTTTATGAAAGCGCTTGTATTATTTAGGCAATCGGTTATACTATAAATGTAGGTAAGCAATCGCTTACATGATGTTAATTGGATTTGGAAAGGAATGTTGAATATGGCCAATACCAAAGCTGTCAATTTTGCTGAGATTAAAGCCAATGAAGGGGTACCTTATGCAAAACCCGTACAAATTCTTGATAACGACGGAAATGTTGTTAACAAAGAATTAATGGCTAATTTCAGTGATGAATTATTAGTTGACTTAATGAAAAAAATGGTTTGGGAACGTGCCTTGCATGAACAAACAATGAGTTTCTCAAAGCAAGGTCGGTTAGGTTTTTATGCTCCAACTTGGGGTGAAGAAGCTTCTGAAATGGGAACCGCTGCCGCATTTAAGAAGCAAGACTTCCTATTTCCGGCATACCGTGATTTGCCACAATTAATTCAACATGGAGCAACTGTTGCTCAAATGTACTTATGGTCAAAAGGACACATCAAAGGTAACCTTTTTGATGCACGTGCTCTCCGGCCACAAATCATTATCGGAGCACAGATGGTCGAAATGGCTGGTGGTGCTCTTGGAATTAAGAAGAATGGTGAGAAGGACACTGTTGCCTATGCTTACACTGGTGAAGGTGGAAGTTCACAAGGGGATACTTATGAAGGAATGAACTTTGCTGGTGTATTCCAAGTACCTGGTGTATTTATTATTCAAAATAATGGATGGGCTATTTCGTTCCCACGAAAGTTGCAAACTGAAGCACAAACAATTGCTCAAAAGGCTGTTGCTGCTGGAATTCCAGGGGTTCAAGTTGATGGAATGGACGTCCTTGCATGTTATGAAGTTGCAAAGGAAGCTCGTGAATTTGCTGCTGCTGGTAATGGACCAGTGCTAATTGAGACATTAACATACCGGTTCGGTGCTCACAGTTCAGCAGGTGATGATCCTACTCGTTACCGGACTGAGGATGAAACAAAGCCATGGTTTGATAAAGATCCATTGATTCGTCTTCGCAAGTACCTAACGAAAAAGGGACTTTGGTCTGAAGAAGAAGAACAAAAGTATGCTGATGAATGCAAACAAAGCTTTAAAGAAGCAATGAAAGAAGCTGATTCAGTAGAACCTGAAAAAGTTAGCGATATGTTGAAGCGGACGTTTGAAGTACCAACTCCAGACATTAAAGAACAAATTAAGAAGTACGAAGAAAAGGAGTCGAAGTAATCATGGCTAAAAAGACTTATATCAAAGCTATTACTGAAGGTATTGACATCGCTTTAGCCGAAGATCCTAAGACTTTAGTATTCGGTGAAGATGTTGGTAAAAACGGTGGTGTTTTCCGTGCTACTAATGGTCTTCAAGAAAAATACGGTGTTGATCGAGTATTTAGTACCCCTCTTGCCGAATCAGGTATTTTAGGAATGTCAATTGGTTTAGCAGCAACTGGCTGGCGTCCAGTACCAGAAATTCAATTCATGGGCTTTACTTTTGAAGCAATGGATTCTATCGCTGCTCAAATGTCACGGATCCGTTTCCAATACAATGGAACTAAGCATGCACCAATTACTATTCGGACTCCTTATGGTGGTGGTACTCATACTGCTGAATTGCACGGGGATGATCTTGAAAACTTCTTCGTTGGTATTCCAGGATTACGGGTTGTTGCACCAAGTTCTGCCTATGATGCTAAGGGCTTGATTATTTCTGCAATTGAAAATAACGATCCAGTTCTTTTCCTTGAAAACCTTCGTCTCTATCGTTCAGTCAAAGGTGAAGTTCCTGATGACAAGTATACTGTTCCGTTGGACAAAGCAAATGTTGTTCAAGAAGGTACTGATGTTACAATTATCGCTTATGGCGGTGAAGTATCAGAAGCACAAAAAGCTGCTAAGAAATTAGCTAAGGACAATATTTCTGCTGAGATTATCGACTTGCGTTCTCTTTACCCACTTGATACTGACACGATCTTTGAATCAATTAAGAAGACGCACCGAGTAGTTATTGTTCAAGAAGCACAAAAGATGGCTGGTGTTGGTGCCCAAGTTGCATCAGCTATTTCAGAAGGTGCAATTATGTACCTTGATGCTCCTGTTACTCGGGTTGCTGCTCCTAACTCAGTATATCCATTCCCACAAACTGAAAATGTTTGGCTTCCAGGTGCACGTGATATTGAGGATGCCGTACGGGAAGTAATTAATTACTAAAAGTACGGAATAGAAAGGGTGTTAATACGATATGGCATACATTTTTAGACTACCAGAAATGGGAGAAGGATTAACTGAAGGTGATGTTGCTTCTTGGCTCGTTAAAGAAGGAGAAGCAATTAAAGCTGATGATCCTTTAATTGAAATTCAAACTGATAAATCAACTACTCAATTGGTATCTCCAGTTGATGGAACTGTCAAAAAATTATTTGTAAAAGAAGACGACCATGTTGAAAAAGGCGACAAGCTCGCTGAAATTGATGATGGTAAGCCTGGCATTAGTACAAACGTCGAAAGTGAAGACGATGATGATGAAACTGATACAGGCAGTGAAGAAGCTACTGAAAGTGAAGAATCCACGGCTCCAGCTGCAGATTCTCCTTCAGAAGATAATTCTTCAAAGGGTGGAGTAGCCCCACTTGCAGAACCAAATAAGCTTGTAATGGCAATGCCTTCTGTTCGTCAATATGCCCGTGATAAGGGTGTTGACATCTCACTTGTTCAACCAAGCGGTAACCACGGTCAAGTCCTTAAAGAGGATATTGACAACTTTAATGGGGCAGCTGCTCCAGCTAAGGAAGAAAAGAGTACGGCTGCGTCAGCTAAGACTGCTCCAGTTGCAGCTAAGACCGCTGGTAATACAATCAAGCCATGGAATGCCGACCTTGAAGAACGTGAACCAATGTCTAATATGCGGAAGATTATCGCTAAGACTACTCGTGAATCAAAGGATATCTCACCACACGTTACATCATTTGATGAAGTTGAAGTATCTGCTCTAATGGCTAGTCGCAAGAAGTACAAGGCAGTTGCTGCAGAACAAGATATTCACTTGACTTTCTTGCCATACATTGTTAAGGCCTTAGTTGCCACATGTAAGAAGTTCCCAGAACTAAATGCTTCAATTGATGATTCTACTCAAGAAATTGTTTACAAGCACTACTACAACGTTGGAATCCTTACTAACACTGACCATGGTCTCTATAATCCAAATATTAAGAATGCAGATTCTAAGAGCATGTTTGAGATTGCAAAAGAAATTACTGAAAATACTCAGGCAGCCTTTGACAACAAGCTAAGTCCAGAATCAATGGCTGGTCGGACTATCAGTATCAGTAATATTGGTTCAATTGGCGGTGGCTGGTTCACCCCTGTTATCAACCAACCAGATGTTGCTATTCTTGGTGTTGGTCGAATTGACAAGGAACCATACGTTAACGAAGATGGTGAAATTGTTGTTGGTCGAATGATGAAGTTATCATTGACTTACGATCACCGTTTAATTGATGGTGGACTTGCACAACATGCATTGAACTACATGAACAAGTTATTACATGATCCAGAATTATTGATGATGGAGGGCTAGATAATGGCTGATGTTGAACAAAAGGATACAGTAATCGTTGGTGGAGGTCCTGGTGGTTACGTAGCCGCTATTCGAGCTTCAGAATTAGGTCAAAAGGTTACCTTAATTGATAAGGGAGAACCGGGTTTAGGTGGTGTTTGTTTAAACGTTGGATGTGTACCATCTAAAGCATTAATTGCTGCTGGCCACCGTTACCAAGAAACTTTAGATTCATCTATTTACGGTATTTCTAAGACCGATGCAAAGCTAGACTTTACTAAGACTCAAGAATGGAAAGACCATAAAGTTGTCGACCGTATGATTCGTGGAGTTAAGATGCTTTTGAAGAAGCATAAGGTTGAAATCATTGATGGAGAGGCAATTCTTGATAATGACCACCAACTTCGTGTAATTAAGCCTGGTCCAAAGCAATTCATGGATAATGATAATGGTCGGACTATCACATGGAAGAATTTGATTCTTGCAACAGGAAGCCGTCCAGTAGAAATTCCTCATTTTAAGTTTGAAGGCCGCGTTATTGATTCAACCGGGGGCTTAAACCTCAAGGAAGTACCAGAAGAATTAGTTGTAATTGGTGGTGGCTACATTGGTACAGAATTAGCTGGTGCCTATGCTGATCTTGGTGCTCATGTAACGATTATTGAAGGTACCGATTCAATTCTTGGTGGATTTGACCACGATATGGTTGATATTGTTGTCAAGAATCTTGAAAAGAAGGGTGTAGACATTGTAACTAAGGCAATGGCTAAAGATTCTCAGCAAGATGAAAATAGTGTTACTGTCACTTATGAAGTTGATGGTAGCGAAAAGAGCATTAAAGCTGACTACTGCATGGTATCTGTTGGTCGTAAACCAAATACTGATGATTTTGGCCTTGATATGACAAATGTTAAGTTAAACGACCGCCATCAGGTAATTGTTGATGAACAAGGCCGGACGAATGTACCTGGTATTTGGGCTATTGGAGATATTGTTCCTGGTCCTGCACTTGCTCACAAGGCATTCTTTGAAGCTAAGACTGCTGCTGGTGCAATTGCTGGTAAGAATACTGCTAACGATTGGGTTGGAGTACCAATGGTTTGTTTTGCTGATCCAGAATTAGCTCAAGTTGGTATGACGGTTGAAGAAGCTAAAGATAAAGGAATTGATGTATCTACTGCACAGTTCCCATTTGCCGGTAATGCCCGTGCCGTTTCTCTTGATGCTGCCGAAGGATTTATCCGCTTAATCTATACTAAAGGTAAGAAGAATGTTATTGGTGCTCAAGGTGTCGGTCCTGGTGTTAGTGACCTTGCTGGTGAACTTTCATTGATTGTCAACTGTGGTATGAATGTTGAAGATGTTGCTTTAACAATTCACCCACACCCAACATTGAATGAACCTGTTCAAGAAGCTGCAGATATTGCGCTTGGCTTCCCAACACACATCTAAATTTTAATAAATTAAATTAGAAAAGTTCTTAGTGATGAATAACTCGATTTTGAGAGCACTAAGAACTTTTTCTGTTTGGATTCTTTTAGGCCTTTTATTCCTAAATTTCCGTTTGGATTGTATAATACAAGTAGGAAATGAATGGAGGGACAAAGAATGAATTCACAAAACTATAGTTATCCGCTTGATCCATCATGGACAACTAAAGAGATGGAAACGGTAATTGCCATGTTTAGGGCGGTTGAAGATGCTTATGAAGTTGGGATTGACAGAGATAAAATTTTAGATTGTTATCGTGCTTTTAAGCAAGTCGTTCCCTCAAAGGCTGAAGAGAAACAATTGGGTCGCGAATTTGAAAAGAATTCGGGTTATGTTCTCTACCGTGTTGTTAAAGCAGCACAAGAGTCAACAGATAAGCGAATTAAGATGGTTGGGCAAAAAAATGATTAGCATTGAAGAGTTAGATCAAAAAGCACAACAAATAATCCGTCAAGCAGGTCAAAATGCATACCAGAAAATGGAAAAAGATTACCAGGTTGATACGAAGACGAATTATACGGACCTTGTAACGACAATTGACCGAGAAAATGAACAATTAATAAATGATCAACTGCGAAAAATTGATCCTGATAGTCAAATTTTAAGTGAAGAAGGATTTGGCGACCAGCAAATAAGCAATATGCAGGGACATGTTTGGATTGTTGATCCAATTGATGGAACAATGAATTTTGTTAAACAGCATAATAATTTTGCTGTTATGTTGGCATTATATGTTGATGGACAACCAACGCTTGGCTATATTTTAGACGTAATTAATAATCGTCTATACCACGGTCGCAAGGGTGCTGGTGTTTATGTTAACAACCAAAAAATTAGCCAGCCAGCTGACTTAGGCTTACGCGAAAGTTTATTAGCGATGAATCGGACATTAACTTTAAGTGGTGATTCAGCATTAAAGAAAATCGCTCAAGACGCAATTGGCTTACGGATGTATGGAAGTGCTGGCATTGAGATGATTGGTGTGATCACTGGTCAATTAGGTGGATATATCTCGAATTTGAAGCCATGGGACCTTGCTGCTGGGCGAATGTTAGCAGAAGAATTAGGCTTAGTTGTGAAATCGATTGACGGTAGTTCTATTAATGTGTTATCATCTAATCTTGTATTAGTAGCAACGAGGCAGGTTAGTCGAGATATTCGACAGATCATCAATTAGTTGTCGAGGCTGTGACCGCGATGTCACAGTTTTTTTATGAAATTGGCGATTGATAGGCCGCTGCTGTTCGACTTAAAAATGATATGACGAAAGGGAGAATCAAGCTTTGAAAACTCGTGACGACATTCGTAACATTGCGATTATTGCCCACGTTGACCACGGTAAGACTACCTTAGTTAACGAAATGTTGAAGCAATCAGATACTTTACCAGAACACTTCTCAATTGAAGATCGTGCGATGGATACTAACGCTATTGAGCGTGAACGTGGTATTACTATTCTTTCAAAAAATACTGCTGTTAAATATGACAATCACCAAATTAACATCTTGGATACACCAGGACACGCGGACTTCGGTGGTGAAGTTGAACGTGTTATGAAGATGGTTGATGGTGTATTGCTTGTTGTGGATGCTTTCGAAGGGACGATGCCTCAGACACGGTTTGTTCTTAAGAAGGCTCTTGAACAACACTTAACACCAATTGTTGTGATTAACAAGGTTGACCGTAAAGGTGCTCGTCCTGAAGAAGTTGTTGATGAAGTTCTTGACCTCTTTATTGAATTGGGTGCTGATGAAGATCAACTTGACTTCCCAGTTGTTTACACTTCAGCAATGAACGGTACTTCAAGTTACGATTCAGATGTTTCTACTCAAGAACACACAATGAAGCCATTGTTTGATACTATTATCAAGACAATTCCTGCTCCAGTAGATAACGCTGATGAACCACTCCAATTCCAAGTTGCTATCTTGGATTATAATGACTTCGTTGGTCGTATTGGTATTGGTCGTGTCTTCCGTGGTAAGATTAAGGTCGGCGATAATGTTACCTTAATGAAGCTTGATGGCTCAAAGAAGAATTTCCGGGTTACTAAGCTTTTTGGTTTCTTCGGTTTGAAGCGATTGGAAATTAATGAAGCTAAAGCTGGTGACTTGATTGCGGTTTCTGGAATGGAAGATATTAATGTTGGGGAAACTGTAACAGATCCAGAACACCCCGAAGCAATCACTCCATTACGGATTGATCCACCTACATTGCAGATGACTTTCCGGACCAATGATTCTCCATTTGCTGGTCGTGAAGGTAAATTTGTTACTGCCCGTCAGCTTGAAGATCGTTTGAAGCGTGAAATGCAAACTGATGTGTCCTTAAAGGTTGAAGATACTGATGATCCAGGTGCATGGACCGTTTCAGGCCGTGGGGAATTACACCTTTCTATCTTGATCGAAACTTTACGTCGTGAAGGATATGAATTATCTGTATCACGTCCACAAGTTATTTACCGTGAAATTGATGGAGTAATGAGTGAACCATTTGAAGAAGTTCAAATTGATACTCCAGATGAATATACTGGGGCAGTTATTGATAGCCTTTCTAAACGTAAGGGTGAAATGAAGAACATGGAACCAGGCGAAAATGGTCAAACTCGCCTTATCTTCTTGGCACCATCACGTGGTCTGATTGGATACTCAACTGAATTTATGACTATGACTCGTGGTTATGGAATTATGAGTCATACCTTTGAAAAGTACGCTCCAGTTATCAAGAACTGGAATCCTGGTCGTCAAAAGGGTACTCTTGTGTCAATGAATGCTGGTAAGGCTACTACTTACGCAATGATGGGTATCGAAAGTCGTGGTCAATTATTGATTGATCCAGGTACGGAAGTTTACGAAGGTATGATCGTGGGTGAGAACAGTCGTGAAAATGATATTACTGTTAACATCACCAAGGGTAAGAACTTAACCAACGTTCGTGCTGCTGGTTCTGATGAAATGGCTCACATTAAGACACCTACCCACTTCTCCCTTGAAGAATCACTCGAATTCTTAAATGAAGATGAATACTGTGAAGTAACTCCAGAAAACATCCGTTTACGGAAGAAGACTCTTAACACAAATGCTCGTGAAAAGGAAGCTAAGCGTCGTCGTGCTGCTTCACGGAAGTAAATATTTAAAAAGCTTGGGAGGCTAACTGGCTTTCCGAGCTTTTTTTTGTTGTATAATAATGATTGTATTTTGTTTTTAGGTAGGTGCACTTTGTGAAGAAAAAGAAATTAAGATTCCGTAAGATTCGTTTTGTATGGAATAACGTCCGCTACCTTGATTATTATATTTTAGTTCCTTATCTTGCTTTATGCTTAGTAGGAATTGTAATGGTCTATTCAGCGAGTGCTTCAATTGAAATGCAAAATGGTGGAACCCCATTAGGTTATTTAATAAAACAAACAATCTATGTTGTAATGGGAGTTGCAGTAATGGCATTTATGGCAAATTATCCTTTGCGGCATTATCGAACGCCAAGGTTTTTGCGAGATTCAACATTGGTGGTTGGTGCTTTACTTGTCATTGTTTTAGTCTTTAGCCGAGCTGTTAACGGAGCTAAAGGTTGGATATCTTTAGGTTTCTTTAATATTCAACCGGTGGAAATTTGTAAGCTATATTTTATCTTATATTTAGCTGATCGAATGGCTAAAATTAGACAACGGGGACAACATTTTACTACTGATGCTAAAGGTCCTTGGCTCATAATTGTAGTTTTTCTCGGATTGATTATGATTCAACCAGATATTGGAGGAATGGCGATTAACGGAGCAATTATTGCAATTATGCTGTTAGCGGCTGACTATAAATGGGGCGTTGGTTTGGGGATAATTCTTGTTTTACCAGCGCTTGGCTATCTTGGGTTGGAACGACTTGTTGAAAGTGGTTTGCTCCAAGGCGGTGGTTACCAAGTTGCGCGTTTTGTTGCTTTTCTAAATCCTTTTGGAAATGCTAGTGGTTCAGGAAGCCAATTAGTTAATTCCTATTACGCAATCAGCAATGGTGGTGTATTTGGGGTAGGACTTGGAAACAGTATCCAAAAAATGGGATATTTGCCAGAACCCAATACCGACTTCATCATGTCAATTACTAGTGAAGAATTGGGTCTAGTTGGGGTAACGGCAATTTTAGTTACGTTACTCTTTTTGATTTGTCGTATTATTCAAGTTGGGGTGCGGGCAGATAGTTTGTATCAAACGCTCATCTGTTATGGCTCAGCAACATTCTTTACGATTGAAACACTCTTTAATATTGGTGGAGTTCTAGGACTCTTGCCGATTACGGGGGTTACCTTCCCATTTATTAGTTATGGAGGATCAAGTATGTTGATTCTTTCTGCAACGGTAGGCATTATAATGAATATTAGCATGCAGCAAAACCGGGATCGCTTAGTTATGGGAAAACCGTTTATTCCTGAAACAGGAGGCGTAAAGAATGTTTAAATTAATTCCACGGCGTTCCCTGATAATTTACATTAACAATAATCGTGTGATTCGAGCTCTTCGTCGTTATGGTCGGATTGATTATATTTCCCGACGAATGCATTATGTGGTAATGTATGTAGACCAAAGTGATGTCGAAAAAATAAAAGAGAAGATAAGTCGATTACGCGCAGTGAAAAAGGTTGAATTATCAGCTCGGCCAGATTTAGACCCGACGTTAGCTGATCTTGAATTAACGGGGGTCTATCAATTACATGATGAGGATGATAAAAAATGAGAATTGTTGCAGGAGACTTTGGGGGACGAAAACTAAGTGCTGTTCCGGGAATGGCAACTCGTCCAACAACTGATAAAGTTAAAGAAGCGTTATTTAATATAATCGGTCCTTACTTTAATGGCGGTACTAGTCTAGATCTATTTGCGGGAAGCGGTGGATTAAGTATTGAAGCTGTATCACGCGGCATCAGTCAGGCGGTTTTAGTTGATCGTCAATATCAAGCAATCAAAACAATTAAGAAGAATATTGATGTTACAAAACATAGCGAACAATTTAAGGTTTATAAAATGGACGCTCATAAAGCATTAAATTTGTTTGCAAAAGACAAGCTGAAATTTAACTTGGTCTTTTTAGATCCACCCTATGCCAAACAGCAAATTGTTAATGATGTTGAGCAAATGGTTAAAAATAATTTGCTAGCTAAAGATGCAATGATTGTGGCAGAAACAGATCAGAATGCAAAATTACCAACAGATTTAGCTGATTTTAACTTTATTCGCCGTCAAGAATATGGAATTACGGTTTTAACAATTTATCAATATGAAGGAGAATCAAAATAATGAAAGTTGCAGTTTTTCCTGGATCATTTGACCCATTAACACTTGGACATTTAGATTTAATTAAACGAGGAAGTGCATTATTTGATCAATTGGCAGTAGCAGTAATGACTAATGAAAGTAAAAACCCGCTGTTTACTGTTGAAGAACGAGTAGCGCAAATTAAAGAGGCAGTTAGCGGGCTAGATAATGTTTCGGTTATTACAACGGAAGGCTTAACTGTTGATCTAATGAACCGCATTGGGGCAGATTACTTAATGCGTGGTTTGCGTAATACTACTGATTTTCAATATGAACGTGATATTGCGGCGATGAATAACTTTTTAGATGATCAGTGTGAGACCGTCTTTTTCCTTGCTAAGCCTGAATATCAGCACTTATCTAGTAGTTTGCTGAAAGAAGTAACATCGGCTGGGGGAGATATCTCAGCTTATCTTCCCGCTAATATTAATGAAGCACTAAAAAAGCGTTTAATGGAACGAGAAATGTTACGGGTTAAGAAAGACAATGAAAAAGCAAGATAATATAATATTACGACGAATAGGAATTATTTTAGGGCTTGTCCTTTTACTAGGCTGCTTTTTGTTCTGGCCCCTAAATTCCTATATCGAAAGTCCGGGAACGGCTGCTGATTTACAGTCTTTTGTTAAAATAAAGGGACACCCTGATCGATATAAGGGGAGTTTTATGTTGACGTCGGTGGCGATTCAACGCGCCCATCCTGCAACATATTTATATGCCAAAATGATGCCCTATATGTCAATCGAGAGTGCAGAGGATGTAACTGGTGGTCAAAATAGTGCGACTTATGACCGTGTCCAAAAATTTTATATGGATAGCTCAATTAACGAGGCAATTGCAGTTGCTTATAATGCTGCTCACCAAAAAGTGACGCGACGCTATCTAGGAATTTATGTATTGCAAGTTCAGCCTAATTCTAAATTTAAACATGATATTCATGTCGGGGATACAATTACAAAAGTAGATGGTCATCACTTTAATACCGCTCAAGGCTTTCAAAAATATATTGGTGCTAAAAAAGTTGGCACTCCGTTAGCGGTTACTTATACTCGAGATGGGAAAACTAAAACTGTAACTCATCCGCTTGTTAAAATTGCTAATACTAATAAGCCGGGAATTGGGATCATCCTTACTAACAATATGCAAGTTAAGACTAAGATCCCAGTAAAGGTTGATGCTGGTCAATACGGTGGGCCATCCGGTGGCTTAATGTTCAGTTTGCAAATATATCAACAAATTAGTGGAAAAGATTTGCAACGGGGACGTAAAATTGCCGGAACTGGAACGATAAATTCAGACGGGACCGTTGGAGAAATTGGTGGAATTGACAAGAAAGTAATCGCCGCGCACCGTGCAGGAGCCACTATTTTCTTTGCCCCTTATATAAAACCAACGAAAGAGATTCTTAAGTATGAAGAAGGCCATCTGACTAATTATCAAATGGCTAAAAAAGCAGCTAAAAAATATGCACCAGGAATGAAGGTTGTCCCAGTCAATTCCTTTGACGAAGTGGTGAAATATTTACAAACGCATAAGTAAATTAAAAGGCGAGAGGCAAAATGAAGGTCTCTTGCTTTTTTTAATGCAAAATTGCTTTTTTTACGTATTTATATTTATAGGGAGGTGAGAAACATGCAGCAATTATCAGAATTATGGATAAAATATCGAATACAAGTGCTGATGATAGTGATTGCTGCAGTGGTTGGGGGATATTGGATACTTAATAAAAACAATAACGATGCTTTAATTTCAAATACTAATGCTGTTTTAACAAGTAGCGAAACAGGAAGCAGTTTGACTTCTACCACTATGATGAAAGGGACCGTTGCCATTGACATAAAGGGTGCCGTAAAAATGCCCGGAGTTTATGAATTGAAAGCAGATGATCGTGTGAACGAAGCCTTGAAAGCGGCAGGTGGACCACTACCCAATGCAGACTTGCGCCAAGTGAATCTTGCTAAACAATTAACAGACCAGCAAATGATCTATATTCCGCTTCAAGGCGAAACGCCGGTAGTTTCCAGCAGTACAGAACCATCAGCAGCTAATAATGAAAATGGCAGCGATAGTTCTGCAAAGATAAATTTAAATACGGCAACCAAAGAACAACTATGTCAAATAACGGGAATTGGCGATAAAAAAGCAGACTTGATATTACAATACCGACAAGAACACGGTCAGTTTAAGAGTGTTGACGAACTTAAAGAAATAAATGGCTTTGGCGAAAAAACTGTTGCTAAACTAAAAGATCACCTATCTATCTAGTTTTTATTTTTTTGATGAAGATATTTGCTATACTATATTTCAAATATAGAGGAGTGAAATAATATGAAACCGAGAATTGATTGGGACCAGTATTTTATGATTCAAGCAGCTTTATTGGCATCGCGCAGTACCTGCAACCGCCTTTCAGTAGGTGCAGTTTTAGTTCGTGATAAGCGGATAATTGCTGGTGGGTACAATGGCTCAGTCGCTGGCGATGCACATTGCTTTGATGAAGGCTGCTATTTACGTGATGGACATTGTGTGCGAACTATTCATGCAGAAATGAATGCTCTATTGCAGTGTGCTAAGTTTGGTATTTCTGCTGATGGGGCAAGCATTTATGTAACGGATTTCCCTTGCTTACAATGTACCAAAAGCTTATTGCAGACTGGGATTAAGGAGATAAATTATATTCGTAATTATCACAATGATGATTACGCAATGAAACTACTTAAACTCAAAAACGTTGCACTTCATCAGATTAAATTAGATAGTGATATTTTAGAAGAGGTTGATCTGGACCAGTATATCAACCCAGATCAAAAATAGATTATTCAACACTTTTGGTTTTTCCCTGCGATAATTGCAAGTTTAGTAGCAGTTAGTTTTTTTAGTTCATATTGGTTGATTTTTCTTTTAATTGCTTTATTTTATCGAATTGCTATATTAAAAAGGCCAGTAGTACTTGGAGTTGGAGTGCTGACATGTTTATTGATGGCGATTTTGTGTTACAGTTTACAAAAAAATTGGGCAACTATTACGGCAGATAAGCAAATGGAAGTTACCAAAAAAATATTAGTTTACCCTGATGAATTAAAATTCAATGGAAATTTTATGACAGGAACTGCGATCGACATTCAAACTGGACAACGTGAAGCAATAACGATGTCGTTTAAGTCACCCCAGATGCTAAAAAATATTGATAAGCTTACAACACCCTCGATATGGCTTATTAATGGGCAGTTAAAACCGATTATTCCCCGTACAAATGAAAATCAATTTGATAACTTAACTTATAACCACCATCGCCGGATCTGTAATCAAGTTCAAATTAACCGGGTAGAGCAAATGGTTAGGCAAAAAAGAGGAATAGTTGGCTGGTGTCATACATTAAGAAAGCGACTCAGCCTCTACTTTGAAACTTTACCGCCTCCTCTTAGTGCGTATTGTCAACAATTAATAATTGGTAGTAGTAATGAGGATTCGGCTGAATTAATGGTAAGTATCAAAAGGCTTGGCCTGCTCCATCTTTTTTGCATTTCCGGAATGCATATCGTACTTTTCACGGATTTATTACGGCGACTATTGGTTCATTTATGGTGGCGTAAAGAATCGATTGATTTATTTTTAATTATTATTCTACCGTTTTATCTTCTCGTTGGTGGTGGAGCAACAAGCTTGATGAGAGCAACCATTATGGCTGAACTTGGGCTTCTTCATCGATATTTAAATTTGGACCGTCTTGATGGGTGGGTGCTGAGCTTATTAATTGGATTGGTTATTGATCCGTTGCTATTGCTTACATTAGGCGGTCAATTAAGCTATTTACTTTCTTTTATTCTTCAAGTTCTTCCAGAATCAGTACGTGGTTTTAAGCAGTCTTTATTATTAAATTTAATTAGTTTGCCTTCGTTATTGAGTTATGTATATGAGGTTCATCTTCTAAGCTTTGGGATTAGTTATTTAATAATTCCACTATTTTCTACAGTTGTTTTTCCAGCGGTCTTGGTTGGGGCAATTAGTTTTAAGCTTTTTGAACCACTCACGTATCTAATTAATGCTGGTTTAAAATGCTTTCAATATATTTTAAATTGGTTATCTGATTTTCCCGGAATGATTCATTTTGGGAAGCCACCGTTAATTTTGGCCCTTCTATTATTTGCGGCATCTTTATTTGTTGTTTCTCAAGATACATCTTTAAAATCATGGAAAATATTAGCCTTATTGTATGTAATTACTGGAGGGATAATTCATTTTCCGTTTAATGGCGAAGTTACCTTTGTTGATATTGGACAGGGGGACTCGATAATTATTAGAGAACCTTTTAATCGACGGGTAACAATGATTGATACAGGAGGCAAATTAAATTTTAAAAAGCCGGATTGGGCGACTTCAAAGCATTCTCAAGATGATGCCCAACGAATAACCATTAATTATTTGAAAAGTAAAGGCATCAAGCAAATTGATAATATTTGTTTAACTCACCATGATGCAGATCATATCGGCTATTTAACAACGATTTTGGATAATATAGCAGTGAAAAGACTAATTGTCCCAGCGGGGATGGAAAGACAACCAGCACTTCTTAATAAAGTAAGGATTGCTGAAAAGTCATCGCCAGCGATAGTTCCGGTGACTGATGATGTTAGGTTGCCGTCATTTCCATTACAAATTTTACATCCTTTTGTTCCAGGAGAAGGGAAAAATGAAGATTCTTTAGTGCTAGCTGGGACATTTGGCGGGAAAAGATTTCTTTTTACGGGGGATTTGGATCAAGAAAATGAAGAAAAAGTTATTCAAAAGTATCCGCAACTAAAGTCAGATATCTTAAAAGCTGGTCATCATGGCAGTAAAACTGCTAGTAGTTATTCATTTTTGCAGACAGTTGCTCCTAAGTATGCGATAATTTCAGCTGGACGATTTAATAGGTATCATCATCCTGATGAAATAACAATAAAAAATTTTCAAAAATTAAATATTAATTACTTATCAACGCAGCAATTTGGAATGATACAATATGTATACCATGGTCAAAATGGAAAAATAAAAACAACATTGAGGGGAGATGAGACAAGTTGGACATTGCCCAATTATCTACACAATTAAAAACTAAAACCCCAGCAATGGTATATTTGATTTTAGGGAAACAACAGGTTCTTCAACAGCAGGCAATTGATGCCTTTACAAGCCTTATCCCAGAGAATGAACAGGTCATGAATATTGGTCGATATGATATGGAAGCCACGCCCTTGGCAGTTGCTTTGGATGATGCAATGGCAACTCCATTTTTTGGTGAGCGGCGATTGGTTATCATCAATAAACCATTCTTCTTAACTGGTGAAAAAAGACATTCAAAAGTTGAACATGATTTGGACAGCTTAAAAAATTATCTTGAACACCCTGAACCGTCCACAATTTTAGTTTTTGCGGCCCCTTATGAAAAGCTTGATGGACGAAAAGGAATTGTAAAGCAATTAAAGAAGACAGCGGTTTTAGTTGATGCTAGTCCACTTGATGAGCGAGCAGCTCGTCAAAGAGTGAAAACTCAATTATCAACTGTTGGCTTTGAAATATCAGAAGCCGCTTTGGATGAGTTGGTTCAACGAACTAATGCGGATTATGGGATGATGGATGCAAGTTTAACTAAATTAAAGATTTTAGCTTATCGTGAGAAAAAGATTGATCAAAGCATGGTAGCTGCTTTAGTTCCACAATCATTAGATGAAAATGTTTTTGATTTAGTCACTGCAGTCCTTAAGCATAATCAAATAAAGGCCTTAGATCTCTATCAACAGCTATTAGCAGGTCAGCAGCCACCGTTAAGGATTAATGCGGTGCTAGTGGGACAGTTTCGATTATTGATTCAAATAAAAGTATTAAGCAAACGCGGTCTTACGCAAGGGAGTCTAGCAAGTCAACTTAATGTCCATCCTTATCGAATTAAATTGGGATTAAAGACTGCACGTGATTTCTCAATGCAGGCGTTAGAAAATGCTTATTTGGGATTAATTCGGATTGAACAATCGTTAAAAACGACACAGCGCGATCCATCGCTTTTATTTCAGTTATTTATGTTACAGTATTCTCAGCAGAGCAAAGGGGCGTGAGATACAAAAAGAGGATAAGAAAATTTGCTTTCTTATCCTCTTTTTGTGAAAAGTTAAAAATAAAAAAAGCAACTAACTTAATAGTTGCTTTTTTATTACTTAGCGTAACGTGCTGAGAGACGTGACTTGTCACGTGCAGCCTTGTTAGCCTTGATAAGGCCCTTAGAGTGGGCACGGTCAATTGCTGAGATAGCAGCCTTGTATAAGTCGTCAAGGTTATCTGCGCCAGCAAGCTTTGCCTTATCGAACTTCTTAATAGCAGTCCGCATTTGGCTTAATTGTGAAGCGTTACGTGCTTCAGCTTTTTCACTAGTACGAACACGTTCAATTGCTGATTTGATAATTGGCATGAGTTTCACCTCCGTTACCCGATTTTCAGTTGACCAGAATTTTCAACATTTGTCATTATACAAAAGACTAGCGAGCAATGCAATAGCTAACGACGATCAAGTCAAAATTTCACAGAAATAGTTGCAACATTGGTAAATTTTATGTATATTTGTATAGGTTACTTCAAGCAAGTAATTAATTGCCTCTTCTCAGTTTAACGATCCTCACCGACGTTATACTTAGATCTTAGGCGCATTAATATTGAAAGGTGGGAAAATAGCATGGCTATTTCAAAAGAACGTAAAGATCAAATTATTAAGGAATTCGCAACTCACGAAGGAGACACTGGTTCTACTCAAGTTCAAGTTGCTGTTTTAACTGCTGACATCAACGAATTGAACGATCACCTTCGTACACACAAGCACGATTACCATTCACAACGTGGTTTAATGAAGAAGATTGGTCACCGTCGTAACTTATTAGCTTACTTACGTCGGACTGACTTACCTGCTTACCGTGAACTTATCCAAAAGTTAGGTTTACGTCGGTAATCTTTTATTATCAAAGCACTTTGCCTTTTACTTGGAGGCAAGGTGTTTTTTGTTTTTACTCCATTATTTTCACTGATTGTGGTAAGATATTTATAACTATAATGAACGATATAAAATTCTTATCGCTACACATTGTAATCGATAAGGGGTTCAAAACTAAATATTAAAGGAGCCAAATCAATGGATAATAATATTAAAATTATTCCTTTTGGTGGTGTACGCGAAAATGGTAAAAATATGTACGCCGTTGAGATTGAAGACCAAATTTTCATTTTGGATACAGGATTAAAGTATCCGGAAAATGAATTAATGGGAATCGATGTTGTCATTCCTGACTGGGAATATCTTCGTGAACATAAGGACAAGATAGTCGGGGTATTCTTAACACATGGACATGCAGATTCAATTGGGGCACTTCCGTATTTCTTGATGGACTTTAATGTTCCGGTATTTGGAAGCGAGATGACGATTGCCTTAGCAAAACTGGCAGTTAAAAACCATAAGGAAGTTAAGAAATTTAATGATTTTCATGTTGTTGATGCTTCAACAGCAATTGATTTTAATGATGTTACAGTTTCGTTCTTCCAGACGACCCATACTATTCCTGAAACTTTAGGGGTTGTTTTAGAAACCAAAGCAGGAAATATTGTTTATACCGGTGATTTTAAATTCGATCAAACAGCTAAAAAAGGCTATCAAACAGACCTTGCTCGTTTAGCAGAGATTGGATCACAAGGTGTATTAGCGCTTTTAAGTGATTCTGCTGGTGCTGGAATTACAGGTGCGTCTGCTCGTGAGCAAGATATTGGAGACTACATTAAAGAAACCTTTAAATACCAAAACGGTCGGATTATTGTTGCTAGTGTAGCTTCAAACATTATGCGCGCACAGCAGATTATCAATGCTGCTGTTGCCGTTGGGCGGAAGATTGTTTTATCTGGTAAAGATATTGAACAAATCATCGATACAGCAATGTCTTTGGGAAAGTTGCACTTACCAGATGACTTATTCATTAGTCGCAAGGAAGCAGAAAAACTCGAACCAAATCAAGTTGTTATTTTGGAAACTGGTAAAATGGGTGAACCGATTAAGTCATTACAGCAAATTGCAAACGGTGATAATCCTAATTTACAATTAACAGATACCGATCTTGTCTTTGTTACTACTACTCCTTCTTATGCTCAGGAAACTGAAGTACAAAAGACAAAGGACATGATTTATCGTACAGGAGCAGAGGTTAAGTTTATTTCTGATGATTTAAATCCTTCTGGGCATGCTAACCAAAATGATGAACAGTTAATGTTGAATTTCATGAAGCCCAAGTTCTTCATTCCAATTCAAGGTGAATATCGGCTGTTAGATCGTCATGCAGAATTAGCAGAAGAAGTAGGAGTTCCAAAAGAAAATATCTTCCTCGTTAATAAGGGTGATGTTCTAACTTACAAAAATGGTAAATTTCATGTTGGGGAACATATCGATGTAAGCAATACTATGATTGATGGTACAGGCGTCGGTGATATCGGTAATATTGTTTTACGAGATCGACGTGTCCTGTCAGAAGATGGGATTTTTGTTGTGGTGGCAACTATTGATCGGAAAAAGAAAAAGATTGTTGCTCGACCACAAATTACGTCACGAGGATTCGTATTTGTAAAGACTAACCGTCAACTAATGCAACAGAGTGCTGACTTAGTTGAAAAGATTGTTCAAGAAAACCTAGATCAAAAAGAATTTGATTGGAGTCACTTGAAACAAGATGTTCGTGATAAATTAAACCGGTTCTTGTTTGAACAAACTAAACGGCATCCAGTTATTTTGCCAGTTATTATGGAGATTAATCAACATCAAAAGAAGATTAAAAATAATGTTGAGAAAAAAGAAGAAAAATCTGCAAAACCACGTTCAACGAAAGAACATCATCGTGGTCGTGGTAAAAAACGAATGGCAAAAGAAAAAAAGTAGCTGTTTAATATAAGTGATGTGAAGGGAGGCTGGGAGAAAACTTTCGTTTTTCTCCCAGCCTCAACTGCTTTCATGAATAATTGTATAAAGTAATGAATAAAAAGGGTGATAAAAATGAATGAGACCCAACAAGATCAATATCTCCAGGCCCAAAAATTAATTGCTGAAGAAAAGTGGCAAGAAGCTAGTGATATTCTGGAAGATCTTATAAGCGAGGTTGATGATTCAGAAATTGGTCGCTTAACGATCATCACTCTGTATCATTCTCAACAATATACCAGGGCTTGTACTTACTTGTTTGAATATTTAGAAGTAATGTTTGATAGCTTGTCAGATGCTCAAATTGCCATTAAAATTTTGTGTCAAAACGAATTATTCGTTCTAGCAAGACAGGTGATTAGCAGTCTTTCCCAATGGCAGGAGAATTTGCTGACAATTGTTAAAATGGGTGAGAAAAAATCTCGTCAAGAGTACCAGGAGACATTACAAACACGTTTGCGAGACTTTTACCATTTAGGAGATTATTCTCTTGAAGAGCAGCAAAGTAGGTTGCAGGCTGCTTTTAAGCTTCCTTTAAATGAATTTATTACAGGTGCTAAATTCCTGCTTCGTGACCCCTATACGCATCCACTGGTAAAGTCTAGTTTGGTTGAACTGCTTAGTAAGTTGCAAGTTGCAGATCCGGTTACTGTTTATTGGCTAGATAAGAAAGAATATACAGTTGTGCCAGCTGATATTCAGCCTTTAAATTTATTGCCAGTCGTTAGTGAAGGTAAGAGATTAATTACAGAAAAGTGTGGAAATCAAAACCCGCAGACAGAAAAGATGGCAATTCAAGAATTTCAATTACAGGTAATGTTTTTGTATCCGCGAATTAATCAGATTATTAAAGACATTGATGAATGGACAGATGTTTTAATTGCTAGAATAGAAGGAAAGAAAGTCGCAACAAATACAGTTTCTAGTACGTGGCAGGAACGACTAGGTAAGCAGATTGACGAATTAATAGAAAAACATTAGTCAAATACATTTACAAATGAACAGATAGTTGATATTATATTTAAGAATTCTTCTTCAGAGCCTAAGATTAAAGCTTTCAATTGGCGAAAAGAAGTTGTACAATATGTATAAGGGTATGTCAGTCATCGGATTAGATGATCTGGCATTATACTTGTAAATTATCAGGAGGTTTTCATTAATGGCTGAAAAAGAACATTATGAACGTACAAAACCCCACGTTAACATTGGTACTATTGGCCACGTTGACCACGGGAAGACTACTTTAACTGCTGCTATTACAAAGGTATTGGCAGCCAAAGGTTTAGCAAAGGCAGAAGATTACGCTGATATCGATGCTGCTCCAGAAGAAAAGGAACGTGGTATCACTATCAACACTGCCCACGTTGAATACGAAACTGAAAAGCGTCACTACGCACACATCGATGCCCCTGGACACGCTGACTACGTTAAGAACATGATCACTGGTGCTGCACAAATGGATGGTGCTATCCTTGTTGTTGCTGCTACTGATGGTCCTATGCCACAAACTCGTGAACACATTCTTCTTGCTCGTCAGGTTGGTGTTCAATACATCGTTGTATTCTTGAACAAGACTGACTTAGTTGACGATGATGAATTAGTTGACTTAGTTGAAATGGAAGTTCGTGACTTACTTAGCGAATACGATTTCCCTGGTGACGATGTTCCAGTTGTTCGTGGATCTGCTCTTAAGGCACTTGAAGGTGACCCAGAACAAGAAAAAGTTATCCTTCACTTAATGGATGTTATTGATGACTACATCCCAACTCCAAAGCGTCCTACTGACAAGCCATTCATGATGCCTGTCGAAGACGTATTTACTATCACTGGTCGTGGTACTGTTGCTTCTGGTCGTATTGACCGTGGTACTGTTAAAGTCGGTGACGAAGTTGAAATCGTTGGTTTAACTGAAGACGTTCTTAAGTCAACTGTTACTGGTTTGGAAATGTTCCACAAGACTCTTGATCTTGGTGAAGCTGGGGATAACGTTGGTGTACTTCTTCGTGGTATTTCACACGACCAAATCCAACGTGGTCAAGTTTTGGCTGAACCAGGTTCAATCCAAACTCACAAGAACTTCAAGGGTGAAGTTTACGTTATGACTAAGGAAGAAGGGGGACGTCACACTCCATTCTTCTCAAACTACCGTCCACAATTCTACTTCCACACAACTGATGTTACTGGTACTATCGAATTACCAGATGGTGTAGAAATGGTTATGCCTGGTGATAACGTTACATTCACTGTTAACTTACAAAAGCCAGTTGCTCTTGAAAAGGGTCTTAAGTTCACTATTCGTGAAGGTGGACACACTGTTGGTGCCGGTGTTGTATCCGACATCTTAGACTAATTTTTGAGTACAGATGTGCTAAAAGGCTTGGGGAAACCCAAGTCTTTTTTCTTTAACAAAAATATTTGAAAATAACTTGGGGATCAGCCGTCAATAAGTTGCAATTACTGGTCTCCTACGGTAAACTAATATAGTATGTAAAGACTAATTATAAATATTAATTAGTCAAATTGATTTGTTATTGGAGGAAATAAAATGTCAGCAAAATGGGAACGCGATAGCGATGCCAGCAAAGGTACATTGACATTTGAAATTGATGTCGACACTATTAATAAGGGAATTGACGAAGCATTCGTTGAGACTCGTAAAAAGATTACTGTTCCGGGCTTCCGGAAGGGTCGTGTCCCTCGTCAAATCTTTAACCAAATGTACGGTGAAGAATCATTGTATCAAGATGCCTTAAACAAGGTATTACCTGATGCATATAACGAAGCAGTAAAGGAAACTAACATTCAACCTGTAGATCAACCTAAGATTGATATTAAGAGCATGGAAAAGGGTCAACCATGGGTATTAACTGCTGAAGTTGACGTTATGCCAGAAGTTAAATTAGGTGAATACAAGGGTATGGAAGTTCCTGCTCAAGACACCACTGTTACTGATGCTGATGTTGATGATGCACTTGAAACTAAGCGTCAACAACAAGCTGAACTTGTATTAAAAGAAGATAAGCCAGCCGAAAAGGGCGACACTGTCGTTATTGATTACAAGGGTAGCGTTGACGGTGAAGAATTTGATGGTGGTTCAGCTGAAAACTACTCACTAGAATTAGGTTCAGGCTCATTTATTCCAGGTTTTGAAGATCAATTAATCGGTCACAACGCTGATGAAGATGTTGATGTAAATGTTACCTTCCCAGAAGATTACCACGCTAAGAATCTTGCTGGCAAGGATGCACTTTTCAAGGTTAAGATTCACGAAATCAAGGAAAAGCAATTACCAGAACTTGACGATGATTTCGCTAAGGATGTTGACGAAGATGTTGATACTTTAGCTGAATTAAAGGAAAAGACTAAGAAGCAACTTCAAGAAGAAAAGGATAACCAAGCTAAGGCTGCTATTGAAGATGCTGCTATCAATAAGGCTGTTGCTAATGCAGAAATCCAAGATATTCCACAAGCAA
This sequence comes from Limosilactobacillus reuteri, assembly GCF_002254085.1. Classification (GTDB taxonomy): domain Bacteria; phylum Bacillota; class Bacilli; order Lactobacillales; family Lactobacillaceae; genus Limosilactobacillus; species Limosilactobacillus reuteri_K. Next base: position 21,777 of record NZ_NGPY01000088.1, on the reverse strand, counting down.
TGTTGGATGATGACACTAACCGTCAAATGCAACAATACTTAGCAGGAATGCAACAACAAGGTATCAGTCCTCAAATGTACTTCCAAATTACTGGTACAAAGGAAGAAGATTTGAAGAAGCAATTTGCTAATGATGCTGCTCAACGTGTAAAGACTAACCTTGTCTTAGAAGCAATTGTTGACGATGCTAACTTAGATGCTACTGATGAAGAAATTGCTAAAGAAATTTCTGACCTTGCAAAGCAATACGGTATGGAAGAAGATGCTGTTAAGAAGGCATTATCTAAAGACATGTTAATGCATGATATTAAGATCCGTAAGGCTGTTGACTTAGTTGCTGATTCAGCAAAGCAAGTTAAGGATGACGAAAAGTCTGACAAGTAATTTGTTAAATAATTACTAATCATTGAGGCTGGAAGAAAACAGTAGTTTTCTTCCAGCCTCGCTATTTTAATCAAATATTAGTAAGATAAAGTAGAAAATAATTTACTGAGTAATTTAGTCGAAATTAAACAGTAATTTTGTTATCATGTTTTAATAAGTCTTAGAGGAGGTTCATTTATGTTTGAAGATACCACTGGTATGGATTCAGTTCACTGTTCATTTTGTGGAAAGTCTCAAGATGAAGTGAAAAAAATTGTTGCTGGTCCTGGCGTCTATATTTGTAACGAATGTGTTGACCTTTGTAAACAAATTATTGATCAGGAATTAGCAGAAGATGAAGCTAAAAAAGCTTTCCGTGTGCCAACTCCAGGAGAGATTGTTAACGAACTGGATGACTATGTAATTGGTCAAGGTGATGCTAAAAAAACATTAGCAGTTGCTGTTTATAACCACTATAAGCGGGTTAATGCAATGATGAGTGGTGATAATAATGATACAGAACTTCAAAAGAGCAACATTGCCGTAATTGGTCCAACTGGTTCTGGGAAGACCTATCTTGCCCAATCACTTGCCCGCATTCTCAATGTTCCATTTGCGATTGCAGATGCTACAACTTTAACTGAAGCTGGATACGTTGGTGAAGATGTTGAGAATATTATCCTTAAACTACTTCAGGCTGCTGACTTTGATGTGGAACGTGCTGAAAAAGGAATCATTTACATTGACGAAATTGATAAAATCGCAAAGAAGAGTGAAAATGTATCAATTACGCGTGATGTTTCTGGAGAAGGGGTTCAACAAGCTCTTTTAAAGATTCTTGAAGGAACAATTGCTAATGTACCGCCTCAGGGAGGACGTAAGCATCCACAGCAAGAATTTATCCAAGTCGATACAAAGAATATCCTCTTTATTGTGGGGGGAGCCTTTGATGGGATCGAAACAATTGTTAAGGAACGACTCGGTGATAAGACAATTGGATTTGGAACAGACTCACGAGAAGCTGAAAAGGTTACGGATAAAAATATTTTGCAACATGTTATCCCAGAAGACCTTCTTAAGTTTGGCTTGATTCCAGAATTTATCGGACGATTGCCTGTGATGACTGCTCTTGAAAAACTTGATGAAGATGACCTTGTTCGAATCCTTACTGAGCCAAAGAATGCATTAGTTAAGCAATATCAAGAGTTAATTCGCCTTGATGGAAGTAAGTTGACCTTTACTGATGGTGCATTACGAGCAATGGCACAACTAGCAATCAAGCGGAATACAGGTGCTCGTGGTCTCCGTTCGATTATTGAAGATGTAATGCGGGATGTAATGTTTGACTTGCCAAGTCGTAAAGATGTAGAAAAGGTAATTATTGATAAACGATGTGTAACGCAACATACAGAACCTCGTTACGTTTTAAAGGATGAAAAAGCTTCTTAATGAAATGAGGTAAGCAAATGGAAGTTCACAATGTAGATTTAACAATCAGTGCCGTAAGTGATGAACAATATCCTAAAACAAATATTCCAGAAATTGCTTTAGTTGGTCGTTCAAATGTTGGGAAGTCATCGTTGACAAATGTCTTAATCAACCGGCGCAATTTTGCTCATACGTCTAGTCAGCCAGGTAAAACCCAGACGTTAAATTTCTATGACGTTGAGGATAAGGTATATTTCGTTGACGTTCCAGGATATGGTTATGCCAAAGTCTCGAAAAAAGAGCGAGAACGATTTGGAAAAATGATCGAACAATACTTAACCCAACGTGAACAATTGCGCGGAGTTATTCAATTAGTTGATGCACGGCATGAACCAACCCCGGATGATGTAAATATGTATAATTGGTTACAATATTATAATATTCCAACATTAATCGTAGGGACAAAGATTGATAAGGTAAAACGTAGTGCGTGGAATCGCCAACTAAGCCTTATCAAAAAGACCCTTGATGTTGAGAGTTCAACACCGATTATTCTATTTTCAGCTACAGAAAAAAAGGGTAAAGATGATGTTTGGCAGTGGATTGAAGAGCGAATGGGGAAGAACTAAGTTGGATTTTAATGAATACCAAAATGCAGCAAAACGAACCTTATATGGGAATGAACAAGTTTTAACAAATTGTGCATTAGGATTAGCTGGCGAGTCAGGACAAGTCGTTGATTTAGTAAAAAACTATACTTTTCGTAGTCGAAAATTAGATCGTAAGGAACTAATCCACGAAATGGGTGATGTCTTATGGTATTTATCTCAAATTGCAGAATGGGCCGATATTCCATTTGAAGAGGTCGCCAAAGCAAATATTGAGGAATTAAATCAGCGCTATCCGACTGGTTTTAAAAAACAAGATTAAAAAAATAGAGAGTGGGAAATAACCTCCTCGACAAGGCGGTTGGCTAAGCTAGTTCCACGTTATTTTACTATTGTTCATAAAAGTAGTGGAGGCTGAGAGAAAACAAAAATTTTCTCCCAGCCTCCTTTGCATTATTTCTTTTCTTTATCCTTGTTATCTTTTTCTTTTTTGTCGTCGTTTTTTTTAGTTGCTTTTGGTTTTTTAGGGTCAACCGCAAATTGATCAAATAATTTATCAAGCTGTTCGCTTCTTCTAGTAACTAATCCCATTTTTTTAGCTCCTTTTTTATATTTGACAAAATGCTAGCATAAATTTTACTAAATGTACAATTATTTCTAAACACTTTCTTTGCCTTAATGATGATTTTTCAGATATAATATATTGTTAGATAATTTTTCGGAGGGATTTTGCGATGGCCAGTGAACATTTAGAACATAAACTAGCATTGTTACCTGACAAGCCAGGTTGCTACCTGATGAAAAACATTAATGATCAGATAATTTATGTTGGTAAAGCTAAAAATTTAAAGAATCGAGTGCGCTCTTACTTTAAGAGTAGTCATACCGGTAAAGTAGCTAAAATGGTTTCGGAAGTTGCAGACTTTGAAACCATTGTGACTTCGACTAATAAGGAGTCGTTCTTACTTGAAATAACGCTGATTCAAAAACATCAACCTTATTTCAACATTAAATTAAAAAAGGGAACTGGTTATCCCTACATAAAAATAACAAATGAGCGGGATCCTCAAATTAAGATCGTTAGTAAAATAAAAAAAGATGGGGGATATTATTTTGGCCCCTATCCTAATGTCTATGCTGCCGAAGAGACAATGCATTTCATTCAAAAGGTCTACCCATTGCGCCGCTGTAATGGGTATCAAGGCCGTCCATGTTTGTATTACCATATGGGACAATGTTTAGGAGCTTGTTTTAAAGAAGTTCCTAAGAGTGATTACGAAGAGCAAATTAAGAAAATTAAGTCATTTTTGAGTGGAAACACAGCGACAGTTAAGCGACAGTTAACCAAAAAGATGCAACTAGCAGCAGAAAATATGGAGTTTGAACGAGCTGCTGAAATTCGAGACCAGCTTCACTATATTGAAGTGACGGTTGAAAAACAAAAGATTATTTCAAATGATAAGACCCCTCGTGATTTATTTAATTTCTATATGGATAAAGGGTGGCTTTCTATTCAAATTTTCTTTATCCGGCAAGCGCGGTTAATGAAACGAGAAAAACGCCTATTTCCAATCGTGGATACGGCAGTCGAAGAAATGACCAGCTTTATTCTCCAGTTTTATAATCGTCGTAATAATATTTTGCCTCGTGAAATTCTCCTTCCCAAGGGCCTCCCTAATAAGGAAATAAGTGAAATACTAGGAGTACCGGTTCGGACCCCTGTTCGTGGTGAAAAACGGGATCTTTTAGCAATGGCACATGAAAATGCTCAGTTGTCTTTAGATGAAAAATTTCGGCTGCTTGAGATGGACCAAAGTAAAACTACTGGTGCGATGAAAGAGATTACGGATGCTCTTGGACTTCCTGAAGGTCACCGGATTGAAGCATTTGATCATTCTCATATTCAAGGAGCTGATCCTGTTAGTGCAATGGTTGTATTTATTAATGGAGAGCCAGCTAAAAACTTTTACCGGAAGTATAAATTGAAAACGGTGATTAATCATGCTGATGAAGCTGCCAGTACCCGGGAAGTTATTCGGCGGAGGTATTCGCGTCTCTTAAAAGAAAACAAGCCAATGCCTGATATGATTTTTATGGATGGTGGGGAAATTCAGATGGACGCGGCTAAAGATATTTTAGAGAATGAACTTGGTCTCGATATTCCGGTAGTAGGGATGGTAAAGAATGATAAACACCAAACCGCTGACTTATTGTTCGGGGATGATGATCACCATATTAATTTGAATCCACGTAGCCAAGGCTTTTACTTAGTTCAACGCATTCAAGATGAGGTTCACCGGTTTGCAATTACTTTCCACCGGCGCGTTCATACCAAGCATTCGTTGAGCTCACGTTTGGATGAAATTAAGGGAGTGGGACCCCGAACTCGAACAAAATTGCTTAAAAAATATGGATCAATTACCAAAATCGCTCAGGCATCGGTTGATGAAATTCATTCACTAGGAATTAATCGACCTACCGCCCAGCTAATCAAGGTTTCATTGCAGAAAAATGCTGAGGTGGCGAAGGGGAGTAGTCATGATTGAGTTTTGACAGGCTTGTAAATTTTAAATATACTAAATAATAGACTAAAGAACGGAGACAATCATTATGAATATGTTTGTTGATCAAATAAAAATTGAAGTACATGCAGGTAAGGGTGGCGATGGAATGGTAGCATTTCGTCGTGAAAAATATGTTCCTAACGGTGGCCCAGCCGGTGGGGATGGTGGCCGTGGTGGCAGCATCATTTTAAAAGTTGATGAAGGATTACGGACTTTAATGGATTTCCGTTATCACCGAATTTTTAAAGCTAAAAATGGTGGCAATGGGATGAGTAAACAGATGACTGGTCCAAGTGCAGAAGATACAATTATTGCTGTTCCTCAAGGTACTACTGTTAGGGATCTTGATACAGGGGAGATTATTGGTGATCTTGTTGAAAAAGATCAAGAATTAGTAGTTGCTAAAGGTGGTCGTGGTGGCCGCGGCAACATTCACTTTGCCAGTGCTAAAAATCCTGCTCCTGAAATTGCGGAAAATGGTGAACCAGGAGAAGACCATTACTTAGAATTAGAATTAAAGATGCTTGCTGATGTCGGATTAATTGGTTTTCCTTCTGTTGGAAAGTCAACTTTATTATCAGTAGTAACCGGTGCTAAACCTAAAATTGCTGCATATGAATTTACGACATTAACCCCTAATCTCGGAATGGTGATGTTACCGGATGGTCGTGATTTTGCGATGGCTGATATGCCTGGTTTAATTGAAGGGGCATCTAAGGGTGTCGGCCTTGGATTGAAGTTCTTACGGCACATTGAACGTACGCGCGTTCTTCTTCACCTAGTGGATATGAGTAGTGAAGATCCTCATCAAGCGATTGAACGTTACCGGCAAATTAATAAGGAACTTGCTAATTACGATCCTGAGTTATTAAAGCGACCACAAATTGTAGTTGCGACAAAGATGGATTTGCCAAATTCTGCCGATAACTTAGCTACTTTTAAAGCTGATTTGGCAGCAGATAAGACTTTAGAAAAGCAGCCAGAGATTTTCCCTATTTCAGCGGTTACTCATCAAGGTGTTCAACAATTAATGCAATTAACTGCTGATCTCTTAGATAAGACGCCCGCATTTGATAGTGAGAGTCATGATAAAGAATTGGTCGCTGAATATCGTGCTGCTGCTCCTGACAAGACAGATGAAGCGGACTTTACCATTACCAAGGATGAAGACGGCACCTGGGTATTGGGCGGTGAAAAACTTATTCGGTTATTTAAGATGACTGATTTAACTCATGAAGAAAGTCAATTACGCTTTGCGCGTCAACTCCGCCATATGGGGGTTGATGACGCGTTAAGAGCTAAAGGTGTACAAGATGGCGATCTTGTAAGAATTGAAAAATTTGTTTTTGAATTTATTCAATAAAATTATACGTAGCAAAGGTAGGAAAAATATAAATGCAACTTGAATTTTTAGGAACAGGCGCTGGTTCCCCAAGTAAGCAACGTAATGTAGCAAGCGTTGCATTGCGGTTGTTAGAAGAACGAAACGCAATTTGGCTATTTGATGTGGGAGAAGCTACTCAACACCAAATTCTCAATACAACAATTAGGCCACGAAAGATAGAAAAAATCTTTATTACTCACTTGCATGGTGATCATATCTTTGGTTTACCTGGTTTACTAAGTTCCCGCTCTTTTCAAGGAGGAACCGAACCATTGACGATCTATGGACCAGTAGGAATAAAGCGGTATGTTCAGACTTCTTTACAAGTAAGTGAGTCACGCCTCAGTTATCCTTTGCACTTTGTTGAAATAACAGATGACGGGGAACTATTTAATGATCATGGTTTTAGAGTGATTGCACGAAAGTTGGATCATAAAATCGCTTGTTTTGGATACCGGATTGAAGAAGCGGATCATCCAGGAGAATTACAAGTTGAGAAATTACGAGAACAAAAAGTACCATCAGGACCAATTTACGGCCAATTAAAAGCTGGAAAAAAGGTTACCCTTCCAGATGGTCGCGTATTAGATGGTCATGACTTTATTGGTACCCCCCAACCTGGACGTATTGTTGCAATTCTAGGTGATACTAGACAAACGAAGAATGCAATTCTGTTGGCGCAAAATGCAGATGTATTAGTGCATGAAAGTACTTTTGCTAAAGATGAGACAAAGATGGCACACAATTATTACCATTCAACCAGCAAACAAGCAGCTGAAATTGCGAAAAAAGCTGGTGTTAAAAAATTATTGTTAAATCATATTTCAGCACGATACACTGGTAAAGCAGCTTATCAATTGGCATATCAAGTTCGTAATATTATTCCTGATACTCGAGTTGTTAATGATTTTGATGTAATTGATATTCCGTTCAAAAAATGAAAAGAGATGGCAAAAGATGCTGAGAAGAGTAAAGACGTTACGTTTTCTACGAAATGAAGTTGTATTAATTACTGGTGGTTCAAGTGGAATCGGCAAAGAGTTGGCTTTTGAGGCAGCTCGTCGCGGCGCAATTGTTGTTGTTGCTTCTCGTAATCTTGAGAAGTTGCAAGAGGTAGCTAAAAAATGTTTGATTTTATCAGGTCGGCCAGCATTTGCTTATCAATTAGATGTCACCGACCCTGATCAAATTGATGATGTGCTTTCGAAGGTTCAACATGAAGTAGGAGGAATCGATGTATTAATTAATTCTGCTGGGCTTGGTGACTTTATTCCCGTAGTTAAGGAATCTTACCGCTCAATGGAAAAAATGGTACATACAAATCTCTTAGCTTTAATGTATATTAGTCGGTGTGTGGCTAAACAAATGATGGATCAAGGGTATGGTGCCATTATTAATATGGGTTCATTAGCTGGTAAATTGCCTACACCAAATAGCGCTGTATATTCAGCAACGAAAGCCGGAGTAATCCAGTTTGATAACGTTTTACGAATGGAAGTTGCTGATTATGGTGTCCAAGTCTTGACGGTGAATCCTGGTCCAATTGATACACCTTTCTTTGATAAAGCGGATAATGATTATACGTATCGGGCCCATTTACCAAAATGGATGTTTATCTCTCCTGAAGACTTAGCTCGACGAATTTGGAATAATGTTGGGTATAAGACGAGAGAAATTAATGTTCCAGGATATGTGGCTTATCTTGGCTGGGCTTACCAAGTTATTCCCGGTTTAGGTGACTGGGCAATTAAGAAATTTTTTGATTTCCAACAGGATAAGAAGAACTTATAATATGCTCCCTTATTTTCGAGAAATTGCAGAATTTAGCAGTTTCTTTCAAAAAATGAAAGGGGCAAAATAAAAGAGACTGAGTTTATCCCAGCCTCTTGTTTAATTTTGGCGTTGAAATGGTGGTTAATTTTAAATGATTGATACAAAATTTAAGTGGAAACTTGCCGATAATGATTCCTCAGCAACTGTGGATAATCTTGAAAAAGAGTTAGGCATTTCTAGAATATTAGCAACCTTATTAGCTCAGCAAGGAATCGATTCAACCGAACAAGCAAAAAAATTCTTTGAACCATCGATGGAAGAGATCCATGATCCAACCTTATTGCATGATATGGATAAAGCAGTTGAGCGGATTGAGCAGGCAGTTGAAAAGCAAGAACAAATTACTATTTATGGTGATTATGATGCAGATGGAATTACTAGCACATCCTTAATGTATGAAACGTTATTATCTGTCGGTGCTAATGTTAATTATTATGTGCCAAATCGGTTTACAGATGGATATGGGCCTAACATGGATGCTTACCAACGGCTTATTGATAATGGTACCCAGCTTTTTATTACGGTGGATAATGGCGTTAGCGGAAAAAATGTTATCGATAAGGTAATGGCAGCAGGAGTAGATGTTGTAATTACTGATCACCATGAGTTGCCAGCTGATCTGCCTAATGCAGTTGCGATTGTTCACCCTCGTTATCCTGGTAGTAATTATCCTTTTCCTGATTTGTCAGGCGTTGGGGTTGCATTTAAGGTGGCCTGGGCTTTAACCGGTGAATTCCCTATTGAAGAACTGGATTTAGTTGCAATTGGTGAAATAGCTGATGTAGTAAACGTTACGGACGAAAATCATGCGTTAATTTCCTATGGCATTCAGCAATTACGACAGGGGATGCGTCCAGGATTAGCGGCTTTAATGGAATTAGCTGATATTAAGGCTAACAATCTAACTGATCAGGATATTGGCTTTGGAATTGCACCACGGCTAAATGCACTTGGCCGAATTGCTGATGCTAATGATGGAGTTAAGCTGCTGACGAGTTTGGATGAGAATGAATCACAAAAATTAGCTAAAGAAGTAGATCAGGCGAATAAAGAACGTCAGAATCTAGTTGCTGAGATTATGAAAGAGGCAGAAAAACAGGCTAATAGCTCAGCTAACCAGCAGAAAAGGACCTTATTAATTGTTGGAAAAGGTTGGCATCAAGGCGTATTAGGAATTGTTGCTAGTCGGATTATGAATGAGACCGGAAAGCCAACAATTGTGGCATCAACTGATCAAAATAATCCGACCTTAATAAAGGGATCTGGTAGAAGCGTTGACAGTTTTAATTTGTTCAATGCCTTGGAGGCTCATCGTGAACTATTTACAACATTTGGTGGACACCCTGCTGCTTGTGGTCTTTCTTTTGAACAGGGAAATATTGCATCCCTGCAAACAGCCTTGGAAGAAGAAGCAAATCAACAAAAATTTGATCCAACGGTAAAGCAGCCTCTTCCGATCGCAATGCAACTTGAACCAGCTGATGTTACCCAAGAGTTATATAACGATATTCAACGAGTTGCTCCATTTGGTCCAGGAAATATGGAACCAGTTTTTGAATTAAATAACGTTAAAGTTGTCGACGTTAAAACAATGGGACAAGAACACCAGCATTTAAAATTTTCGATTGTAAGTGGTAAAGAAAATCTAACGGTCGTTGCTTTTGGTCAAGGAAATTTGGCAACACTATTATCCGCGCCAACCGGACAAGTTAATTTAGCTGTTAAAGTTAGCCTCAATGAGTGGCGTGGTAAAAAAAGCGTCCAATTGATGCTAGAAGACCTGCAAATCAATGGAACAGTAATTATTGATGAACGAACGAATAAGTTAACTCCTCAGCTTTTTAGGTCTTCAGATTATTACATTGTAAGAGAACCAAGATTACGAGACAATATTGCTCCTCATGTGGCCCCTGGCTATACTTTATCGATCGAAGAAGCAATTAAGACTGATTTTTCTGGTCAACGAGTTACGTTGGTTGACTGTCCATCTAGTGAAGAAATGCTAAAACAGATTTTTGCAAAGGATGAAGGGGAGCCGGCAACTATTCGCTTATTGCTATATCAGCGAAAAAGTGCCTATTTAGCTGGACTGCCAACACGGAATGATTTTGCACAGCTTTATCGATTTATTTATAAGCAAAAAGAATTAAAATGGCCAATCCAAGCTAAAGCAGTTAGCAATCAGTTAAAAATTAATATGGATCGATTAAATCTAATGATTCAAGTGTTTTCTGAAGCAGGATTTGTTACAATAAAAGATGATGTGTTAAAGTTTAATGAGCCAACTAATAAGACTGATTTAACGCAAACTAAACGTTATCAAAAACAATTAGCACAATACAAAGTTGAACAACAGTTGCTTTTTAATGATGCGGCAACGGTTGCTAAATGGCTATTGGAATATCTAAATTTAGAGTAAGGAGACTATTTATCTCATGGCTTTAGACCTTTATAAATACGTAGCTAGTGTTCCTGATTATCCAGAAAAGGGTGTTATTTTTCGGGATATTTTACCCTTAATGGCTGACGGAGCTGCATTTAAGCAAGCTACTGACGAATTAGTTGATTATGCTAAGGATAAAAAGGTAGATATGGTAGTAGGACCAGAAGCACGAGGCTTTATTGTTGGATGTCCTATTGCTCGTGAATTGGGTGTTGGATTTGCTCCGGCACGGAAAAAAGGTAAGTTGCCAAGAAAAGCAATTAGTGCATCTTATGACTTAGAATATGGAACAGCTACCTTGCAAATGGAAGCCGATGCAATTAAACCAGGACAACGAGTTCTTGTTGTGGATGATCTTTTAGCTACAGGTGGAACAATCTCCGCAACGATTGATATGGTTGAACGAATGGGTGGTATTGTTGTTGGCTGTGCGTTCTTAATTGAATTAAAAGATCTTCATGGTCGTGATAAGCTTAAAGATTACGATATGAAGGCATTAATGGAATTTTAATTAGGAGGAGGCTGGGGATACTAGCCTTTTTTCTTTTTAAATTATAGTTGTATATATACAATGAATGCGGGACAATAACATTACGTTGATAAAAAGGAGCCAGTTAATTTATGATTTTCTTAGTAATAATGGGAGCCCTATTTTTAATTTTGGGTGGTTTTTATCTTGCTAATTCATGGCAACAGTACCGTGAATGGAAAAGTGGGACAATCATTGTTGTATTGAGTATTATCGCAATTGTTTATGGTGTGATTAATTTACCTTATTTTCATCATAATAATTCTGCTAGCTCAAGCCAAAGTACTTCATCTTCACAGGTTGCGCGGTCTAGTAGCTTTTCATCATTTTCAAATGGATTGACAATTGGTAATTCAAGTGCAAATGAAGCGCAACAAGAAAGTAAGACAATGGCTGTTTTGCGTCAAATGCAAAAGGGTTATTCAAAACTAGGGTCAGTTGACTATAACGAAGATAGTAAGACATTCCAGATCACGCCAACTGATGATAATACGGTTGAAGCGTTGAAAGCTTTAGCGCAAGATCCAAGTCAGGCTGAACAAATGGGCTGGCCTAACTTAACTAAGTCGATTAAAAGTAATTCAGGGCAAGTAGAAAAAGCATTAGGTGAAGGATATTCAATTAGCATTATGAATCCAAGTGATTCTAGTAAGGCGTTGTATACTGCCAAAGACGGCAAAACCACATATGATATTGCTAATCAATAAAACTAAATAACCTAAGATTAGTTCAAGACAGATTAGGGCACTTAATAGGTGTCCTTTTTTGTGTAATAAAAAAGCTGATATACCAACGTTTTAACAACTATTGAATATCAGCAAAACTTTAGATAAAGGAGACAAGGGGATTTGAACCCCTGCACGCTTTTACACGCCTAACGGTTTTCGAAACCGTCCTCTTCAGCCACTTGAGTATGTCTCCATTTCAACTTTATTATTGTAACAAAAAAATTGTAAAGCGTAAAGAGAATATCAATCAAGGAAATAGCTATTTAATAATTTTGCAGAAATGATTTCTTGCTGATATGATATTCTAATATATGATGTAATTTGAAATTTGATTAGGGGATTTTTATGGTAAAAAAATATTATGCAGTCAAAAAAGGTCGTCATCCGGGAATATATAAAACTTGGACTGAATGTCAGAAGGAAGTTAATGGCTATCCGAATGCTAAGTTTAAAAGCTTCTTAACGCTTGAGGGTGCTAATGAGTGGCTTCAGACTACGGGAAATACCGTAACATCGACTAAAGCAGTTAATTATTCTGATGATATCCTTGTTTATACTGATGGAGGCTCCCGCAATCATGGTAATAAGTTAGGACAGCACGTTAAGGCAGATGATAAAGCGGCCTGGGCTTATTTTATTCAAACTAAGGATCAAGCTTATACAGGAACTGCTGGCGAATTTGGAGCTACTAATAATAAAATGGAGATTACAGCTTTAATTAAAGCACTAACTAAACTATTAGAACTCGGCTTTCAAGCTCAACCAATTACAGCGATTTTGGATTCACATTACGTACTAGACCCAATTATGAAAGGCTGGTTAACTAATTGGCAGCGGTGGGGATGGTTAACCGCTGGTGGCAAGCCAGTAGCAAATAAAGAACTATGGGAAGAAATTGTTGCCCTTTTACCTCAGTTCCCTAATTTACATTTTGATTGGACTAAGGGTCATGCAACGAATGCTGGAAATAATAAGGTCGATGAATTGCTAAATAAAACGATGGATCAGTTATAATTATTTAACAAGAGGATGATAAGAAATGAGAATTGGTATTGATAAAATGGCTTTTGCAACAACAAATGATTATTTAGATCTTGTTGAATTAGCAAAAGAACGCGGCGTAGATCCCAATAAATTTACCATTGGAATTGGACAGGATCTACAGGCAGTTGTGCCACCTACGCAAGATATTGTAACTTTAGGAGCTACGGCAGCGAAAAAATTGCTTACTCCGGAATTAGAAAAAAATATTTCGACAGTAATTGTGGCAACTGAGTCAGGGATTGACAATTCAAAAGCAAGCGCGATCTACATTAAACACTTATTAGGGCTTAGCGACTTTACCCGAACGGTAGAAATGAAAGAGGCTTGTTATTCTGCAACAGCTGCTATCCAATTTGCAAAGGGAGTAGTGGCACTTAATCCCCAAGAAACTGTATTAGTGATCGCTGCTGATATTGCTCGTTATGGATTAAATACTCCAGGAGAGGTGACTCAAGGAGCTGGAGCAGTTGCAATGCTGGTTTCGCGGAATCCTCACATTCTAACCCTTGAAGATACAACTGTTGCTTACAGTAAGGATATAATGGATTTTTGGCGACCGCTATATGCAACAGAAGCGCTAGTAGATGGAAAATACTCTACTAATGTTTATATTGAATTTTTCCTGCAAACTTTTACCCGTTACCAGCAATTAACTGGGCGAGAATTAGCGGATTTTGCTGCTCTTACATTTCATATGCCATTTACTAAAATGGGGAAGAAAGGATTAGAAGGGTTGCTCAAAGATCGTAATGACGAAGTAGCTCAACGATTACGAACACAATTAACCGCAAGTCAGCTATTTTCGCGCCAAATTGGTAACCTTTACACTGGCTCCCTATATTTATCATTAATGTCGTTGTTACAAAATAGTGACTTAAGAGCTGGAAGTCGAATTGGGTTATTTAGCTATGGTTCTGGTGCAGAAGGAGAGTTCTACACAGGAATCCTAGAAGATGGCTACGAGCATTATATGAATAATATTCAAGAAGAACTAAAGCATCGTCACCAGGTTTCGGTGGCAGAATACGAAAAGCTATTTAGTAGTCAATTAGGAATGAATGACCAGGATATCGAGTTTGATGTTGCTAATGATCCATTACCTTTCGTTCTTAAAGGGCAAAAGGATCATCAACGGATTTATGAAGCTAAATAAAAAATGGAGCCCTAAAATGGACTCCTTTTTTATTAGGCTTAGAAAATATGATCACGAAATAGTCCCACCACTTTACCAAGAATTTTCACATTGTCTAAAAAGATTGGCTCCATCGTATCATTTTCTGGCTGTAAACGAAAACGTGTTTTTTCTTTATAGAATCGTTTACAAGTAGCTTCATTATCATCATTCATTGCAATAACGATATCACCATTTTTAGCGGTGGATTGTTTACGCACAATTACTTGGTCGCCATTAAAAATTCCTGCTTTAATCATACTGGTTCCACGAATGGTAAGCATAAACAAATCATTATTATCTTGGATAGAAGGAGGTATCGGGAAAAACTCAGTAGCATTTTCGACTGCTAAAATTGGTTGTCCAGCCGTAACAACGCCAAGCATTGGAATTTCTTTTTGAATCGGTTTTACACCTAAAATATCAAGTCCCTTGGGTGTAATCTCAAGTGCTCGAGGCTTAGAAGGGTCTTTTTGTAAGAATCCTTGTTCAATTAAGCGGGAGATGTGTCCATGGACTGTTGAAGTTGAAGACAGGCCAACAGCACTACAAATTTCACGAACAGTCGGTGGATAGCCATGATCTTCAACTTGCTTGTGAATATAATTTAGGACGGCCATTTGTTTATTTTTTGCTACCTTTGCCATATTGACACCTCATTATCATTAATTGTGTTAAGCTTATCATAGATAGATGCATATTTCAAACGTACGTTCGCGATTTGCATTAGTTTTATAAAATAAGTAAAATCGACTTTATTAAGGAGATGATTATAATGGCTGAATCTAAAGAACAAGAAGCTTTATTGAAGCGAATTAATGAACTTGCTCATAAAAATAAAGAGGAAGGCTTAACTGAAGAAGAAACAAAAGAACGAGATCGTTTGAGAAAGGAATATCTTAAAAACTTTAGGGAAGCAATGCGCAGTAATATTGAAATGATGCGGATCTTTGATAAAGAAGGGAAAGAAGTTACTCCTGAAAAAGTTCGTGAAATCCAACGTAAAAAAGGACTTCGTGACGATTAACAGTGATTTGCTCTTTTCAAAGATTGCTCTTTCGTGTAAGATGGATAGGTAACGAGCAAAGGAGGAAGTAATTGTGGGTATGACGATCATGCTAATGATTCTTGCATTATTAGTCGGTTTGGTTATCGGCTTCTTTGGTGCACGTAAATACATGGAAAACTACCTCCGCAATAATCCACCGATTTCGGAAGAGATGCTGCGGACAATGATGCTTCAAATGGGACAAAAACCATCAAGTCGTAAATTACATCAAATGATGCAAGCGATGAAAGCACAAGCTAAAAAATCAAATCGTAAATAATATAAAAGGATGTGATATTTATCACATCCTTTTATATTGGAAATTAAAATTCGTCATTCTTCGGCTTTGGAGGAACGATATATTTATAATTAGGATCAATTTGTCGATCTAATTGGTCAAAAGCATCTTGCATTTGCTTTTCTAAATCAGTCTGTACTTCAGGAGTAAGTCGTTGCTTTCGGTCAATATAAATAGGATTTCCAAATGCGATTTGGCGAGGTTTACGGGTAAATAGCTGGCTAAATTTTAGGGGGCCTTGGTAAACAGCAGGAACTAAGGGAACATTTGCCATTTTAGCGATCACAGTGGCCCCGCCTTTTAATTTAGATGAGTAGCGTGATCCGCTAGGAAAAATAATGGTCGATAAATCAGTTTTCTTTAAAATTGTAACCGGCTTTTTGATAGCAGACGGTCCAGGATTTTTCCGATCAACTGGATAGGCATTCAACGCTTTTAAGAATTTGCTAGCAATTGGATTCTTAAAAAGTTCTTTTTTAGCCATGAAGCTAAATTTTTTGGGCCATACGGCAAGCGCTAGTAAGACAGGATCCATCCAAGTGCGATGAGGTGCAATAATAATATAATTGCCTTCAGGGATGTTTTCCCGATTGTATATTTTAGGTCGCCCGTTAATCAAATTTAAAAATGGATTAACGATTTTAACGAGGAAAGTGTACAACATGTCAATCTTCCAATCTATAACAAAATTAAGTTTTCGTTCCTCAGTATGACGAAAAAAAGTGGATCTTGCAAGTACAAAAAATAATGGAGGACATAATGGAAAATAAAAATATTCTAAAAAAGGATGAAAGAATTGATCAGTTATATAGTCAGGATGTACAGATAATCCAAAATCCCCATTATTTTGCGTTTTCATTAGATGCTGTCTTATTAGCAAATTTCGTGCGTCCCAATCATCGACAGAAATTGAAAATTGTTGATTTATGCGCTGGAAATGGGGCAATCGGCATTTTTCTCCACGATAAGCTTGGCGGAACATTTACTGAAGTTGAATTACAACCACAGATTGCTGATATGGCTGAACGGACAATTTTGCTAAATGATTTACAAGATCGTTATACTGTCATTAATGATGATATTGCTAATATTAATGATTATATTTCTAAGGATTCGATTGATATTGTCCTTTGTAATCCTCCTTATTTCCCAGTTACAGCCCAAAGCCAGAAGAATCCAAATAAAGCTTTAGCGATTGCTCGTCATGAAATAGCAACTGATTTAGTGACAGTTATTCAAAAGATGAGTGGTTTATTAAAAATGAATGGTCATGGGTATCTTGTGCATCGTCCAGATCGTTTAGGTGAAATTTTACAAGTATGTCAGGAAAACAGATTAGCGCCTAAAAGAATTCAGTTTATTCACCCTAAACCTGATCGTGATGCGAATATTTTGCTGCTTGAAGTGATTAAGGATGGCCGGCCGGGGGGAGTAAAAGTAGTACCACCATTGATTGTTCATGGAGAAGATAACGAGTATACTCCAGCGGTTCAGGAGCTATTATATGGCAAGTGAGAAATACTATATTTATGTATTGTATTGCGCGGATAATAGCTTTTATTGTGGCTTTACCAACAATGTTAAACGGCGCTTTCATACTCATCAGACTTATCAAGGGGCAAAATATACTCGTGTGAAAAAGCGTCATCCGCTAAAGCTTATTTATTCAGAGGAATTTGAATCAAAGCATGATGCCCTGAGTGCGGAATATTATTTTAAACATCAAACCCGCCGCCAAAAAGAAAAATTCTTACTAGACCATGGTGTCGATTTATTGAAACTACGGAGGAATTAAGATGAAGATTTATATGTATGGTGTTTATCAGGATGAAGTTCCTTACATTAAGGAATGGCAAGAGGAACATCCTGAAGTAACTGTAGACTCAACAACGAAACTTTTAGACGAAAGCACAGCCAACTTGTCTAAAGGAAGCGATGGAGTAGTAGTATTCCAGCAAAAGCCTTATTCAGATGAGGCCTTACGTCAATTAGCACTTAATGGTATTACAAAGATGTCATTGCGAAATGTTGGGGTTGATAATCTTAACCATGAATTAGCACAAAAACTTGGTTTCCAAATTACTAATGTACCGGTTTATTCCCCAGCTGCGATTGCCGAATTTTCAGTTACGCAAGCCCTTAATCTTTTGCGGCGAACAAAAGAATTTTATTTGAAGTTAGCGAAAGGAGATTATAACTGGGCACCGCATCTTGCTAAGGAAATGAATAAGCAGGTTGTCGGGATAGTTGGAACAGGAAACATTGGCTCCACAGCAGCTAAAATTTTTGCTGGTTTTGGTGCAAAAGTGATTGCGTATAGCCGTCATCAAAATAAGGAACTAGAAGGAATTGTTGAATACGTTAGCCTTGATGAATTATATAAACGAGCAACAATTATTTCACTTTATTTGCCCCATGTTCCAGCGACAGATAAAATGCTTAATGAAAAAACATTTGCAATGATGCAGGACGGGGTCTTACTGGTTAACACTGCCCGTGGACCATTAGTCGATGAAAAGGCGTTGATCGAAGCATTGAATAGCGGTAAAGTCGGAGGAGCTGCTCTAGACGTAATGACTGGTGAAACCAAGATTTTTAACCAGCAAATTGATTTCCAAGAAGTTGATTATGACGAATTTAAAGATTTAGTTGATCGGCCAAATGTTTTAATCACGCCACATATTGCTTTCTATACTGATCAAGCAATCAAAAATATGGTTAAGATGAGCTTATCTGCCAATCTAGATTTGATTAAAACTGGGACGTCAGATAAACTAGTTAAATTTTAAAATAAGTTAAGTGAAAAACCTTGTCACTTTGCAAGGTTTTTTGTATACTATATTTCGGTGTTACACGCCAATTTCACACCCAGAATGATGGTGGTGAGGGTGCTTAAATAGTCCCATTGCCAGAAGAAGACTGGGGAGGAAAAACAATTTGGAGGTATATTTATGTCTGTTGTATCTATGAAGCAATTGCTTGAAGCCGGTGTCCACTTCGGTCACCAAACTCGTCGTTGGAACCCAAAGATGGAAGAATACATCTTTACTGAACGTAACGGTATTTACATCATTGACTTACAAAAGACTGTTAAGTTAATTGATACTGCTTACAACTACATGAAGGATGTTGCTGCTAACGATGGTGTTGCTTTATTTGTTGGTACAAAGAAGCAAGCTCAAGATGCTATTGAAGAAGAAGCTACTCGTGCAGGTCAATACTATGTTAACCACCGTTGGTTAGGTGGTACTTTGACCAACTGGAAGACTATCCAATCACGGATCGCTCGTTTGAAGGAACTTAAGAAGATGAGCGAAGACGGTACATTTGATGTTCTTCCTAAGAAGGAAGTTGCTGTCTTAACTAAGCAACGTGAAAAGCTTGAACGTTTCCTTGGTGGTATTGAAGATATGCCACGGATCCCAGATGTTATGTTCATTGTTGATCCTCACAAGGAACAAATTGCTGTTAAGGAAGCTCAAAAGTTACACATTCCAATCGTAGCTATGGTTGATACTAACACTGACCCAGACGACATTGATTACGTTATCCCATCAAACGATGATGCTATCCGTGCCGTCCGCTTAATCACTTCAAAGATGGCTGATGCTTTTGTTGAAGGTAAGCAAGGTCAAGACGATGCTCAACAAGAAACTGCTGATGATAACGCTGCTAACGAAACTGTTAGCGAAGATTCATTAAAGAACTTGAAGAACAGCGTTGAAGGTAAAGAAGACTAAAAACATTAAATTCTTGGGCTGTTTTGTACGGACCATTCTGGCCTAAGTACTAAACAGCCCTTTTTTCAAAAAAAGAGTATAAAAGGAGAGATTTCGTCATGGCTGAAATTAAAGCTGCTCAAGTTATGCAATTACGTAAAAAGTCCGGTGCCGGTATCATGGATGCTAAGAAGGCATTAGTTGCTAGTGATGGTGACATGGACAAAGCAATGGACTACCTTCGTGAAAAGGGTATTGCTAAGGCAGCCAAGAAGAGTGACCGTGTTGCAGCTGAAGGATTAGCTGATATTGCTGTTAATGGTAATACAGCTGCAATCGTTGAATTGAATTCAGAAACTGATTTCGTTGCTGCTAGTGAACCATTTAAGGACTTATTGAAGAAGGTTACTAAGTTAATTAGTGAAAACAAGCCTGCTAATGTTGAAGAAGCATTAGAAATCAAGACTGAAAATGGTACATTAAATGATGATATTATCAGTACTACACAAAAGACTGGTGAAAAGGTTAGTCTTCGTCGGTTCACTGTTGTAGAAAAGGATGACGGTGATAGCTTTGGTGCATACTTACACCAAGGTGGTCAAATTGCTGCATTAGTTGTCTTAGAAGGTGCTGATGATGCTACTGCTAAGGATGTTGCAATGCACGTTGCAGCTATCAATCCTGAATTCATGACTCGTGATGATGTTTCTCAAGAACGTCTTGACCATGAACGTGCTATCTTCAAGGAAGAAACTTTGAACGAAGGAAAGCCTGAAAAGATCGTTGACAAGATTGTTGAAGGTCGTTTAAACAAGTTCCTTTCACAAATTTGTTTAGCAGATCAAGACTTTGTTAAGGATTCTGACCAAACTGTTGAACAATATGTTTCAAGTAAGAATGGTAAATTGAAGTCCTTCATTCGTTACGAAGTCGGTGAAGGAATCGAAAAAAAGCAAGATGACTTTGCTCAAGAAGTTAAGGACCAAATGAACTAAGCGTTCGGTCAAAAGGAGGACGTACTCAATGTAGTGCGTCCTTTTTTAAAAATTAACTTGCAAATTCAAGGAGGATATCATATGGCAGATATTAAATATAAGCGAGTAATTTTAAAACTCAGTGGAGAAGCATTAGCTGGCGACAAAGGTTTTGGGATTAACCCTCCCGTTTTAAAAGATGTAGCTAAGGAATTAAAAGAAGTTCATGATTTGGGTGTTCAAATTGCCATTGTTGTTGGTGGTGGTAACATGTGGCGTGGTGTTACTGGTGCTGAATTAGGGATGGAACGTGCACAAGCTGACTATATTGGAATGTTAGCAACCATTATGAATGCCTTGTCACTTCAGGATGCGCTTGAATCAATTGGTGTTCCTACCCGAGTACAAACTTCAATTGAAATGCGCCAAATTGCTGAACCATATATTCGGCGGAAAGCTATTCGTCATTTAGAGAAAGATCGAATCGTTATTTTTGCTGGTGGAACAGGAAGTCCTTACTTCTCAACTGATACTACTGCCGCATTACGAGCAGCAGAAATCAACGCTGATGCCATTTTAATGGGTAAAAATGGGGTTGACGGTGTTTACTCAGATGATCCAAATAAAGTTAAGGATGCTACTAAGTTTGATCATTTAACCCATATGGATATCATTGAAAAGAATTTACATGTAATGGATACTACTGCTAGTTCACTATCGATGGACAATCATATTCCATTGGTAGTCTTCAACTTGAACACATCAGGGAATATTATGAAAGTAGTAACTGGTCAAGAAGTTGGTACAACAATTGAAGGAGACTGATAATATGGCTACAGGAAAAGAAATTTTAAATGATGCCAAACAAAAAATGGTAAAATCAGGTGATGCACTTCAACGGACACTTGCTGATATTCGTGCGGGTCAAGCCAATGCAAGTTTATTAAATTCTGTTAAAGTTGAATATTACGGAGCACCAACTCCATTAAATCAAGTTGCATCAATCACAATTCCAGAAGCACGGCAATTATTAATCACCCCTTATGATGAAAGCGTGCTTGAAGAAATTGAAAAAGCAATCTATGCATCTAATTTAGGATTAACTCCTCAAAACGACGGAAGTTCAATTCGCTTAATCATCCCACAATTAACTGAAGATCGGCGGAAAGAATTAGTAAAGGACGTTAAAGCTGAATTAGAAAAGGCAAAAGTTGCAGTTCGAAACGTTCGTCGTGAAGCGATGGATGACTTAAAGAAGGGTAACAAGAACGGCGACTTTAATGATGATGAATTCCATGATCTTGAAAAGAAAGTTCAAAACGAAACAGATGCTGGAATTAAGAACCTTGAAGATATTGCAAGTGCAAAAGAAAAGGAATTAATGGAAGGCTAGTTTTCAGAATTAAAAAGGTTGTGAACTTGACGTGTACCCCCAGAGTTGGAAATCAACTCTGGGGATATTTTATATGACCAAAATTAGCGTTAAAACTAAACTTAAAGCTGTTGAAGAATATGCCAACGGTAATGTTACTTTAGCATCAGTTAGGCATAAATACGGGATTGCTGAATATGATTTCCAAATTTGGGTGGGAATTTATGCAAGATTTGGTAAAGGACCATTACTCAATCCACCCAAAGTAACTG
>NZ_NGPY01000087.1:0-271 GCF_002254085.1 Limosilactobacillus reuteri | reverse complement strand
AAGGCGGGACAGATGACTGGGGTGAAGTCGTAACAAGGTAGCCGTAGGAGAACCTGCGGCTGGATCACCTCCTTTCTAAGGAATAAAACGGAACCTACACATCGAAGAAACTTTGTTTAGTTTTGAGGGGTTTACCCTCAGAGCTTGTACTTTGAAAACTAAATACTATCTAATTTCTTTATTAACAAAACAATAAACCGAGAACACCGCGTTATTTGAGTTTTAATTAACGAATTATAATCGCTAACTCAATTAATCAGACAATCTTTGA
>NZ_NGPY01000086.1:0-281 GCF_002254085.1 Limosilactobacillus reuteri | reverse complement strand
GCCGTATTCAGACAAAACTAGGCAACCAAACTCCACTTCAATATGAGCAGAATCTAGTTGCCTAGAAAAATATTTATTCAATTTTAAAGCAAGAACATACAGGTTCCAACTTTAAGGGTACACGTCAACTTTGCGTAAGTCCACAACCTTTTTCTTTGTGCGCCCGGCATGGGTATTAGCTAGGCGGTGAAAGTCCGCTATGGGCCGTAGTAGTCGGAACCATGAGCTGAGGACAAGGGTGTCCGTCGTGAGACGGAATCTGAAGGAAGTCTAAGGCAAAA
>NZ_NGPY01000085.1:0-326 GCF_002254085.1 Limosilactobacillus reuteri | reverse complement strand
TACTGCACACGTCTTTTCGCATACTCATCACTTCCTCAAAAGATTGATAAAGTGAGTATACAAAAAATGCAGGAAAATCGACAATTTTAAACCGCCGATTTCCTACATTCTACAGCCGCCCTCTACAAAAGCTTATCGGGCTGCTAAATTACTTCAGCGTAGTCAAGAAACCATCTATCGTGTTTATCGTTTCCTCAATGACGGTAAAACCATCGACCAATATCTTCAGACTTATCAGCGACATAAGCGTCGTTGTGGTCGGAAGCAGACTCAACTGCCAACTATCGAAGTTAACTATATCCATGCGCAAATCAAGGCAGGTTGGA
>NZ_NGPY01000084.1:0-354 GCF_002254085.1 Limosilactobacillus reuteri | reverse complement strand
CCGCATCAGTTGCTGGATTGGTTACGTGGATGGTTACTGGTACTTCGTCCTTTGAGCCATCTGGGTAGCTTACAACAACAGTTGCTGGCTTGTCTCCTGCAGTAGTTACATCTGGAGTGTCCTTCCAAGTGTACTTAGTGCCATCTGGTAAGTCACTCTTGTTCTTGATGCCTTCTGCTGGATTTGGTACAACGCCAGTCTTGGTATTTACGTCTTGGCCTTCTGGAGTGTACTTGTCCGCATCAGTTGCTGGGTTGGTTACGTGGATGGTTACTGGTACTTCGTCCTTTGAGCCATCTGGGTAGCTTACAACAACAGTTGCTGGCTTGTCTCCTGCAGTAGTTACATCTGGAG
>NZ_NGPY01000083.1:0-404 GCF_002254085.1 Limosilactobacillus reuteri | reverse complement strand
CTGTGACCCCCTGCTTGTAAGGCAGATGCTCTCCCAACTGAGCTAATCCTCCAAAAGTGACCCGTGCGGGATTTGAACCCACGATACCAGCGTGAAAGGCTGGTGTCTTAACCACTTGACTAACGGGTCATAACAACGGAGAGTAAGGGATTCGAACCCTTGATACAGGCTTTAACCCGTATACATCATTTCCAATGATGCTCCTTCGGCCAGCTCGGACAACTCTCCAATATCCAAGCCCTGGCACAATTAAGACCAGGTGCCAAAGCTTGATTTTGCGTGGCAACGTCCTATCCTCGCAGGGAGCGATCCCCCAACTACTTTCGGCGTGTTGAAGCTTAACTTCTGTGTTCGGCATGGGTACAGGTGTATCCTTCAAGCCATCATCACCACACTCTTTGTCC
>NZ_NGPY01000082.1:0-438 GCF_002254085.1 Limosilactobacillus reuteri | reverse complement strand
ACAACTAACATTCGGACGCGCACAAGAATGCTGATGACGCTAAGAAGGCGGTAGAAAACACCTATGAGGGAGAGACCAAATATGCTGAGAAACCAAGAAAGGCCGAGGACACCAGCAAGGACTAAGAAGCCAACAAGGGTGACGACACCAACAAGGGCGACGACACCAACAAGGGTGAAGACACCAACAAGGGCGACGACACCAACAAGGGCGACGACACCAACAAGGGTGACGACACCAACAAGGGCGACGACACCAACAAGGGTGACGACACCAAAAAGGCAGACGACACCAACAAGGGTGACAACACCAACAAAGGTGACGACACCAACAAGGACGACGACAAAAAAAAAGGAGCCCCCACCCACAAGCGTACAGACAACCACAAAGACGCCAACCACAACAACGACACCCACACACACAATCGCAACGACCAAA
>NZ_NGPY01000081.1:0-444 GCF_002254085.1 Limosilactobacillus reuteri | reverse complement strand
AAAAGGTCGTCACATAGTGCATCAGTGAGCGCCTCAACATGGGCATAAGCAAGTGCATCAACAATCGCGTCAACAGGCGCGTCAACGAGCGCACCAACAAGTGCGTCAACGAGTGCCTCGACGAGAGCATGCACGAGTGCCTCAGTAAGTGCATCAACAAGTGCGTCAACCAGCGCCTCAACGAGTGCATCAACAAGTGCGTCAACCAGCGCCTCGACTAGTGCGTCAACCAGTGCGTCAGTAAGTGCCTCGACTAGTGCGTCAACGAGCGCTTCAACGAGTGCCTCCGCCAGTGCATCGACGAGCGCTTCACTGAGCGCCTCAGTAAGTGCCTCAACGAGCGCCTCCACGAGTGCCTCAACCAGTGCGTCAACAAGCGCCTCAACCAGTGCCACCACGAGCGCCCCCACACGTGCGTCAACGAGTGCCTCAGTCAGTGCCTCG
>NZ_NGPY01000080.1:0-447 GCF_002254085.1 Limosilactobacillus reuteri | reverse complement strand
CGTGGTTGCGCACTTGTTGATGCACTCGTGCTTGCGCTCGTCGAGGCGCTCGTTGAAGCGCTCGTTGACGCACTAGTCGAGGCACTTACTGAGGCACTCGTTGAGGCGCTCGTTGACGCACTCGTCGAGGCACTTGCTGACGCACTGGTTGACGCACTTGTTGATGCACTCGTGCTTGCGCTCGTCGAGGCGCTCGTTGAAGCGCTCGTTGACGCACTAGTCGAGGCACTTACTGAGGCACTCGTTGAGGCGCTCGTTGACGCACTTGTTGACGCACTTGTTGACGCGCTCGTCGCTGCCCTCGTTGACGCACTCCTTGATGCACTCGTTGCGGCGCTCGTTGACGCACTCGCCTAGGTGCTCGTTGCTTCGCTCGTTGCTGCACTTGGTGCTACACTATCTGATGAACTTGTAGACGCGCCTCGTGATCCACGTGTTGTCTCACGT
>NZ_NGPY01000079.1:0-452 GCF_002254085.1 Limosilactobacillus reuteri | reverse complement strand
TAGTAGAGTTTTAATAAGAGACAGGGTCTATCCATGAATGTAGCTGATTACGAATTACCATTCTAAATTAATGTGTACTCAGTATAGGAGGGTAATTTCATGGTACTAGAACGTCGGGGCTGACGTCGTCGTCGTAAGGGCGACTTCATCGCCGCAAACAACATCGAATACATCGATTACAAAGACACTGATTTATTACGTCGGTTCATTTCTGAACGTGGTAAGATCTTACCACGTTCAGAAATGAACCGACGTAATAAATCAGTGTCTTTGTAATCGATGTATTCGATGTGGTTTGCGGCGATGAAGTCGCCCTTACGACGACGACGTCAGCCCCGACGTTCTAGTACCATGAAATTACCCTCCTATACTGAGTACACATTAATTTAGAATGGTAATTCGTAATCAGCTACATTCATGGATAGACCCTGTCTCTTATTAAAACTCTACTA
>NZ_NGPY01000007.1:0-39484 GCF_002254085.1 Limosilactobacillus reuteri | reverse complement strand
GCCGTATTCAGACAAAACTAGGCAACCAAACTCCACTTCAATATGAGCAGAATCTAGTTGCCTAGAAAAATATTTATTCAATTTTAAAGCAAGAACATACAGGTTCCAACTTTAAGGGTACACGTCAGAATTTCCTTAGTCTTATCTTTTTTAATTTACTCTCGTCAATAACTTCTTTGCTACCAACTTCAACATCTTTCGAGTATGCTTATCTGCTAATTCATCGATTTCGGTTTGCGCTTTTTGTGTAAACTTAGTAGCAATCTCTTGTGCCTGTTTAACACCGCCATGAGTGATAACAATCTTTTGGACTTTTTCCATATCTTCAATCGTCATTTGGTGTTTCTTGGCAAGTAACGGTTCTAATTCATGTCGGTGATTTTGCAAGGTTAAAAGAAGGGGAAGAGAATAAACACCAGTTGCTAAATCCTCCAAAACAGGTTTGTTAAGGCGTTCATCCCCCGAATAATCAAGAATATCATCCAATATCTGGAAGCTGATCCCGATGTTTTGCCCAATTCGTTTGGCTAAGTTGATAGTCCGACGATCACCATGACCAAAATAGGCTCCTTCTTCAGCGGCAAGACTAAAGATGGCGGCTGTTTTGCCGTTTACATTGCGATAATAATCGAGTAATGATTGACTGAGATCAAAGCGATTATCCATCTGTCCCAGTTCTCCAGTAAGAATCTTGCGCATCGTCCGGGCGTTTCGTGTCAGATAGGGAGACCCGGTCATCGCTTCTACGAGGAGGTCGAAAAAGATAGTGAAAAGGAAGTCTCCGGTATAGACGGCTGTATCTTTACCAAAAGCGGCTTGGACACTGACGGCTCCGCGACGCTTAGGTGAATCATCAATAATATCGTCATGGATCAAAGTAGCCATGTGTAAAACCTCCAGGGAAGAGGCAATTTTAATTAGTTTTTCTTGCTCATCGGCAGTTTGATGATTGACATTTGCAAATAAAAGGAAAAATGCTGGGCGAAGATATTTACCGCCATTTGAAGCCATCTGTTGCAGGGCATCGTGTAGTTGGGGATTTTTAATTGTAATCCTGTCATTAATTGTTTGATTTACTTTACTTAGAGCGTTATTAATCGCCGGATAGGTATGGAAAAAATGTTGTTTCATTAATCGATAATTCCTTTGTTATGGTGTACCATCTATATTGTACCGAACAACTAAGGAATTATGAAAGGAAAATTTACTAAATGTCGTTAAATGTTTTTTTGGAATTAGTAGAAATTAAGGCCAAAACTGCTAGTATCTTACCGATGCTCCTCGGGGTTTGCCTTAGTGTCTATTATTATCATTCACTAAATCTGCTAAATTCAGTTCTGTTTTTCATCGCAATGCTATTATTCAATATGGCGGTTGATATGATGGATAATTATAATGATTATAACCATGCCATTGATACCGTTGATTATAAGAAAAATACAAATATTATTGGGCGGGAAAATATTTCACCGCGTTTAGTTCTCGGCCTCTTGCTTGCCTTTAGTATAGTAGCCGGCTTAATCGGAATCTATCTAGTTACCCGGGTTGGCCTTCCGTTGCTATGGATGGGAATCTTTTGTTTTGCGATCGGCATTCTTTACTCTTCTGGTCCTTTCCCTTTATCAGGGTTGCCAGTTGGTGAATTTGCCTCGGGATTTACAATGGGGTTCATGATTACCCTTATTTCTGTCTTTATTAATGTTGGCCCGCAATTTACATGGTCCTGGGCAAATATCGGGGTCGTCTTTCTCGTTGCTTTACCGGATGAATTGTGGATTTCCAACCTATTATTAGCAAATAATATTTGTGATGCGGGTGAAGATGAAGACAATCGCCGTCATACAGTTATTCACTTTATTGGGCAGAAAAATGGTCTATATGCGTTTGCTATTAAGAACGTTTTAGCATTTTTAGCTATTATTTTCGCCGCGGTTCTTCATTTCACGCCATGGACAGTCTTGTTAACCTTATTGATTATCCCATTTGTGGTTAAGCAAACAAGAATGTTATTTGCTAAGCAAGTTAAGAAAGAAACATTCCCATGTGCAGTTAAGATACTATTAATTGGCTCACTGGTTCAAGTCGTAACGTTTGCGATTGGGCTGATATAAAAGAAAGCAGAGTTAAAGGAGATTTGTTCAAAGGTCTCATTTAACTCTGCTTTTTCTAATATTAATCGAAAATTGCATATGCGCGAACGGGAAATCCTGGAGCCTTTTCAGGTTTTGCAACTGAAATATTAATTACAGCACCAGTTGTTGGTACCTGATCCAAATTATCCAATAATTCAACCTGGTAGTGGCCATGAGACAGGACATAGTATTCGCCAACTAATCCATTTTGCTGTTTAGTTGCTGTGTCTGTATCAAAAGTCTCATGCCCATTTGCAGTAGCGTGGCGCGTCTCATAAATATACTTTAAGGCTTCTAGTGACCATCCAGGATAATGATTCTGACCATTTTTATCCTTATTTTCAAACTTTTCTTGTGATGGCCAGCGTTTTCCCCAATCAGTACGAAGAGCAACAAATGATCCTGCTGGAATGGGTCCATTTTGTTTTTCCCAATCTTTAATATCCGCAACTGTTAGGCTAGCATCTGGGTTGGTTGCTGCCTTTTGATGATAATCAATGATGACTAATGGTAAAACAAGATCTTTGAGTTCTAGATCCTCGACATAGCGATCATCATCCTTGTAAAAGTGAACTGGCGGATCAATGTGTGTACCATATTGTCCAGCAAATGTATATTCCTTAACGAAAAAGCCATCTGCATGAGTGAAAATTGTTTCAAATTTTGCGGGCTTGAATGATGGAAATCGCGGACTAGCTGGGCCAAAAGTATGGGTAAGGTCTACCCAGTGTTTTTGCTTAAGTTTAGCGATTAGCTCTTGTGTTGATGATAATTGTTGAGTCATATCTTTTTCCTCCTTATTTAACCCCAAACTTCTTTAGCAATATCTTTAATTAGTGCAATCTTTGCCCACTGTTGTTTTTCAGTCAGGATATTTCCTTCTTCTGTTGAAGCAAAACCGCATTGTGGACTTAAACAAAGCTTATCGAGTGGGTGAAACTTAGCTGCTTCATGAATACGGTTAATTATTGCTTCACGATCCTCAAGCTGGCCGGATTTAGATGTAACTAGTCCTAATACGACATACTTATCATTAGGTACTTTTTCAAGTGGCTCGAATCCGCCAGCTCGTTCAGTGTCATATTCTAAATAAAAAGCAGTTACATTTTCTTTGGTAAAAAGTGGATCAGCAACTGGACCATAACCGCCAGTAGCAGCCCATGTTGAATGGTAATTGCCGCGACAATCATGAGTATTAATAGTTAAATCGTGAGGCTGGTCAGAAATAATAGCATTATTTAGTTCGACAGACGTCTCTTCTAATTTCTCAAGTTGTTGAATATTAAAACCAGCAGATTTGATATGTTCAGGATGTTGGGCAAAATCAGCATATGCTGACCAGGTGCAATCATCTAACTGCAATGTCCTACATCCAGCTGCATATAGATCGGCGATTACTTGGCGATAAGCAGTTACAAGGTCTGCCGCAAAAGCATCAAATGACGGATAATATTTATTGACACTAGCAATGTTTTCTGGGCGCAAAAATTCAAAGAAGGCTTGAGCAGGCGAAGGGATTGTTTGTTTAACCTGCGTGCCAGTACTAACATGGTCACGTGTAAATTTAAAATGCTCAACAAAGGGATGATTATTTCCGCTTACTTTACCGACTAACTTTGCCGTTTCCGCTCTTGTTGTTTCATCGTGAAACTCATATCCTGCATTAGAAGTTGACTGTTCAATTCCCTCCAATCCCCAAATAAAGTCGAGGTGCCACCAGCTACGACGGAATTCACCATCAGTAACGGCGTGTAAACCGGCTTCTTCTTCTTTCTTAATTAAGTCAATGATAGCTTTATCCTCAATTGAGGTTAATTCTGCTTTTGTAATTTGTCCCGCCTGATATTTAGCGCGAGCTTCCTTTAATTCTTTTGGGCGTAAGAAACTGCCAACAATATCAAAGCGAAATGGTGATGTAGTTCTCTTAGCAAATTCAGTCATAATAGTGACTCCTTTCGTGAAATAAAAAAAGCCCCTAGAACTAACTTGTTAGTTCTAGGGACGCGTAATGATTAGACATCGATAGCGTGTTACCACCCTATTTTAGCTTGACCTCACAGCCAAACTCTCTACAAGTACTCCAAGGGAATACCCAGGTGTTATAACGTACACCAACCCGTAAGCTGCTTACAAATAGCTCACAACTTTCATCGCTCCAAGACCATCTTCACTGACTTAGCCAACGCTGCTTCCCATCATCCGCAGTTCTCTGGAGAAGGCGACCATCAATTACTCATCTTTTCATTGCGGTTATTAAATTGCTTTTCAGTATATTATAATCATTTTTTAATGTTTTCAATATTCTTTTTTAATAATTTGAAAAGGAGCGAGATAGTCATGAGTGACTCCTACCTCGCTCCCTTTCTATTTATCGCCAAAATGTAATGCAGCTGCGCCAAAGTTCAATGGTTGGTAATGAACTTCCTTAAATCCGGCTGCCTTCATCATCCGCGCAAGTTGATGGGCAGAGACGAATTGTTGGCTGGTTTTCTTTAAATATTGATAATCGCAATAATGTCCACCAGCTAATGAAGCTATCAAGGGAAAGGCTGTAAAGTAAGCTTTCCAGCCGACTTTAATAATGGGATTAGTCGGCTGCGACATTTCCAAGCTAACGAATTGCCCACCTGGCTTGAGAACCCGGTAAATCTCGCTGAGCGCCTTATCTGCATCTGGGACATTTCGTAAGCCAAAGCCAATGGTGACGATATCAAAGCTATTGTCATCAAACGGCAACGCCATGGCATCCCCTTGTACCAAGAAAAGATTACCAATCATCTTTGTCTTTTCTTTAGCGATTTCCAACATTTCTTTATTAAAATCAAGTCCGGTTACTCGTCCAGCAGAGATCCGCTTAGCTATGGCAATTGCGAGGTCTCCCGTTCCACAGCAAACATCTAAGGCGTTATCGGTAGGCTTAATTTGAAGCTGGTTAAAGATTTCGTGTCGCCATATTTTCTGCGTTCCTAGACTAATCACATTGTTTAATAAGTCATAGCGGGGGGCAACCCGGGAAAATAAGTTATTTACTTCGTGTTCATTTAATAATTTATTTGTTTGAACCATGATTTTCTCTTTTCTGTAAATTATTCTGTAAGTTGCTTCTTTGGTCTAACTAACATCACCAAGATAAAGTTAAGCAGGAGAGTCAAACCAGTAATGACAAAGACCATTTCATAACTGGAAATCCCCGAGATGAATGATCCAAGAATTGATCCTAGCACTGCACCTGCAGCCTGGAAAGATTGATTGTAACTAAAGATCCGGCCGAATGCTTCAGTTGGGACGTCAAGGGTTAAGACCGTTTGGGTAGCAGGCATTAACGCCGCGTTTGCCAAACCAAGCAAGAAACGCCAGAATGCCAAGGCCCATGGAGATTTAGTAATGGTCATGGGGATAAAGAGGATAAAGGCCGTGAGAATCCCAATCTGTAATACTTTTTCTGGTCCAATCCGGTCCATCGTGTGACCAACCTTTGAAGCGGCAAGCAATGTTCCTAAGCCGGGCGTAGCAGCAACAATCCCAGCGACAAAGGCAATGTTGCCATGGCCGCCCATCAATTGCCGAACATACAAACTGATAATTGGGTCAATTGACACGGTAGAAGAAGTAACAATCATTGTGGTTAAGAACATAACGAAGATCAATGGTGGATTATCCAAATTATGAATTATCTCTTTCATTGGCTTCATCGCTTCTTTTTTAATTGGGGTGAAGTGTTCTACCGTCAGTAACCACGTACTGAGAAAGACACAAAACATTAGTGCTCCGGTGATGAAAAATGGGATTCGGTAGCCAAACAATCCTGATAGGAAACCACCAAGCAAAGGACCAACCAAATTGCCGGCCACCCCCGCAGTAGTCATCGCTGACATTACCCAGCCTGATTTATTATGCGGTGTTTCCCCAGCCATTAAAGCAGTAGCGTTATTAATGTAGCCAGAAAAGACTCCTTGAAGGAACCGCATGCCAATAATCATCCAGACACTTTGGGCAAATCCAATTGCACAGATTGTACAAGCCATTACTCCCGATGCACGCATACACATCAGTTTTCGTCCTTTGCGATCAGCTAGACTGCCCCAGAACGGTGAAACAATGGCTTGACTAATGAAGGTCACCCCAAATGCTAGTCCGGAGTAAATGTTGAGCTGAAAACGCGTAAAGTTTCCTAATTCTGCAATAAAAAGTGAGACAAACGGCATCGTCATCGAGTAGCCCATCCCGGTGATGAACGCGCCGAGCCAGAGGGTGTAAAAAGTTCGGTGCCAACCGTGAGGAAATTTTCCTCTTGCGACTTCCGAATCCATTTTAATTATCATCTCCTAAAATGATTTATTCATAAAAGTATATTGTAACAAAATAATTTGTAATGTGGGGAATCCTTCCGAAAATACAAATTAATTTAGCATTCCTTTTAGAAAATTTGCTAATATATTAATGAAGATAAGAAAGGGGAAATCATCTGTGAAAAAGAGGATTGCAGTCTTTTCAGATACGCATGGAAATTTAACAGCGTTGCAGGCAATGTATCGCGATAGTATAGCACAACATGCTGATGAATATTGGTTTATTGGTGATTTACTAATGCCGGGTCCAAGTGTAAAACCAATTTGGGAAATTTTACAAGAAATGACGCCGACAGTAATTGTACGAGGGAATTGGGATGACCTAGTTGTGCGTGGTGCTCGCGGGATGATGGATATGGAACGTCCTTCCCACATTTACTTTGCGCGGTTAGCCCAGTACGTTGCAGAACATGCCCCCGACGGAATGGTTGATAAGATTGCAAGTTGGCCGATGCACGTGACGAAACGCGTGGGTCCCCTTAATTTTGGTATCTCCCATAACCTGCCGTGGCTTAATATGGGCCAAGACCTTTTTCCTACGCAAGCGAGTGAGAATTTTGATAAGTTATTTAACGTCGCTGGCGAACCAGTTGATGTTGCCATTTATGCTCATGTTCATCATGACCTTTTGCGGTATGGGAATGATGAACGCATGGTTTTAAATCCCGGAGCAATCGGCGAACCATTCAACCACTGGCAACCTCTCCAGCGTGATTTGCGGGCTCATTATCTAATTTTGGAAGTAGACGATATTGGTTTAGCTGAAACTAGCTTCCGTCATATTGGATATAGTCGCGATCAGGAAAAACAAATTGCCGATAAGAGTGATTTGCCATACCGTGACCTTTACAAGAAGATGATGGTGACGGGGCGGGCTTATACCCACGATGACGAGCTCTTAACTGAATATAATAATCAATATAATTATGCTGACGAATACCGTAAATACGCGAAAAAATTAAATGGTTAAGAAAAGTCAAAAAGTAATGCAAAATCCTTGTATTTTTTGTAAGTATCAGCGATAATATTAAAATGAAAAGAGTTCGCAGATGTTTTAATTTTAAATAGTAATTGTATAGTAGATAAAGTTTTTAATATAAAAGGAGAACTACTTAATGGCAAAAAAGTCAAAGATTGCTAAATTACATCACCAAGAAGCTTTAGTAAAGAAATACGCTGAAAAGCGCAAAGAATTAAAGGCGAAGGGCGACTACATCGGTTTATCCAAACTTCCTCGTAACTCTAGTGCGGTTCGTCTTCACAACCGTGACCGTTACGATGGCCGACCACATGCCTACATGCGTAAGTTTGGAATGTCACGGATTAAGTTTCGTGAACTAGCACACAAGGGTCAAATCCCTGGTGTTCGTAAGGCTAGTTGGTAAGTCAAATCTTATTTATATGGAGTTGTCGAGAAATATTCTTCTCGATAGCTCCTTTTTTGAATAATGGACGAAAATTAAGACTAATAATAGCTTAATTACACTTTGCTCAAACCGGCGAGCAGGTAAATTTTTCGATAATCTTCTAAAAAATTGACATTTTAGCTTCGTTCGCGATCAATAACTGCTATACTAAGAATAGTAGACGAGTAAAGTCGGGCGGTGGAAATCTAATGAACGAAAAAGTAGTTTTTGATCAACTAAGTAAAGATGTAGCTGATCAAGTACGTGTAAGGCAAACATATAAATACTTTAATGGGACTGATCGTTCTAAAGGCCTTTATGATGAAGCGATTAGAATGGGGGAGGATGTCCTTCAAGAGCATAAAGAGGGATATAATGAACCACAAGCAATGGTCGACCTTGTTGATCAAGCGATTTATAATTCGCGAAAAGCATTAAATGGTCAGCAAACGGATAAGCATTCTTTGAAGATGCAATTATCACGAGCAGGTCAGTTCTTACGAAGCCAGGAGTTTACTGGTTTACCTATTAAGACACAACAATATTGGGAACGTGAGATTGCAGCAGCCCATAATATTGAAGTGGCTTCAAATACTGATCAAGCCTTAGCTAACAAGACAGCTATTAAGGTTGCGACAATGTTTGATACAATGGAACAGATGCGACCACAATTAATGAAAGAGGCTGCTCAGCAACGGGCAGCGCGGGCTAAAAAGGCTATGGCGGCACGGAAAGAGGCTGAAAAAGAACGGCAAAAGCGTGAAGCTATTCTCGCTAAACAAAAGGCTCTCGCTGAAAAAGCTGCCAAAGAAGATCGAAAAGAAGAGAAGAAACCAAAGAAAAAATCTGGTGGTCATCGTGGCTTCTGGTCATTTCTTGGCTTTCATAAAAAGAAAAAGTAATTATAATGAAGAGGTTGAGAAAAACTTGAGTTTTTTCAACCTCTATTTTATTTTTTAAGGAAACAACAACATGAAAAATAACTATAAAAGTGTTTTTGACATTATTGGACCGGTAATGATTGGTCCTTCTAGCTCACATACTGCGGGGGCGGTCAAGATTGGCCGAATCGCAAATAAGCTTTTTGGCACGGTTCCACCTAAAGTAACCGTTCACTATTATGGGTCTTTTGCCCAGACGCATCGTGGTCATGGCACAGACTATGCAATTGCGGCGGGCCTGTTAGGATTTTTGCCAGACGATTCGCGAGTTCCAGCGGCGCCAATGATTGCTCGTCAAGGGGGAATGGACCTTCGTTTTGTTGAAGAAGCGGGTGAAAGTCCAATTCACCATCCAAACACAGCTATTCTTCAAATGACTAGTGACAAGACGAGGGTAACAGTTTCTGGCTGTTCAATCGGTGGCGGAGCAATTGAAATAAGAGCAATTAGCCTCGATGGAGTTGATATTTTGCCAGCAGGTCCCTTACCAATTGTTATCTTTCGTGATTATAGTAAACAGATGGCCAATGCACTGGCAATTAATGCTGATTTGGAAGAAAAAGCACCATTTACCCGGCGGCAAGTATTACGGGCAGATGATTGTGATATTTATGTTTACGATATTAAGAAACCAATGCAGCCAGCGACGATTGCTTATTTTGAAAAGAAGTATCCGGCTGCAATTTGTCTTTAGGAGAAAATGATGTATCAAAGTGTTAAAGATTTAGTGCAAACAGCAGAGACGCAGCGAAAACCGCTATCAGAACTAGTGATTGAGGCAGAATGTCATGAATCCGGTCTTAAGCGAGAAGAAGTTTGGCAACGGATGCGAGCAAACTTATTGACGATGCGGGCTGCAATTAAGCAAGGTGAAAATGAGCTGGGAGTTCGATCGAAAACAGGTCTAACTGGAGGCGAGGCGATTAAGCTGAAAAAATATCGCGCAAAAGGAAAGACCCTCTCTGGTGATATTATGATGGCTGCCGTGGAAAATGCGATCGCAACTAACGAGGTTAACGCAGCAATGGGAGTCATCTGCGCGACCCCGACCGCTGGTTCATCCGGGACTCTTCCTGGCGCTCTTTTTATGTTAGAACAACGATTAGGCCTTAGTGAAGATCAGATGATTCGCTTCTTATTTACTGCTGGTGGATTGGGCTTAATTATTGCCAATCATGCGGGAATTGCTGGCGCGACAGGTGGCTGCCAAGAAGAAGTTGGTTCAGCATCGGCAATGGCTGCCGCGGCGGCTGTTGAAGTAGCGGGTGGTACTCCCGAACAAAGCAGTCAAGCATTGGCAATTGCTCTTAGTAACTTGTTAGGCTTGGTATGTGACCCGATTGCCGGTTTGGTAGAAATCCCTTGCGTTAAACGAAATGCGATTGGAGCTGGAAACGCATTGATTGCAGCCGATATGGCACTCGCTGGTTGTACGAGTATGATCCCGGCCGATGAATGTATTTCTGCCCTTGATAAGGTTGGCCGGTCAATGCCAGTTGATTTACGGGAGACAGGACTCGGTGGACTAGCTGGAACCCCAACTGGACAGGCGATTAAGGCGAAAATCTTCGGCAAGGAAATTTAATCTTTTTAGAATTATTCTAAAATCACTTGCAAATTAGCATAAAAAGGTTATACTAAGAGTTGTAGTTAAGAATGATTCTAATTTAAGGAGAGGATATACATGAACTTTGTAGGACATGAAATTGAAGATTTTAAGGTAAATGCTTATCATGATGGTGAAACAACCGAAGTATCCAAGAAGGATGTTTTAGGTAAGTGGAGTATTTTCTTCTTCTACCCAGCTGACTTTTCATTTGTTTGTCCAACTGAATTGGAAGCTTTGCAAGATAAGTACGAAGACTTCAAGAAAGCAAATGCTGAGATTTACTCCGTTTCTGAGGATACCGAATTTGTCCACAAGGCATGGGCTCAGGCTTCTGACAAGATTGGCAAGATCAAATATTCAATGCTTGCTGACCCAGCTGGTAAGTTAGCCCGGATGTTCGATGTTCTTGACGAAGACGCTGGTCAAGCATACCGGGGAGTCTTCATTGTTGATCCTGATGGTATTATCCAATCCTACACAATTAACAACATGGGAATTGGTCGAAGTGCTGATGAGATCTTACGGACACTCCAAGCTGCCCAATTTGTTCGTGAACATGGTGACCGGGTCTGCCCAGCAAACTGGAAGCCAGGCCAAGATTCAATTAAGCCAAGTCTTGATCTAGTTGGTAAGCTTTAATTTGGTGAGCTAAATGGCAGAACAACATTTATATGATTTAATCATCGTTGGTGCTGGACCAGCGGGATTATCTGCTGGTTTATATGCTGGACGTGCAACCCTGGATACGTTGATTTTAGAAGGAGATACTGTCGGCGGTCAGGTAACAACGACCTCGGTAGTCTACAATTATCCAGCTGTTGAAAAAGTCGATGGTACCCAATTGATGAACCAGATG
This sequence comes from Limosilactobacillus reuteri, assembly GCF_002254085.1. Taxonomy (GTDB): domain Bacteria; phylum Bacillota; class Bacilli; order Lactobacillales; family Lactobacillaceae; genus Limosilactobacillus; species Limosilactobacillus reuteri_K. Next base: position 28,191 of record NZ_NGPY01000007.1, on the reverse strand, counting down.
CAAAGTCAGGTAGCTAGCTTTGGGGTTGAAATTCAACATGATGCGGTTGAAAAGTTTGATCTTACTGGTGAAGTTAAGACATTGATTGGCAAGAGTGGCCAAAAATATACTGCCCGAAGCGTAATTATTGCGACTGGTGCTAATCCTAAAAAGGTTGGTTTTCCCGGTGAAAATGAATTCCGTGGACGGGGAATTGCTTATTGCTCAACTTGTGATGGCGAACTTTTTACTGGCCTTCAAGTCTTTGTCGTTGGTGGCGGATATGCGGCCGCCGAAGAAGCTGACTATTTGAGCCGCTTTGCCAAGCACGTTACTGTTTTAGTTCGTGGGGATCATTTTGCGTGTCCAGTATTGACGGCTAAGCGTGCCTTGGATAATCCTAAAGTCAGTGTGGAATACAATACTGAGGTAAAAGAAGTTAGTGGGGATGATTACCTTACTACTGCTGCCTTGGTTAATAATAAGACTGGCGAAGAGACAGTTTACCATGTCGATGATGGTGACCAGACATTTGGGATGTTCATTTATATTGGTACGCAACCAGCAACGAAAGCATTAGCTAATATCCTTGATTTGGATGATCGGGGCTATATCATGACGGATGAAAATGGTAAGACAAACATCGATGGCGTTTATGCTGCTGGGGATGTTATCCATAAAAATCTTCGCCAGATCGTGACAGCTGCATCCGATGGGGCGGTTGCTTCTACCGCTGCAGAACGATACATTATTTTACAAAAGGAAAAGCAAGGTATCCCCATTCATGCAGAAACTAACAAAAAGCCTGCTAAGACCGTGGGGCAGACGAGTGAACTTAGTCAACAAGAAAACACTACGCCGCATGAAGGAAATTGGCTGCCAGCTGAGATTGACCAACAATTGCAGCCAATCTTTGCCCGTTTAACTAAGGATATTAAACTCCAAGTGTTAACCAATGGGACAGAGCTTAGCAATCAGTTAGTTAGCTTTGTTGAAGAATTTGCTTCACTTGATCAGCACCTGCAGATGGAGACTAAGCCGGCACCAGCGGACGTAAAGTACTTACCACAATTACGCTTGCTTGATGCGGATGGTAATGATACCGGCTTACATTATGCAGGGATTCCAACTGGTCACGAATTAAACTCCTTAGTTCTAGGTGTCTACAACGTTGCTGGTCCTGGACAAACAATTGCACCAGAAATGGTAGAACGAATTAAGAAACTTGCGCCGACTAAGATTCGGATTGGCGTTTCCTTAACTTGTCATTTCTGTCCTGATGTTGTTGCGGCTTGTCAACGGATGGCTTCTCTGAATGCGGGAATTACTGCCACGATGATTGACCTGCAACATTTCCCAGAATTACGGAAAGAAAAGAAGATCATGAGTGTTCCAGCGACGATGATTGATGATGACCCAGTTATTTTTGGAAGTCAATCATTGGAAGAACTAGTTACGGCAGTTGAAAAACATCATCAAAATTAAGAGAAACGAGGATTTGAAGAAGTGAAAGCTCTTTGATCCTCGCTTTTTATTTGCATAGAGAAGAGGGCCTTCATATCAATTGATAAATACAAGCCACCCAATGATTACTGGTAAATACTTAAACTTTTTATTAATGACAATCGAAATCAAAATTTAACATTTCTGAAACAACTGGGATAGAAAACTTCATTTATCAGCATTAAGAGACAGCGAAATTCGCAAAAAAGCTTAAAAACGGCAAAAAACATCAACTTATGTATTGAAATTTATCTAAATCCTGTTATTCTATAAATGTGGATAAGTTATAAAATTTATCACATGGTAATTATTATAACAATGCGGAGAGCAAGGGTTTATTGCAATGACTTAACGCTTATGCAATGCTTGCTTAATTACTTACAGTAATACTCGATGCATTGTCTAAAAAAAACTGCCTTACAATAGTGGTGTTGTAAGGCAGTTTTTTTGTATGCTAATTTTGGATCATTTATCAGCTTGTAATTATAATTGGATTGTTCTATTATGTTTGTAGATTGATGCTTAAGCCACATCTATCAACCATCGATCAATAGAAATTGCTTGTAAAATTTTTACTATATTTTTCCCTATTGATTAATAGTTAACCTTTTTTATTAAAGAGTTGATCAGTAAAAATTTACTGGTTGATTTTAGGAGGAGTTTATATTGACTGCAAAGAATAATCAGGTTGAACGGTTGACAAAGAATATGCCGATAACGCAGCGCTTTGCATTACGAAAGCTTAGTGTTGGGGTAGTATCGGTTTTATTGGGAACAAGTATTGCTCTTGGCCTTAATGGTGAGACCGCCCAAGCCGATACAAGTGCTAATCGAATAACGCCCCAGCCGGCTGCTGCTCAAACAACACTACCAGCTGTTGTTTCCACAAATGATAGCCAATCAAATATCAATACAACGACATCAACTAGTAAGGAGCTAGCACCAACGACACCGGTTGATGAAACTGCTTATACGGTAACAAATGTTAAAGCAGCATCTGAACAGGGAAACGGGACTGATCACACTGGCCGGACTAATTTGACCTTTGATCTTGACCTTGACATTGCTAACCATGAGATCAAATCGGGAAATTACATTAATGTTTCCATGGGAATTCCATATCAGCTGACGGCTAATGATCAGCAGCACATCTTGTCCTATGGGGGTGGGGCAAGTCAAACAATGCCAATTAACATTAACTATCAAGCTACTAGTGGGGAAAGCTATTCAACGGTGATTGGTTACATGCGGCCGGTTGCTGCTAATAATCGGTCATATGCCATTAGCAGCCCGAACTCACAAGTTGTTAAGGATTTGCAAGATGTAACCTGGGAAGCATCACAAAATAATAATACCCTTGGTAGCAACGGTAATGGCGGGTCCAACGATTCCTACCAGATCGTCTTCAATGATGAGTTAGAAAATATTAAGACTAAGTACGGTAAGAATAACCTTTCTTTGGCACGCTTGCATTTTAACTTGACGTGGCACAATATTACTGGTTTTAATCTGGATGAGGCACCGTTAGATACGCGCTATTTCCATCTTTATTCCAGTACAGCAACGGCACCAACAATGCTTGTTCCACAAAACGACATTCAAATTGGCAATCGCCGGTTTACTAGTGGTTTTAAGATTCCAGTTGAGGCTCAGGTAAGGCCTGCTGATAACTTTAATCAAACTATTATCCCACAAAGCAGCAGTGAGTATGCTGTTCATACTTGGTACTATAATCAACAAACTAAGACATGGAGTATCGGTGATGAAGCTGTTCGTTATCCTGATCATGAAGAAACAGTTGCCCTTGCTGCTCAGAGTGAAAGCGGGGTTAAATTAGGAAAGCATTTTACGATTACCGTTACTAAACCTGCTGACAATGATCAGGTTGATTACCAGTTTATTAGTGCCACAGGGGTCAAAAATGCGCTTGAAAAGAGTATCGTTTCCCACTATAAAGACTATGATCTAGACCCTGTTATTGATGCCTCTAATACCTATGTTACCCGCAAAATGATCTCCACAACGGCTCCAGCAATTACGGTTAAAAGTACAGATTCGAGCGATGGATTGACGAGAACCTACGATGTAATAGTTGCAAGTGATTATGTAGGTTTTAGAAAAGATACTGGCATTGGCCTAATTAGTTGGCGACCAAAAGATTTAAGTGGCGTGCTACCACCTGCTAATATTAATGACCCTAACGCGGATCAAATGTTTACTAAGGGTTATTATCAAGGGGTGGCTTTAAAAGATACCGCTTTACAAAATTATCTTGAGCAACACCCCTGGAAGTTAACGGTTACTAACGATCAAGGACAAGAACTAGTCAATCAGGAAGCGGGCTATTACCTTCAGCCATATGTTTATTGGAATGATACTACTAGTAACAGTGGAATTCTAACTGGAAAAGTAAATAATGTTGAAAACCAACAAGTTAACGAAACGATCCACTATGTCTACAAAGATACTGGCAAGGAAGCGGCGCCAACTTATACAACTAAGTTAGTCTTTGCCCGGATTAATGATGATGGTCAATGGCTTGCCTGGACACCAGCTAATGATACATTTGCGGTTGTAGATGTTCCGGCAATTGCTGGTTACCACGCGGTCGATGAAGGTGGCAATCCAGTTAAGGCAATCGCTGCAATAACCGTTAAGCATGATTCACCAGATATTGATATCACTGTTTACTATGTGGCCGACCCACAAGTACTTACCTATACTGTCATTGATAAAGATACTCAAAAAGTCTTAGAAAATCAGGTTCCATTAGCGAACGGTTTAAGTGATGAACCATTGCCAACTGATACTGCTGCTAAGTATCAACAGGTAATTCAAGGGTATCAAGATAAGGGCTATTACCTAGTTTCTGCCGATAAGTTACCCGCTACTTTTGATGATAATCCGAATGTTAACCAAAACGTAACAATCTATGTTGCTAAGCGAAATCAATTGCATAGCGAAGAACGGACCGTTACGCGAACAATTTCGTACTATGACAAAGATACTGGAAAACAACTCGATATTCCACAGGTTAAGCAAGCGGTTAAATTTACTCGGCAAGCAGTAATTAGTGGCCAGGATGGCTCCCTTCTTGGCTATAGCCTTGACGGTAAGCAGGATAGTCATGGCAACTACCTTGTTGAAGAGACAAATGGTGACAAGGCCTGGACTCCCGCTACTGGTGAATGGGCAGCTTCGACCAATCCGATTTTAACAGAAAAAGGTTATGGACTGGCTGAAGACACAAATGGCCAAGCTTACCCACTTGTTGCAGAAGGCCACCCAACTGCTTTGTCTGGGGATGAAGAAGTAAAAGTCTTTTATCCAGAAAAAGTAATTGTCACTAACGAAGAATTACCAATCAAACGGACAATTAATTATGTTTATGCGAATGGACCACGAAAAGGTGCCGTTGCTGCTCCAAGTGTTCAGCAACAAGTTACATTTACCCGTCCTAATAAGGTTAATCAAGTAACTGGTGAAACAAAAGTAGGTGAATGGACGACTAAAGATGATCAATTTACTGCTGTTAATTCACCGGCAATCGACTACTACAACCCGAGCCAAGTAATGGTCGCAGCCACGCAAGTTAAACCAGGCGATCCTGATATTACGGTCACGGTAGAATATAAGACCGCTCCTAATGCAGTTACTTATACGATTATTGATGATACTGATGATAAGACATTAGTTGATCACCAGTCCTTAACAAGTGGCTTTGCAGATGAAGCATTACCAGCAAGTGCAACCGCTGCTTATCAGGGAACTATTGATCATTATCGGCAATTAGGCTACACGATTGTGAGTGAAGATAAGCTGCCAAGCAAATTTACCCATATTGACCAAAATGTAGTTGTTCATATCTTAATGAAGAATAGCTTACAGGTGGAACATCAAACAACCACGCGGACAATTACCTATTATGACCGTACCACGGGTAAACAGATAATGATTGAAGGAATTACTGAACCGGTCATCCAACAGGCTACCTTTGCCCGGCAAGCAATTGTAGCCGGCCCTCACCACCAAATCATTGGTTATACGTTGAATCAACAACGTGATCAGAATGGCAATTACCTGGTTGAAGTCTCACTCGCCAATGCTGATCAAGCATGGAAATTAGAAAGGGGCGGTTGGCCAGCATCGCCAAATCCAGACCTGCAAAAGTATGGGTATGCGGCTCCGAAAGATATGAAGGGCAATCTGTATCCAGTTGTGGCAAGTGGTCAGCCAACTGCATTAATGCCAAGTGAAAGTGTCAAAGTATATTATCAACCGCGGCTGACATCAAAAGAAGAACAGGTGCAATCATTACGGACCATTCATTATGTATATGCAAATGGTCCACGAAAAGGTGAAACGGCTGCTCCCGATGTTCAACAAGTAGTAACTTTTGCTCGTTTATTAACGACAAATGAGGTTACGAAAGAAGTTAACCGGGGCGAGTGGCAAGTCTTGCAGTCGGAAACGATTAAGGATAGTCAAGCAGTAATTGAAAGTGATCCAACGAGTTTTGCGGCGGTAGCTTCACCATCAATTAAGGGTTATACTCCAGATCAAACAGTGGTTGCTAATGAGCTTGCTAGCCAGGGCGAACAGCCGATTGAAGTGACGGTAAGTTATACAACTGAACCTCATGAAATTACTTATTCCGTAATTGATGATGCAACAGGGCTAACCCTTATTAATCATGCGCGATTAGGATCAGGCTATGCTGACGAACAATTACCACTTGCAATGCGTGAAGACTATCAAAATGTCAGTGCCCATTATGAGCAGCTTGGCTATAAACTGGTTAGTCAGGAAACATTGCCAGCGACATTTGCTGACCATGACTTAAATGTAATTGTTCACTTAACTCATGGAACAGAAAGGGTCACTGACCAACGAATAATTAATGAAGATATTCGCTATGAGTTTGTTGAAGGCGGAATAGCAGCTCCTTCATACCAAGCTGCGCCGATTGTTTTTACCCGCCATGGATTAGCAGATCAAGTAACGGGTAAAACTAGTTGGGAGTCATGGGAACCGATAAGTGATCACTTTACACCAGTTGTTTCACCACTAGTTGCTGGCTATACCCCTTCAGACCAGCAAATTGATGAACAATATGTGACGGCAGATAGTCAAGACCTTCATTTTATTGTTCTATATTCTAAAGATCTGGTTAAACCGCATCCAACCCCTGACGAACCGGATGTGCCAGTAACGCCAATTGTGCCGGTAACACCAGTTAATCCAGAAAAACCAGCTTCATCGTCAAGTGCCGGAAGTACGCCTGCCCAGCCAGATGAACCATCGCAGTCCGACACACCAAGTTCTTCAGGAAGCGCATCAACGCAACCAAGTGAGACACCTAAATCGGATGGACCAACATCATCGGCGGTTCCAAATTCGGAAAAACCAACTACACCGACAAGTACGGCAACAGGAATAAATTCAACTCCAGCCAAGGCAGTAAGTGTTGCTGGCGAATTCCCAGTGAATGAAATGCCTGTCTCAGCACCAGTAACCGTTCATGCGGTAAAGAGGGATGTTACACCGACTATTGGCAAAAACACTTCCTCAACTGTATCCCAAAAGTTACCGCAAACGGGTAATCAACACCAGAGTATTTGGCGAGTAATCCTTGGCGCATTCCTTGGATTGTTTGGAATTAGTTTAGGGAAGAGAAGAAAAAAGAATAGATAGGTTTAAAGTTAGAAAAGACCTTATGATTTTTGAGCTAGTAAAAATCATAAGGCCTTTTTTCATGAAAGAAATTTTAATTGACTAAAATTTTCCTTAAAAAATAGAAAACGCAAGAATACTCGCGTTATACTTTAAGTGACTAACCCAAAGTAAAGGACGTTCTTACGCAATGAAAAGTGTAAAACAAATTTAAACAGAAAATGATACTAAAAACTAATTTTTCATAGCCTATATTATAAGGAGGAGCAACTTAAATTGGAAGAGAAAATTTCGGTTATCATTCCCGTATATAATGATGAAAAATACTTAAAGCAGTGCATTGAGAGTGTCTTAACGCAAAGCTATCGTAATTTAGAGGTTATCTTAGTAGATGATGGGTCAACGGATGCAACTCCTGCAATCTGTGAAGACTTTCGTCGACAAGATGATCGTATTCGGGTAATTTATAAGCAAAATGAAGGTGTTGGCGCAAGTAGAAATACTGGCTTGGCAATGGCAACTGGTGACTATATTTTGTTTATTGATCATGATGATTGGCTACTAGAAGACCATATCCAGAAATTATATGATTTATTAAAAAAGAATCAGGCAGATATTGCAATTGGGAATTTTAGTGGTTTTTTGGAGGAGAAAAAAGTATTTTTGTTTTATATTAATGAAGGGCAATATTTTGAAAAAAACTATACTCCTTCAGAATGGTTTGAAATAGAATATGAGTCGGAATATAATTTGAGCCAAGTCTTTGTTGTTCCATGGGGTAAGTTATATAGAGCAAGCTTATTTAAGAATATTGTTTATCTAACTGACACTAAGGTAGAAGATGATTTAACAACGTGGAAAGTATACCTGTTAGCCGATAAGATTAGTTATCAAAATGAGCCAAGCTATGTCCATCGTGTGATGAGCGAAAGCGTTACCGGGCACGTTAATCAGATTGATGTTTACCCACTTGAAGCTGTAACAGAAAGAATTGCTTTACTTAAACTTTTAGGGATTGATACTACGAAAGAAGAAAAGGCGTATTACTGGCGCCTTATTCTTTGTCGGGACAACGCTTTAAAAGAAGGAAATGTTATTAAATATCGCGATGCTTTGCAAAAAATTGCTATTTTACAAAAATTTCATAAAATGTCAAACTAATCTAATAAGCAAAGTAAGTGAAGTAATCCTACACTAGAATTAGCAAGGGGATTAACTACTTTTCGTCTTATATTGGCGTATAATTCAATTGGGATTATGAACTTTATAAGTGGTGGAAACTTTCAAAGTCAACGTCTGTAACGTTTTAATGGGTTTGATGATCGGTAATTATTTATTCATTCATTAACTTAAAAAGTTTGCTGAAGTTATTAAGACTGGATAGTATCTCTGGTCTTTTTTAGCATTGCAATCAGGGGAGAGAATTGGTATACATTAGATAATTGTTTTGAAATACGAAAAGGGGATAATAGCAATGAAAGTAATAGTATTAAATGGGGACTGTGATTATTTAAACCAAATTGAAACAACTATTAAATCGATCATGGTTCATAATCAGGATGTCAAAATTTACGTGATTAATCCAGATATTCCGCATGAGTGGTTTGTCAATTTAAATTATTATTTGAAACAGGTAGGAGCAGAGATAGTTGATAAAAAAGTTGATCCTGAGCTTCTAGATCAAATGCATTCCTCAAGAAATCACATCAGTACGGCTGCCTTTGGGAGAATCTTAATTCCAAAGTTAATATCGGAAGATAAGGTACTGTATCTGGATTCAGATATTATTGTGGACGCTAATTTAGATGCTGTTTTTGCTATTGATTTTGGAGAAAACATGCTTTATGCTGTACCAGATTTTTATGGTCCTCATAAGTTTGATGAACAAGGTTATGTTATTGATGATGAAATTGGCGAATATAATACTGGTGTGTTATTAATAAATAATAAACGATGGCGAGAAGAAAAAGTAGCTGATAGATTATTAGAAATGGGGAAAAATGATAACCTGGCTAATGGGGATCAAACGATTATTAATGATTATTTTAAAGGACGGATTGGTCAACTAAACCCAAGATATAACTATCAGATAGGATATGAACTTAATGGTGCACTTCACACGCATATCTTAGAATCATTAAAAAAAGTTGTTGACCCGCAGATTATTCATTACATTACTAATGATAAGCCATATAATTTACTTTCAATAGGGAGTTTAAGAGATAAATGGTGGGATTATTGTAATTTGGAATGGTCTGAAATTATTAATATGGGTAGAGCCAATCAATATAAAGAGAAAAAATTAATTTTTGATGGTGAAGCTTTTGTCTTTACAAATGTTGCAGAAATTCAAAATATTGAGCAATTGATTAAGAAACTCCCTAATATCCATTTTAAGATTGCTGCTTATACAACAATGGCATTTTTACTAATCAAGTTAATTGCATATGACAATGTTACACTTTACCCTAACATTTTAGAAAAAAGACTTAATAAAGTAATTAATCAAGCAGATGTTTACTTAGACATTAATTATGGCCCTAAAGCTGATGAAGTTGTTGAAAGGATTGTCCAAAAAAATATTCCAATCTTTGCTTTTGAACAAACTAAATCGCCTGACTTGAACTACGATAATTATCAGGTGTTTCACGATGATCAAGTTGACGAGATGGCAACGGCGATCAATAATACAATCAAAACTAATCCAAAATCTAATATTGAAGTTAAAGATGTTAGTGAATCACTAGACTTAATTTTAGAAAATAGGAAGTCTGTTGTTCGCTTTGGAGATGGGGAATTTGACTTAATCAGGGGTGATTCTATTCCATATCAAAATTATGAACCAGACCTAGCTGAAAAATTGAAAAAGATTATTTTGCGCGGAAACTTTAATAATACGTTAGTCTGTTTACCAGATGTATTTAAAGATTTGAATCGTTACAATCATTATGCGGAAGACTTTTATAAATCTATCTTTTTCCCTAAAAATGATCATTTCTTAAAAGAGATTGCCCAGACTAATAACTGGTATGGGTCGACCTTTATCTCGCGCCCTTACATTGACTTGGTTGATAAAAGTAAGAGTGCCGCGACTTTTACAAAATTAAAACAGCTTTGGCAGGGACGGGACCTTTTGATTGTTGAAGGAGCCTTGACCAGGTCTGGAGTAGGTAATGACCTCTTTGCTGATGCAAAGTCAATCAAACGAATCCTTTGTCCTGCTAAAGATTCATACCAGCAAATCGATCAAATTGAGCAGGCAATTAGGACTAATGCAGAGAATCGGTTGATTTTATTAATGCTTGGACCAACGGCGAAGGTAATTGTTGATGACTTACAGGACCTAAGTAACCAAATGATAGATATTGGTCATGTTGATTCTGAATATGAATGGTTCAAGATGGGTGCTACTCACAAGGTGAAATTGGCAAATAAGCATACCGCCGAATTTAATTTTGATGAAGACATTTCAGCGGTCCATGACCAGGTCTATCAAGATGAGATTGTAGCAAGGATTGAATGAAAACAATAGCATTGAGTTGTAGATTAGTCCAGACTGAGACCACGCTAAGGTCAATCTATACCCACAATAAAAACGTAAAAACATATCTGTTGGGCTAGTTCATAATAAAAACCATTATTCGTAAAATATATGCCAAGATTATAAATTCTAACTTAGGGTGTGGGGTGTATTTTCTTTAGCTTTGTGTTAATTCAGTTTTGAAAAATAACTTTTGATTCGCAAGTGCAGCTTTCTAAGTTGACGACTATTTTGCTGTTCTGCACTTTTTATGTTTAAACGATATAGCGTCCATAAAAGATAGTTTTCCTGTTCGAGTTGGTAGATGAGCTTTTTGTCAACATGACATGGTTAAAGACTCCCTTTTAGTTTAGTCACTTAAAGTCTAACTGTGTTAGGATTTTTTATTAAGTATTACGAGGCTGGGAAAAAACTCCTAGTCCAAAATAAAAACCGGATGATGAATTATTCAAAAAATTCATCATCCGGTTTTTATGTACACAGGAAATCGTTCCTGATATGATGTAATTACCACAAAATCATATTGCGCGACTAATTAGTGATTTTGTCGACTCGATTCCACAAGATGTGCTATTAGAAGATTCAGGAGCGGCTACTGGCCGCCCTTCATCGCATCCAGCAATTATGCTTAAGATTCTCTTGTTTGCCTACGCACGTCAAACTTATTCTGGAAGAAAGATTGAAATGATGTTGGATGAGAACCTGCCAATGCGTTGGTTAGCTCATGATTATACTTATAGCTACCATACCATCAATAACTTTCGCCGCAGTCAGCACGCTAGTAAGCTAATTAAACATGCCTTTGTCTACTTTACCGTGGCTTTGAAAGATCACGGACTAATTCAAAATGATGCAATTTTTATCGATGGGACCAAGGTAGAAGCCGATGCCAATAAATATTCATTTACTTGGCGACGGGCAGTTGAAAAGTATCATGCTAAGTTAAGAGAAAAGACAAGTAAGCTTTATGAGGAACTAGTAGAAAAGCAAGTGGTGCAAGAAATGGCACCGGAGCTGGTTACTTCCGCCGAAGGCATGGAAGTAATGGAACAAGAACTGGCGGAGAAAATCACTAAGTTAGATGAAGAGATTAAGCAAGAACCAAAAATCATCAAAGGTGGTTCAGTTAGAAAACGGCGCCGTCGTTTTCTAAAAAAGCTTCGTCACCAATTAAGCAACGACCTAATTCCGCGTGTCAAAAAGTATGAACGTGCTGAAAACATCTTCCAAGGTCGTAATAGCTATTCCAAAACTGACCACGATGCGACCTTCATGTGTATGAAGGAAGATCCGATGATGAATCGGGAGTTGAAGCCCGGCTATAACCTGCAAATCGCTACCCATAAGCAATTTATCCTTGATTACGGGCTGTTTTCAAATCCAACTGACACCAGGACCTTAGTGCCATTCCTTACTCAGTTTCATGCTTTAGATTTCTTTGAACATGCAGGCTATGGTAGTGAGTACCATTACACAATGATTCTTGATCGGTTTGAAAAGCAGCCGGTTATTCCATACACCACCTATCAAAAGGAACAGAAACGTAAATTTAAAAACGATCCAACTAAATCACAAAATTAGCAGTATAATGCCGAGGATGATTACTACATCGATCATTTAGGAGTTCGCTTTGGTTTTTATCGCTACAGTAAGTCCACTGATAAGTATGGTTTTAAGCGCGACTTTAAAATCTATCGTGCTGATAAACATCAACTATCAGTCAAATTATATTATAAAGCTAAAGTTAAAGATGCCCTCTCAAGTGACGAAGGAAAGGCAATTTATCGTCGACGAAAGTTCGACGTTGAGCCAGTCTTTGGTCACATGAAGAGGGATTTTGGCATACGCCGAACTCATCTCCGTGGCCAACGGGCTGTGGAAAATGACATGGGGCTAGCCCTGATGGCATTAAATCTAACGAAATTTGGCCAATCAATTAGTCGATTGGAGACTAATTTCATAAATAATTTAAAATCCGGACTACGATTTTTGGATCGATCAAAAATCATAGTCCGGATTTTACTGTTAGAGAATCAAGAATTAATAGTTAATTCCTAGCCTCTTTAGTAGATCTTGTATTATTATTCCATTTTTGATTTACTTTTCTTGTGATAAAATTAATTGTGTTAATGGGTGAAGTTAATTGCATTGCTTCATCCATGATATATAGTTTTAAAGATTATAAGGGTGATAATTATGGAGAACAGTAAAATAATTGCAATGGCATCAGATGTTAATTATCTAGAGCAATTGGAAACAGCAATTAAGTCAATTTTTTATCATAATCGTAATACGAAGATATATATAATTAATAGTGATATTCCGCAAGAGTGGTTTAACCATATTAGACGAAATCTCTATTTAACTAACAATAGTATTTTTGATAAAAAATTGATGAAAGCATATTTAAGTACTTAGCAACTCCTTATTTTTACGTGAGTTATATGACATATGCTCGATTACTAATACCACAACTTATTCCTGAAAATAAAGTTTTGTATCTTGATAGTGATATCATTGTAAATGATAAGTTAGATTCGTTGTTTAATATTCCATTAAAAGATCACTATGTTGCAGCAACTCCTGATCCTTTAAGAGGATTTAATGCTGGGGTTATGTTGATAAATAATCAATTATTTCATCATAATCCGCATAAAGTAAAGCAATTATTTAATGTGAGTCAGAATAAAGAAAATGCTCAAGCAGATCAAACAACACTAAATATTGTGTTTGGTGATACTTATCTTAAGCTTTCTAATCAATATAATTATATGATTAGTGGAGAACAATATCTTACCTATAATTATAAAGACTTAAGAGAAAAACATGTGGTTCGGTTGAATAATGTAACTAATCCCAAAATCATTCATTATGCTGGGGGAGATAAGCCGTGGAGTCTTACTTCTGGAGGTTTAATGCGTGATATTTGGTGGCAATATAGAAATTTGTCATGGGAAAATGTTTTATCACGTCGTCTATTAGAACCAGTTAGGCCTAAAAGCAAGGGTGAGTTTTTTACTTTTACACCTACAGATGATTTGTTTAATATTAAGTCGTTAATTAAACAATTATCAGAGTATACCTTTAATATTGCTGCTTGGGTTCCCATGTCATCAAAATTAATATCATTACTTGAATATCCTAATGTGCGTCTTTATTCACGGGTATCAGAGGGTAGGGTACAACAGTTAGTTCGAAAATGTGATCTTTACTTAGATATTAATAGCCTTAAAGAAGGAGGATTTTCAGATAAGTTTAGTTATCTTGGAAAGCCAATTTTCAGTTTTGCTAGTGTTGCTCGACCAAATAATCACCAAAATTATCATGTCTTTGCGGATAATGATATTCACGGAATGGTAAAAGCTATAAATAAAATATTTAATGGTTAAAATTTATCCAGTAATTGTTAGAGGTAGAATACGAGTTAACCTAAAATTGTTTCTTATAAATTTTGTGATATCTAATTATAAATAGTATTAGTACCTTGGAGGAATTATAGTGACAGTTCATATTACAAATCTTTACGGATTTAGCTATAAAAGTACAGCGCAAATTGCTCAAAATCAAACAACTAAAATTGCTTGTGATCAGTTAGGTTTTAAGGAATTGGGAATATATCATTATGATAGTTCACAAGAATCTTTTGAACATTTGCAAGCACGGTTTGACGGAATTATTGCTTCAGTGGCGTTTGGCGATACTGTTATTTTTCAATCTCCAAGCTGGAATACCATTGATTGGGATATAAAATTTATTGATCATTTAAGTGCATATCAAGTTAAAAAAATTATCTTTATTCATGATGTAGTACCTTTAATGTTCCCAACTAATCGTTACCTGTTACCCCAATTTATTGATTATTATAACCGTGCAGATGTTCTTATCGTTCCTACCCAAGAAATGGCAGATTTCTTGAAAGAAAATGGTTTGACAGTTAATAATATTGTTTTACAAGAAATGTGGGATCATATTGCTGATGTTGGATTTTTTCCTCTCGCAGAGACTAATGAAAAAGTAATTAATTTTGCTGGAGATCCTTCAAAGTTTAAATTTGTAAATCATTGGAATTTTTCAGGGACTCCCCTTCATGTCTTCTCTGACAAAAAAACATGGATTGATAACCAAAATATAGTTTCAATGGGGTGGCAAACAGATAGGAACCTTCTTAGCAAACTTCGTATTTCTGGTGGATTTGGCCTTTTGTGGGAAGCAAATCCTTATTGGGCTCAATATATGAAGATGAACGTTTCGTATAAACTAAGTACATATTTAGCCGCCGGGATTCCAGTAATTATTAATAAAAACGCTGCTCAAAGTAAGTTGGTTCAACATGAGGGAGTAGGTATTGTAGTTTCCAGTCTTGATGAGGCTGTTGAAATAGTACAAAATTTAAACGATCAAGACTATAATAAAATGATAAAACGAGTTAATGATTTTGCCGAATTAATTCGTGGTGGTTTCTTTACTAATAGAGCATTAACTGAAGCCATTTTCAAATTACATTGTCGATAATTTTAAAGTAATGAGGGAAAAAACGTGACACAACAAACGCAATCAAGCAACTTATTGAAACGAGTAGGGATAACCCTTCTTATCCTTATTATTTATATGCTTGGCTGTACTATTCCAGTGCCGTTAACAAGCATTTCATCAATATATAGAGAAGTCTTAGCGAATAGTTCTGTTGGAATTATGAGTTTTATGAGTGGGAGTAACCTTCAGCGACTATCATTATTCATGGTTGGGCTAAATCCTTTAATGATTGCGATGATGATTGTTCAACTTCTAATGATGCTACGGCTTTTTTATTTTGATACGCTTTCAACGAATCAAGTAATGAGATTCCAGCAATGGTTAACACTGATTTTAGCTGTTATCCAATCATTAGCGATTACTTTAGGGCTACATATTACTAAAACCTTATTAGATAGTTTAGCAGTTACTCTCATTTTAACTGCCGGTAGCCTTTTTGTAGTTTGGTTAGGTAATATAAATATGAAATTTGGGATTGGTGGAACGATAACAATTATTTTGTTTAATATAATTTCTGGATCGTTTCCAAGTCTCATACGTTCGGTTAAACTTTTGTCTCAGCAAAGATATGGCATAATCATGGTGGTATTAGCAGGAATAGTTGGTTGTATTATTTTAGTATTTTGGATTGCTTTTAATCGAGCTTATTACCCAATTAAAATAGTTAATACAATGATGAGCAGTCATGATAAGCCGATTATTCTTCCACTAGGACTCAATATGGGGGCAATGATGACTTATATGGTCGGAATGTCATTGTTAATGGTGCCCACACTATTAATAAATGTTTTAGGACCACGGTCCATTTGGGCTAATCCCTATTTTAATATGGCAGTAAGTGGTGGATTAGCTTTTGTTTTGTTTTACTTCTTTACTTTTGTTCAGTTTGATCCTAAGGAACAGGCGAAGACAATGTTACATAATAATAATTATATAATCGGTATTCGTCCAGGTGAACCAACGAAAAAATATTTGCAACAAGTTGTTTTGCACGTATCTTTTATTGGGGCAGTGCTAAATGCAATTCAGTTGAGTTTTGGCTTATTAGGAAGCCAAATTTTGGGTAAATTTGCTGGATTAGCCATCATACCAATGAATATGATTATGATTGTAATGTTTATGCAGGGAATAAAAGATCAATTATTAATGTTATTGTTCCCATTAAGATACGCACATTTAATGAAGGATGAGTGATTATGGATTATTTAGTTCCTGCTTGGCATGAGTTGTCAGAAGATTGGGCTTATACCATCCCTAAACTTGAATTTGATGATGCAGTTAGTCATATCAAAGTATTTCAAACAAATCAAAAGCCCTTTTCACTAATCATCACTGATTATCAACCACAATTATCGACAAAATTAAATCAACTAACGATCTCACCAACGCAAATCTTTAGTACTTTTGATTATCTACAGGGAATTCACCATGTTGATAGTCAAATTATTGATTACCGTGATTTTAATTGGCCAACTGGCGCTTACTATGATTTTACAAACTTTCGAGTAATCGTGATGGTCAAAGAAAATCCTTATGCTAAAGTGACTTTTGATACACAAGGTAAAATCCTTTGGGTGGACTATCTGGAAAAGGATAAGATAAGCCGGCGCTTGCTACTTGATAGTCGTGGCTTTATTTCACGAGAAGAACTATTTGAAAATGAACAAGTTTATCAACATATTTATTATGATGAACAGGGTTATTGGCGATTTAAACATGATATAAAATCCGATCAAGTCGAAATTAATAAGCGCTTTTCAGGATTAACTGATCATTTACATTATGAGCATTTAAATGATTTACTCACGGAAATTATTACTAAGCATATATTAAGTAAATTTGATATGAACCAAGACAATTTAATTGTCACGCTGGATGATCAGGCAGTGATCGACCAAAAAACTTATCTGCCTTATCAGCCCAGCTTTTCTTTGAGTCGTTGGCATAGGTATTATGAAAGTCTTGATGAACTTAAAAGCCAACAATTAAATTTGGTTGCGGATAATAATGAAACAAAGAATAATGTAAAAAAACAAACTAATATAGATGCAACAATAATTCCCCTGTTTCAGTCCCGTTTTAATTTAGGTCATAGTCAACGCTCAGATCAAGAGCAAATAGGGCTTTTTATTGAGTCAATGACCAAGGATGAGGTGGATAAAGTATTGGAATTGCTTTATCAGCGATTGCTAAAGAATCCTAAAACGACAGCATTGACGCTAATGAGTTATAGCACTGAAAAATTGCAGCAATCTCAACAAGCTCTTGAAAACTTGAAAGAAAAACATCAAGGTGAATTTGTCTTAGCTAGTGAGGAACAAAATGAAGTTGAAAAAATTTTAACGAAGCAAATGGATATTCCTAAACTAACTATTGATATAAAAAGAATTAGTACTCCTGCTGAAGCTGGGCGACAATTAGACTCGTTACGGATCTTAATTGACTGGGGAAATCAATTGGACGAGTTCTTACAGATTTCGGCTATTAGCACAGGTATTCCACAAATATATCGGCAACCAAATAGCCAAATTAAAAACTATCAAAATGGTTTAATTTGTCCACAACTTTCTGATATTAATAAGGGATTAGACTATTATTTAGGTAACCTTAAGCATTGGAATGAAGCTCTCATTTATAATGTTCAATTGATGAATCAATTATCAGCGGCAGAATTACAAAAGAAGTGGGAAAAAGTTTTAACAAAGTGAGGTGAATCTTCATGAATGTCTTACAGTTAGGCGCACAAAACTGGGCAGATAAATACAAAATTCCAAATGGAATAACATGGACTTATAATACCTATCCTCAGGTGGGAATAAAACAATTTGATTTAGTAATAATTACAGAAGGCGTCCAATTAGAAGATGATTTGTGGAGTAAACTTCAATGGCAAGTTCCTCCTTATTGTGTTTTGTACTCTCCATTTGCTGAAAAAGACCTTAGTGAAGCCGGTTTAAATTTTATTAAATGTCAAGAAGCTCGTCAGATTGTTGAAGAACCTCAAGAGATAATTGATCAAATGCCAATCAGATTCTTTCATGGTCAATCTGGTGTACGATTTGCACCTACTAAATTATTATTAAATAATTCAGTAGGAACATTTACGGATGATGGTCATCTTAAAATGAAAATTGAAGCGGATGAATGGACTAATTTAGGTAGCTATCAGCAAAATATTTATATTGACCCTCAACGGTTGCTTAAATTTAATCTTGAATATGATCAAAAGGCTAATATTAAAATACGTTTACGAGTTTTTATTCAGTCTGCTGGAGGAGATGGTAGTTTTAAGGACCAGTATTTCCTTAATTTTTCGAAAAACAATGAAGAACAAGAACTACCAATTAAACTAGAAGATGTTCCACGATATGCTAACGTTAGTGTTGAGGTGCTTGGAAAAGGAGACTTAACATTAGGTGTTTTGCATGCCCGTTGGTCGCGAAGAGATTATGGTGAATTCCTTACAGGGGGGAAACGTCTTGTTGATCCGATAACTGGCGAAGATATTGCATATTACTTTAATCCTGGTGATTTACGGCCGCCATTACATGTTTATTTTTCTGGAGCACGTAGTTTAGAGGGATTTGAAGCATATCCTCTATTTAGGCGTAATCATACTCCAGCTTTACTGTTTACGGATCCGCGCTTGGTAGTGGGGCAGTTTTATACGGGTGCGGCGATTGAAGGTCAAATCAAAGACACAATTAGTGAAACGTTGAGAAAACTAGGCTTTAGTCGGCAACAATTAGTATTGAATGGGATTTCAATGGGGACATATCCAGCAATTAAACTTGGAGCTCAATTATCTCCTTATGCAATTAACGTTGCCAAACCAACTGTTAATTTAGGGCAAGTTGCTTTACGAGCCCGTCTAGAACGACCAGATGAATTCGATACAATCTTTGATATCGATCGCCAATTGGTATCGTCTTTAACCTCTGAGCAACTTAAGCAATTAGATACAAAGTTTTGGGAGTTAATGAATCAAACTGACTTAACTAAGACACGAATATATGTTGGGTATATGAAAAATGATGATTATGATAATTTGGCAATAAAAAGAATGCAGGAAAACGCGGCCATTCAAAACGCACGATTGTTTGTTAGCAAGGGCTTTCCAGGACGGCATAATGATAATAATGCAGTTGTTCAATGGTTTGTTAGTCGTCTTGCGGAAATAAATAACGCTTTTGGACGAGGAGAATAAAAATGCAATATTTTGTTAATCAAGGCTATTGGGAACCAACAAATGCTTATTCTGCAGGATCAAATATTAGAATTAATCCAGATTACAGTGTATCATTCCATAACTCACTAATGGCACCGGGAAAAACAATTATGAGTTGGAATTCTGTAAATTCATACCAGGCAACTAAATTGGTCCCGCAATTACCAATTTTCCGCAATAATCATAAATACCGCTTAAGTGTAAATGCAAAGGCAGAACCGATTTATTCATTAATTATTCGGTTAACCTTTTTTGACGCGCAAGAACACGAAATTAATCATGTCGAATTTCAGCAACGGTCAATTGAATTTGTTTATCCCTCAGAAGCTGTGCAGTATCGACTAGAATTGATTAATAATGGACTTACTGATTTAACTTTCCAACGGTTTGAAATTTGTGATGCCGATCTTCCAGTCAGCGTTCATGAGGATGTTTGGTTTCACGAGCCAATAAATGAAGATGTAAAGGGAAAGCTTAATTTGCTTTTAATCGCTGACAATAAAAGGGTTCGCAAAACATATCCAGATTTAAAAAAGTATGAAGATTATAAAATGCAGCCAATTAGTGTTGCATGGCAATCATCAGCTGATGTAGTAGCGATTTTAAAGCAATGGTTGATTTCGAATCGAATCTATGATGCCAATGTGATTAGTACTAATCCGAAGTTAGATCAAGTAGTATTGGAGTTAAAGATGGAGCTTTCCACCATCAATGCAGTCGTTACTAATCAGACTGACCCGCAATCGCAAATTGCCGATGTGATTTATCCATTAATGCCAGCTACTACTTGGAGTTCACCAGTATTGGTTAATCCAGACTGGCCAATTATCTTTTCGGTCATTCAAGAAATAAATTCAAAAGAGGGATAAGATATGACGTACCCCAATTTTAGGTTACAAAAAGTAAAACATACCCTTGCTAAAGTAAATGCATTAACTGCTGAAATGCGAGGGATGAGCGATGAAGAGCTTAAACATCAAACTGTTCTATTAAAAAAAGAATTAGCTAATGGTAAAACAGTTGATGATATCTTACCACGGGCATTTGCGACCATTCGGGAAGCGGACTACCGGATTTTAGGAATGTTTCCATATGATGTTCAAGTTATGGGGGCAATTGTCTTAAATCAAGGTAATATTGCGGAAATGAAAACGGGGGAAGGAAAGACTCTAACAGCAACGATGCCTTTGTATTTGAATGCTTTAACCGGAAAGGGAGCTTTTTTATTAACGCCAAATAACTACTTAGCTCAACGTGATAAAGAGCAATTACAGCCAGTCTATGAATGGTTAGGCTTAACGGTTAGTCTCGGCTTTGAGACCGATGATCAAGAAAAGAAGACAACGCCGGAAGTTAAGCGGAATTGGTATAATGCAGATATTACTTATACAACTGCTAGTAGTTTAGCTTTTGACTACTTGTTTAATAACCTTGCCACCCGGCGTGATGACCAATATTTACGGTCATTTAACTATGTAATCATTGATGAAGTTGACGCAATTTTACTTGATGAAGCGACGTCGCCTTTTGTGGTTTCAAGTACGCCAATGGTTCAATCAAATTTATATCAGTTAGCGGATGCTTTTATTCATATTTTACAGCCTAAAATTGACTATAAATTGAATGAAGATCATGATGCGGTATGGCTGACTCTTCACGGAATACAACGTGCAGAACGTTTTTTCCGTATACCAGATCTTTTTATAAGCAAATATCGAGAAATTTATCGTCATATTATCCTTGCCTTACGAGCTCACTTTATTATGGAAAATGGTCATGATTATTTAGTTAGTGAAGGGAAAGTTGTTTTACTTGATGAGACAAATGGGCGACTGAAAAAAGGAGTAAAGGTCAGTACAGGGTTGCATCAAGCAATTGAAGCAAAAGAACACGTTGACCTTACGCCTAACCAACAAGTTGCAGCTTCGATTACTTTCCCTAGTCTGTTTGGTTTGTTTAATAAAATCGCCGGAATGAGTGGAACGGCCAAAAGTGATGAACATGAATTCTTTGAAGTATATAAGATGCGAGTTATCCAAATTCCGACTCGGAAAAAGGTAATTCGTAGAGATTATCCAGAGCAAATTTATTTAACAACTCGTCAAAAGCTAATTCATGCCCTTGATGAGACAATTGAGCTTCATAAGGCAGGGCGTCCAGTTTTATTAGTGGCTGGTTCGGTAGAAAATTCAGAAATAATTTCTGAATTATTATTAGACCGTGGTATCTCTCATAATGTTTTAAATGCGTTTAATGTCGCTCGAGAAGCTGATATTGTAAAAGATGCTGGACAAAAAGGGGCGGTGACTGTTGCTACCAACATGGCTGGTCGTGGAACAGACATTAAACTTGGTGAAGATGTGAAAAAATTAGGTGGTCTTGCCGTAATTGGGACAGAAATGCTACCAGCGCGAGTAAAGATGCAGTTGGCTGGACGTGCTGGTCGGCAAGGTGATCCGGGTACAAGTAAATTTTATATCTCTCTAGAAGATAGCTACCTTGCTAAGAACAGTACCAAACGGTTCAAAAATTATTATCGTCAATTACGAAAGAAAAAGACCGATAAACAGTTACGTAGTCCACGTTTAAAAATGAGTATAGCAATGCTTAATGATCGTGTAGCCGCTAATCAGCAAATGGCACGCAGCAATGTCAATAAGAATGAAATTGCATTAAAAATTCAGCGTAAGTATCTTTATGATCGGCGTGACCAGTTAATGAGAACCGCACATTTAGAAACAGAAGTTGGAAAATGGTTAAGCAGAGGGATTTCTCTTTACCTTGATAAAAAAGCAGAATGGAGTGCCCTAGAATTACGACATTTAATGAATCAACATTTTACTTATGATGTTGTGGATTTGCCGGATAATTTAGAATTAACCCCCCAAAAAATACAAAAATATTTAGAGCAATTTTGTCAAAAAGAGCTAGAACAGAAAGCTAAAGTATTAATCAATAGTGAACAACTAAATCAGTTTTATCGTTCAGCTTTATTAAATGCGCTTGATAGTAGCTGGACTGACCAGATGGCTTATTTATCGAAACTATCAGTTATCGTTCAGCCATGGACAACAGCACAACGGGATCCTAAGTTTATGTACCAAGAAAAAGCTTATCAAGCATTTGAAAAAATGTTTGATACTGTCGCCAAAAAAGTAGTTGATAATTTAATGCTAAGTACTATTAGATTAAATAAAGATAATAATTTAATTGTTCATTTTAATTAATGATGGAGGAAAGTATGACTGTATATAATATTAATTTAGGAATTGGCTGGGCCAGTAGTGGTGTCGAGTATGCTCAGTCATATCGTGCACAAGCATTTCGTAATCTTAACATTTCAGCAAAATTTGTTTTTTCGGACTTGATTTTAGGGAATAACATTGCTGATTTAACTGCTAATCTAGGTTTTAATGCTGATCAGATTATCTGGCTTTACAACTTTTTTACTGATATTAAAATTGCTCCATCAACCTTTTTACTCGATACTTTTGTTAAGCAAAATCAACTTGAGGAACGAAATTTTATCCTTCAGCCCGATAATGGCACGAAAGAGTTACAATACAAATCTGAAGAAGAAAAATTAACGATCGTGCCACGATATAACAATCGAGAGAAAAAGACAATTGACCAGGTTACTTATGTCGTTAACAATCAACTAATTAAACGTGATTTCTATTCATATACGAAATATGCAACGGAATATTATAGTGGGGATGCTCATGATAATCACGTTGTTTTTCGGGAATTTTATAATGAAGATGGGACGATTGCGTATACTCAACACTTAGATGGGGACGGGCATGAAGTATTTGAATTTTCTGATCAAAACTATTATTCAAAAACTGGTCTTTATCGTGAAATGCTTCGGAAATTGAATTTTAAAGCTGATGATATAATTATTCTTGATCGAATGGATGAAGATAAGCAGTTAGTTAATGGTCAATTGATTTTTGAACATCATTTACCAGCAAAACTGGTTATCCCTGTTCATGCTGACCACTATGACAAGCATTATACAAATGATCACCAAGTATTATGGAATAATTTTTATGAATATCAATTCATGCATTATCAAGATGTAGCTGCTTATGTCGTTGCGACGGATCGACAACGTGACTTGCTAGCTAGTCAGCAAAAACATTTTAACCATGCTAAACCACAAATTAATACTATTCCGGTTGGTAGTTTGGAACACTTGGTAAAGCCAAAAGAGACCCGCAGAACACATTCTTTAATTACTGCTTCTCGATTAGCCAACGAAAAACATATTGATTGGGTTATTGAAGCAACTGTTGCGGCACATAAAATAGTTTCGGACCTAACCTTGGATATTTACGGTGAGGGTGGCGAACGGAGCCGGTTGCAAGATTTGATTACAAAAAATAATGCTGATTCCTATATTAAATTAATGGGGCAACATGATCTAAAGGATGTTTATCAAAAGTATGAAACATATATTGCGGGCTCAACTAGTGAAGGTTTTGGGTTAAGCTTAATGGAAGCAGTGGGTTCAGGTTTATCGATGATTGGTTTTGATGTTCCCTATGGTAATCAGACTTTCATTGTAGATCAACAAAATGGTTATTTATTGCCATATACTGAAGATTGGGGTAATTCACGTAAAGAACAATTACTAGCTGATGCTATTATTAAAAACTTTACTGAGGCCGACTTAACATCTTTCCATGAAAAATCATATTCATTAGCTGAGTCGTATTTGACTAAGAATGTTGCTAAACAATGGCAGCAATTGATAGGAGAGTTACAGCATGCTTAATTTATTTGATAACTTTGATCAAGCTTCATTTGATTTTCTTCGCTCTCAACGAACTGCTCAGATTAAAATCCCAACGGTAGTAATTTATGATGATGGATTCTTACCACCCGAAGTTGAGTCACCGATCAAGTATTGGGGTAACTATAACGTAAACAAAAAGCCCTTATATTTTGACCATCTTTCCCTACCTCCTTACTGGCGAATTTTGAGCACAGCAGCCCAGGGACAGATATATGACCTTGACAAGAAGCGAGCAGATATTATATACCAAGCTACTGATAATACTCGTCAAGTAAAAGAAGTTCGTTGGTTGAATAATAATGGTAAAGTTAGCTGGATTGACCATTATAATCGTTATGGTTATCGTTTTGCTCAAACTTATTATCGCAACGAACAGCCAGCATGGCGAAAATATTATGATAAAAAGAACCGTGTTTTTCTTGAATGGAATCTTATCGCTGGTGATTTCTTTTTGGATGTTGATGGAGGTTATCATTTTCCATCATTAATTGAACTTGTTAAATATTATCTTCAGACACGTCGTTTTAAGCTTGATCATATTTTTTATAATACTTTAAACCAAGGATTAAGTGTTTCACTGAACTTACCTGCAGATGGTAGTGATACTTTATTTTGGCATGAACCGCTGATCGGGGATGAATTGCCAGGTAACATGAAATTTTTAATGGAAAATAGTACACGGACCAAACATATTATTTTTCAACGATACACTGATTGGCAACGAATCGGCGCTAAGCTTAAAAATAATAACGTTGACTTTGGCTTCCTCGGGACTATCTACCCGCATCCACGGGCTAATCAGCTGCGCCTCCAAGCTTTGATCCTTACTAATTCAGATGAGATAGTTGAACTATCAACGCTTATTAAGAGTTTGCCTAATATTAAGTTTCATATTGCAGCCGTTACTGAAATGTCTGGTAAATTGTTAGCTTATCAACAATATGAAAATGTCGAACTATATCCTAATGTCAGTTCAGCACGGGTTAAACAATTGATTGCGGATTGTGACATTTATTTAGATATTAATCGTCAAAACGAAATTTTAGATGCTGTTCGTGGTGCTTTTGAGCAAAATATGCTGATTGTCGGTTTTGATGAAACACTCCACGAACCACAATTCGTTAATCCTCAGAACGTGTTTAAAGTAAAAGAGGTCCAGAAAATGAGTAAACATATTATGGCAGCCTTGCTAAAGCCAGCATTGATGAAAGAGCTTATCGATACGCAGCGTCAACTAGCTAGTGAGGTTAGTGTACAAGATTACCAAAGAATGATTGGAGCCTTGCAACATGACAGAAAAAGATAACAGTCACCAGCACGACGAATCACTGGTGCAACAACATGCTTTGAAACGGTTAGATAAAGTGGAAGAAGAAAAACAAAAACCATATAAAAAGAAAAAAGAGCCAATTAACTTTCGTTCCGTTTTTATGACTCTACTTTTAATTTTAGTTGTCGGAATGATGTTAATAGGATATTTTATACGATAATGCTAGAAAAAAGCTTAGGGCAGCAATAATTCTCCCTAAGCTTTTTTGATCAATTGATATTTATAAAAATTATCAATTGATCACTTGAGAAAAAGATGAATCTTAGAAAGTGTGATAAATGTTTTTGCTGGAAAGAGAGTAGAAATTGAGAAGGAATAGGTGTACAATCGATGCTGATGAATGCTGACAATTGTTTATAGGTGGATAATTTAGAGAGGTGACTTATCTATGGCGAAGAACAATAAAGAACAAGAAGATAAAAGTAAGGTAAAACTATATAAAACCAAACATGGTTGGTTTAGTGCATTGACACGTTTCTTTAAGATGTTCTCATTTCGAACAAAAAAGGAAGTCAAACCAACCAATTTTCAGGATTTAGATTCCTTAAAGAATGCTAATGTTTCTGATTCAAGGGATGCCTATAAAAAGGGAGCTGCAACTGTTGCAACATTGCTTGGGATCGGGGCAACAGGCGCAAGTAATCCGACAGAAGCACATGCGGCAACGACGACAGTTGACCAAAGCTCTCAAGTAATTGGTTCTGGTTCTGGCTCAACATCTACTTCGACATCAGGTAGTACATCGACAAGTCAATCGAATACTTCCACGAGTGAATCGACGGCTAGTACTTCAAGCGTTAACTCTAGTTCAACATCTACTAGTACTTCAATATCAGGGAGTAGTACATCAACTAGCGAATCGAATGCATCGACAAGTACATCGACTACTAGTACATCAACCGGTCAGTCAAACGCTTCTACAAGTGAGTCAACAACAAGTAATTCTGTTAGCTCTTCAACTGCATCTACTCCAGGTGCACAATCAGTTTCAACGGGGATGAATGAATCACTTACTAGCGATAATCCTTCTCTATCTCCAGAGAGTGGTATTGAATCTGTTGCTAATGAAGCCTCTAATAATACTGCATTTTCTGCAAACCAAAGTCTTTCATTACGGACAACAACTGAAAATATTACTAATGGGACGATTGCACTATTTAATGCTAGTTTTATTCAAACGAACGCAACTGAAGAAAATACCGCTAAAGTAAGTAACGGCACCGAATTTCAAAACGCCCTTAATAATTCCAACATCAGTGTTATTCAGTTAACAGCTGACATTGATTTAGGTCAGTCTGGAATGGGTAATCTCCAAATTCCACCTCGTGATCTTACGATTGATGGTGCCGGCCATTCCCTCAACTTAGGCGATAACTGTATTTGGCTAAATGCTTCCGCAGGTATGAAGACCACGACAACTGTTAAAGACCTTAATCTTTATACCGCTAATGAGCGTGGTGGGTTTGCCCTTACTTGGGAGGGGGCCGAGACTCTAATCTATGATAATGTTCATGCAACGGGTGGGGCTGCCGTTTTTGCGGATACTTTTGCCCCAAGTGGTAATTTAAAGACCTTTGAAATTCAAGGTCATACAACGATTGATGGCGTTAGCTCGTACCAATACAATGGCAACACTTATTCAACCAGTTCAGCTAATTTTGTTGGCTATGGTACCTTGATGTATGCTGGAAATGACCTGATTATTGATGACAATGCAAGTTTGGTTGTTAATAATAGTATGTCCCCGTATGATGTTGCAATGTTAGCCGATAACGGCGAACATGCGGTTAAAGTTGGCGAGAATGCGACATTAACAATTAATAATACTTATAATTATTCTGGCGGCCAAATTTGGAATAATGTTGGGAATATTGCCCTAACTAATCAAGACGGTAAATTTATTGCGGGGGTAAACTCCCATATCAATTTGCGCACTAGTGGAACGAATGTTTACTTTGCTGATGGTTGTGATGATAACACTGTTAACTTTGAACAAGGGACGAATACTACATTCTCTGGTAACCGTAATTTCTACTTTGGTGGCTCCGGCAATACTGTTAATATTAATGATCCCGCTCACGTAATTTTAAATACAACCACTGGTACTACCTATTCTTCAAATTCTTCTAATGTTACGATAAACGCTAATAATACTAACGTGATTGTAACGAATGATGGAATAACAACAGCATCGAATTACTTTGCTAATAATCAAAGTACTGTTAATGGCACCAGTTATACAATTGGTACTACTACTGGTGAACAAAATAATGGCAATACACCAGTTCAAATGGTAATGGCAGATATTAATCAGAATGGTACTACTAGGGTGGAATATACGAGTGAAACAGAGCATTCAGAAAGTGTATCTCATTCAGAAAGTACATCAGCAAGTACTTCTAAATCAATTCAAGATAGTACTAGCAAATCAAATTCTACATCAATAAGTGGGTCAGTAAGCGGATCGACGAGCGCCTCAGTAAGCGGATCGACGAGCGCCTCAGTAAGCGGATCGACGAGCGCCTCAGTAAGCGGATCGACGAGCGCCTCAGTAAGCGGATCGACGAGCGCCTCAGTAAGCGGATCGACGAGCGCCTCAGTAA
>NZ_NGPY01000078.1:0-460 GCF_002254085.1 Limosilactobacillus reuteri | reverse complement strand
TTCTAGTTGTCGCAGGTTGTGTCGTTCTCTTGCACGCACTTGTGCGAGCTCCCGTTGTCGCACTTGGTGATGCGCTCGTCGTGGCACTGGTTGAGGCACTCGGTGGGGCGCTAGTTGATGCACTTGCTGAGGCACTCGTTGACGCACTTGTTGACGCACTAGTCGAGGCGCTGGTTGACGCACTTGTTGATGCACTCGTTGAGGCGCTGGTTGACGCACTTGTTGACGCACTTACTGAGGCACTCGTGCTTGCGCTTGTCGAGGCGCTCGTTGACGCACTCGTTGATGCGCTGGTTGACGCGCTTGTTGACGCGCTCGTTGACGCACTTGTTGATGCACTTGTTGAGGCGCTCGTTGACCCGCTCGTTGACGCACTCGTTGACGCGCTGGTTGACGCACTCGTTGCTGCACTAGCTGCGGCGCTCGTTGACGCACGCGTTGGCGCACCCCGTGTCGCACA
>NZ_NGPY01000077.1:0-96361 GCF_002254085.1 Limosilactobacillus reuteri | reverse complement strand
GAATCTGAATCCTGATAATTACTTAGTAATCTTAATTTTTCTGTTGTGGAATAACTAGAAACGAAAAACACCCCCTAGAATTGGCACTTTTATTATTTAAAGTGTCAACCCTAAAGGGTATTGTACGGGAAAAATCCAGTCGCTTTTTAGTTTAGTATTTAGTCTTTAACGACATTTGCTGCTTGAAGGCCACGTTCACCTTCCTCAACATCAAATGTAACATGTTGACCTTCACTTAATGACTTAAAGCCATCCCCTTGAATAGCAGAAAAATGAACAAATACATCATCGCCACTTTCACGCGTAATGAAGCCATAGCCCTTATCGTCATTAAACCATTTAACAGTTCCTTGTTCCATATTGGAAATCCTCCTGTGCATTAAGCACTAATATAATTTGTAATTCGTCTCAGGTGAAGAGATCCATTTGCAATGAAACAATCGAACCAACCGCACTTAAAAAAACTACAAAAACCATTGTATCACATAAGCAATCATTTACATAATTAATCTTTATTTTCTTGAGCGATGTCCGGTTCAATAAAAATATTATGTGAGGCCTTATATGAAACATTTATTTCTTGGTCGTTATTTTCTTTTTGAATCACAATTGGTCCTTCAAAAGGTTCATGGCGAATTACAGTAACTTGTTCTTGAGGACGTAACCCTAACTCTTCTAAGTAAGTTAAAAGCTCGTGATTATCCAGGAATCGTTCTAATTCAACTTTTTCCCCATCATCAGCATCTGCCAATAAACGATGCGTTACATCTGGAAACTTGCCATTAGCTGATGGAATTACTCCACCATGCGGACAATGATCAGGGTGTTGAAGAAAAGCATCTAAGGCCGTTGCTAGTCGATCACTTGTCTGATGTTCAAGAATTTCTGCTTCTGAATGAACATCCGCAAAATTATAGTGAAGCTTATCCACTAAAAATGTTTCCCATAAACGATGCTTCCGAACTAATTCCGCAGCATACTTTTGTCCTTTTTCCGTTAAAGAAATACCGGCATATGGTTCATGAACAACTAGCCCTTCGTCAGCCAACTTAGAAATCATCTCGGTTACTGATCCAGCGGCAATTCCTAGTCCAAGGGAAATCTCTTTATTAGAAACTTTTTTATGACTACCACCTAATTCAAAAATAATTTTTAGATAGTCTTCCTTCATTGGAGTCAAATTGTTTCACCTCTGGGTATTAAAATTTGGCCTACGATCGGTCATTGTGTGTTTTTATATATTAACATTGAACCCAAATTGATTATAGCATATTATTAAAAGTGTAGTTTGGAAAGCCTAACTTTTTTGTTATAAGCTTTTTATAAACCCGCAATCGATCTTTACGGAGGAGTAAGTAAATCATGGACGAAAAAGTAACAGGGAAACGCTTTTTAGCAGTTACCCTCCTAAATGTATTAATTACAATTGTTGAAATTCTTGGAGGTATTCTCTCTGGAAGTTTAGCCTTACTATCAGATGCTTTTCATAACTTGGGAGATTCGCTTTCCATTGTACTAGGCTATTTTGCCCAGCATATTGGGGGACAGCCAGAGAATCGGCAGCGAACCTATGGCTACCGGCGAGCTGAAATCCTCTCAGCATTAACTAATAGTATCTTTCTAATTGTTATCTCTGTCTTTTTAATTATTGAAGCTATTAAACGGTTAGAGCATCCTCAGCATATTAACGGAGGCATTATGTTAACCGTAGCTGTAATCGGTCTTCTTGCAAACTTTATTTCGGCAGCTCTCTTACATGCCGGAAGCGAAGACAGCTTAAACGTCAAAGCAACTTATCTCCACATTCTAAGTGATGCACTTTCTTCAGTTGCCGTTATCATTGGAGGAATCATTCTTACCTTTGTCAATGTGCCATGGCTTGACCCTGCCTTGACAATCGGGGTTGCCCTCTATATTGCTTATGAAGCTTGGCCAATTATTAATCAAACCATTAAAATTCTCATGCAATCCTCGCCTGACCTTGATTATGATTCCATCGAAAATGATTTAAAACAGATTGATGGCGTTACGGCTGTTCATCACGTTCATGCATGGATGATGGATGAACACCGAATTATTTTTTCTGCCCATCTGAATTGTGATGACTTGCCACTAAGCCAGGTTGAGCGGATCTATAGTCAAGTAGAAAAGATCTTGCATGAAAAATACGGAATTTGCCATGTTACTATTCAAGCAGAATATCACCGTGGGAAAGATGAAGAACTATTCAATACTCCCGTTGATGAAAAAAATGTTATTAGTAACGACTTCAAACAGGACTAAAATTAAAGGAAGCAAAAAGTTGAGCGAAAACTCAGCCTCTTGCTTCCTATTTTTTTACATCGATTAAAACAATTTTCCGACTCCGTAGTGAATCGTAATCGTAATCAAACCAATAATAATATTTCGAATAACTGCAACTTTTACAAGCCCGTTACCAAGCTTAGAACTGATATAACCGGTTAGGGCACTCGTAAAGGCAACCGCTAAAATCACGGCATACCACTTATATGCTTCGGGAGCAAAAGTCATCGCCATCAACGGAATTAATCCTCCGGCAGCTGCTGAAAAAAGAGAAGAAAATGCTGCATCCCAAGGGTTAAGATAGTGACCAAGCTCAATATCATACTTAATCCGAACAACTGTCTCAAGGGGCTTTTTATTAAGGAGGTCTTTAGCAATTTTGATTGATGTTTCAGGGGTAACTCCTTTATTTACATAATATTCTTTTACTGCCGCAAGCTCCCCTTCATAATCGTTTTTTAAGAGCTGCTCTTCTTTAGCAACGGCCGCTTTTTCTGTATCCTTTTGAGTAGATACAGAGGCATATTCGCCAGAAGCCATTGAAAATGCACAGGCAAGCAAATCAGATAAGCCAGCAATGAAGATGGTAAATCGGTCACTTGTCGCTGCTGCTACCGATACCAAAACACCGACAACAGTCAGAATGCCATCATTTGAACCTAGTACCCCCGCTCGTAACGTATTCAGTTTTTCTTCCATTGTTTGCTTCTGATGTTTTTTCACCTTAATACTCATTTAATCTCATCTCCCTACCGCGCAAATAATTGGCCAATCAGGTATGTAACTCCCATTGTTAATAATCCAGCAGCTGCATTCCTGATCATGGATTTAATCCGGTTAGATTTTCCTAAAACCGCCGCAAAATAACCAGTAATTAATAAGGCAATCAGAACTGCAATTGCGGTTGCTAAAATTCGAACATTTGCGGGGGAAACGGTAACCGCCACCATCGGTAAAATTGAACCGGTTGGAAAAGATATAAAGGAAGCAATTGCTGCAGCATATGGGCTTGTAAACTCATTAGGATTAAAGCCATAGCGCTCTTGAACAGCCGTCCCTAAAGCATCTTTTTCCATTAATTCTTTCGTCGCTTGCTTAGCTAGTTGTGGATCGATGTCTTGAGCTTCATATTTCTTTTGAACATAGTCAAATTCATGCTGGTATTGATTCTGAAGCCGCTGCTTTTCACTAATCAAAGCCATTTTTTGTGAGTCCTTTTGGGTCGAAACTGAAACGTACTCCCCCATACACATTGAAATCATACCGGCAAGTGTTCCGGACAAGCCCGCGATTAAGATGGAACGGGCATTACTCGTTGCCGCTGCCACCCCGATAACAATTCCGGCAATTGAAATAATCCCATCATTAGCCCCCATCACACTCGCACGCAGAACGTTTACCTTTTGTGCTAGTGACATTTTTTTCTTGGACACATTTATCCCTTCCCTCTTTTAGTTTAGAATCATTATAACATAGAGGCAAGTAAAAACAACCAAATAATCTTCAAATAACATTCTATATTAGAATCATTAAAAAATATATTGTTATGTAAAAAGAAGCTGGGAAAATAATCCAACCTCTTTACTATTTTAAATTGTAAACTGCCAAAACGCAGCAGCTCAAAAAATTAAATTATTTATTCATAAGCCTGAACAGTATTGGTCCGAATAACAAATACTGATGTTCCAGCATGACGAGCCATATATGATGCCTGGGAACCAACCGCCTTACGGTTACCCTTCTTACCAATTGAACCAACAACTAATAAATCCGGTTGGAAGGCAGGGATAACGTGATTACAAATCCGCTCAGCTGGCCGTTCACCACGATCAACAATCGCCGTAATCTTTTCTGGATCAACACCGTAATCAATTGCTGCTTGGACATATTCATTTACCCGCTGCCGTAATTCGTCTTCACTACTATGAACATAATCCTTATCTAAGATTTGATATACATTTACCCGGTCAGTTTCAAGAATTGATACAATCCCTAACTCCGAATCATCACGTTTCGCCTTATCAACCGCGTATGAGAAAGCGGCACGGGCATCTGGTGCATCGTCAACACCAACGAGGATCTTCTTGAACTTCTTTGGCTTTATTTCGAACATTAGTATTCTCCTCCCTATGTTCTACACTTTAACGGTGAAGCATTACTCGCTCCTCTTCGTTAAGTCATATTCTTCACTACTTATGTTACTACTTATCTCGATTTTGTAAATAATTATTTTGGCCTTCCTAAAATAAAAGTGATTTATTAAAGAATTTTATAATTGTTTTAGTAAATTAATAATTACACAATGCAGATTTTGACGGAGTATAGAACAAAATATATAATTAAGGATGTTTACTGCTTATTATAAATACAAATGAAATGGGGGTTAACTACACATGTCAATGATTGAATTTCATAATGTGCAAAAATACTATGGTAAATTCCATGCATTAAAAGATATTAATTTAACAATTGATGCTGGCGAAACGGTTGTTTTAATCGGGCCATCTGGTTCGGGGAAAAGTAGCCTGATTCGAACAATCAATGGATTAGATCCAATTAGAGATGGTCAGTTAATTGTTAATGGTTTTGACCTTGCTGATAAGAAGACTAATGTTAATCTAATCAGAAAAGATGTCGGGATGGTCTTTCAACACTTTAACTTATATAACAATAAGAGTGTTATCGAAAACATCATGCTCGCACCACGAATCGTATTAAAACGCCCAGAAGACGAGAACCGTGAGTTAGCAATGAAACTGCTTGATAAAGTTGGCCTTGCAAATAAAGCTGAAAGTATGCCTGCTCAGCTATCTGGAGGGCAAAAACAACGAATTGCGATTGCCCGCAGTCTGGCCATGAAGCCTAAATGTCTCCTGTTCGATGAACCAACAAGTGCGCTCGATCCGGAAATGATTGATGATGTTTTAGACGTTATGAAAGATATCGCTAAAAACTCCAACATGACAATGTTAGTAGTGACCCACGAAATGGGCTTTGCACGGGCAGTTGCTGACCGGGTTATTTTTATGGCAGATGGACGGATCTTAGAAGACGATTCAACCGAAAAATTCTTTGGCGATCAGCCTTCTACAGAGCGTGCTCGTGAATTCATGAGTAAAATCAGTGGGCACTAAGGAGGCATAACAATGAAAAAGTATTGGCGATTAATTAGTCTTAGCGCCCTCCTCTTTATCACCCTCCTTACCCTTTCTGCCTGTGGTACCTCAATTGCAAAAAAAGATGTCCTGACTGAAGATATGCGTAGTCAACGAATTACCTGGGGAGTAAAAGCAGATACTCGTCTCTTTGGACTAGAAAATATCCGGACAGGGAAGCTAGAAGGATTTGAAATTGACCTCGCAACAGCTATTACAAAAAAGATCCTCGGCCCACAGGGAAAACCAATTTTTGTTCCTGTAACTAGCGGAACCCGGGTACCACTCCTAAAAAACGGTAATATTGATGCGATTATGGCAACCATGACGATCACTCCTGAGCGAGAAAAGCAAGTTGATTTTACCCATTCTTACTTTGATGCTGGTCAATCTCTCCTAGTTAAAAAGGGAAGTCCGATCAAAAACATCAGCGATTTAAACCGCCGAGGCGCTGTAATTCTTGGTGTTTCTGGATCAAATTCAGTTAAAAACGTTGCGAAGTTTGCTCCTAAAGCACGCGTCCTTCAATTATCTGACTACGCTCAAGCAATGACTGCCCTTAAATCCAAGCAGGGAGATGCCCTTACCACTGATAATGGGATCCTCTATGGGATGGCAGCTGAAAATCCAGGCTATGAAGTTGTCGGTGGTAACTTCACTAAAGAACCTTATGGAATCGCCGTTAACAAAAATCAAGCGCGCTTCCGTAATAAATTAAACTGGGCGTTAAGAGAAGTTGAAAAGGATGGTACTTACAATCGTCTTCTTCTTAAATGGTTTGGGAATGTTAAAGGATTTAATTATCAGGAGATGAAACGCTAATGTTAAATTTAATTATAAATGAGTGGCATCCCCTTTTAACCGGCCTCTGGAATACTATTCTGTGTAGCCTTATCGCATTAATTGGGAGCCTCATTATCGGAACCTTTTTTGCTCTTCTCGAGATTTCGCAACACCGTGCTGTTAAAATAATTGGTCATGTCTATGTGGAAGTCTTTCGTAATATTCCATTATTGGTAATTACAATGGCTTTTTTCCTGATTATTCCAATGTATATTGTTAAAATTAATGGATTTACTGCGGGAACAATTGGCTTAACACTTTATACGTCCGCCTTTATTGCTGAGACCGTACGTGCTGGAATTAATTCAATTGATCCTGGCCAAATGGAAGGAGCCCTTGCCAATGGACTTACTTATGGACAAGCGATGCGCTACATTGTTTTACCACAAGCATTTCGCGTTGTTATTCCACCACTTGGCAATCAATTTATCAATT
This sequence comes from Limosilactobacillus reuteri, assembly GCF_002254085.1. Lineage (GTDB taxonomy): Bacteria > Bacillota > Bacilli > Lactobacillales > Lactobacillaceae > Limosilactobacillus > Limosilactobacillus reuteri_K. Next base: position 89,624 of record NZ_NGPY01000077.1, on the reverse strand, counting down.
TGGTTAAAAACTCATCGGTCCTTGCCTTTGTCGCTGGCTTTGATCTTATGTACCAGGGAAATCTAATTGCAAACGATACCTTAGCAACTATGCCCACGTATTTCATTGTCGGTATTATGTACCTCATCATCACGCTTCCGTTGAGTTATTATATGCGACACCTTGAAAAGAAATTAGCCTAGGAGGGATGATCAATGCAAAACTTTATTGACGCGTATTCATGGATTAATATCCGTTTCCTCCTAGAAGGACTTTGGATTACAATTGAAGTTTCCGTAATTTCAATTATAATCAGCTTTATCTTGGGAACTTTTCTCGGAATTATTCGTTACGCTAACATCAAATACTTGTCAGCAATTGTAGGATTCATTATCGATATTATCCGTAATCTTCCTCTCCTGCTAATAATTTTCTTCACCTACTTTGGCCTCCCCAATATCGGAATTAAACCAGAAATTATTCCTGCCGCAATTATGGCGCTTTCAATTTTCGAATCGGCAATGGTTGCTGAAATCGTTCGCTCAGGGATAAATTCGATTGATTACGGACAAACGGAAGGGGCATTAGCTAATGGATTAACTAAGTGGCAAGCATTACGAATTATTGTCTTACCACAGGCGATCAAGAATATGATGCCGGCCCTCGTTAGTCAGTTCATTTCATTAGTTAAGGATACATCACTAGCAACAATCATCGTCTTGCCAGAGTTAATGTATCACGCCCAGATTATCTATGGTCAAAACACAAATTATATTATTCCGATGTTCGTTGCGTTAGCAGTCCTCTACTTTATTGTCTGCTACTCATTATCATTGGTTGCACGTTATTTGCATAAACACATTGCCTAAGCATTAAAAATGGCGAGACTAGAAAACTTTTCTAATCTCGCCATTTTTTAATACTGAATCATAAAATCAAACCGTTGATGCTCTCCCGTTAAGCGATTAACATGTCGTTCCATCACTTGACGTCGTTGTCCAAACATCATCCAAACGGCAATTCCAATAAATACTACTAATTCAATTACCGTCCCAATCCAATCCTGAACTGTTACTTTGCCAGTCATCAACGTTGAATCAGAAGCAATAAATGCCGTCCAATCTAATAAGAAGTGCATTAACATTGCTAGCCATAATTGACCAGTATAAACATAAACGGTTGCAAAAAATAGTCCAATTCCTGCTGCACTAACTGCTTGTAAAACAGTCATCGACCATTCTTGAGGCCCATAGTTAGTAAGATGAACAACTCCAAATAAAATTGAGCTAGTTGCTAGCGCTAACGGAAGTCGTTGTTTAACATTGCGCCAAGCATAGAACAAAATACCAAGGATAGCGAAACGGAACAAGGTCTCTTCCATTACCGCAGCCTCAAATGCTGAAAGGGTAAAATCCCAATTAGCACGATGAAGGCCTGGCATTTCTCCCGTATTTAAAACTGTAAAGATGACATCAACAACAACTAATCCTGCAAATATCAACCAATTAAAATCACCACTCCAATGTGGCTTTAATCCTGGCCATGATAAGTGCCATGTCCGCATTACTGTTGTCGTAAGAATAAAGAAGGCAACTGCACCAACTGCCCCAGTAGATAATGCTAATAATAAGAAGTGATTATCAACCAGGTCTGTTGGCAAGGCAATCAATGGCGTAAAGACCACCTGAGCTAACCAAGCGATAAAGATTAGTCGTTCAATGCTCCAATGCATGAGTTCACCAATTACGCTTGCGAATGGCGCAAACATAATAAAGTAATAAAAAATCATCATTGTTACAACGCCTCGGGATGGTAAATGTAATAAAACAATAATTTCGCGCACCATTACATCCCAAGCAAATACTAAAATTATCGGCTGGGCAATTACTTGTAGCCATGCATTCAACTTCATAACTAGCAAGGACACATTAGGCAAGAGTTCAAAGACTAAACCAATTCCTAAAATAATAACCATGATCAATAATGCTAATGCAACGGTCTGACGATTAAATTCATAATTACGAATCATCATCATCGCTAAAATGACCAGGGTCGCCCCAATTTGAACCCGGTACCAGATCCTTAAATAATCGTTTCCGGTCATTTTTCCTCATCCTCTCTGGGAAATCTAAAATAATTGCTAAGTATGATCATACCAAACAATCTCCCTAGTTTTAAGAACAAATCTTCTTTTTTTAGTTTAAACCACAAAAGAACTTGCAGGCAAAAAAACCGCAAGTTCCTTTATTGTTTATTTTGTGTTTCCAGTTGCAACCGGTTGTTTCTCTTTACCATTCTTCTTTTTAGAATGTTGCTGAGATTTCCGGTGGGAATGATTATTTTGTCGTTCGCTTTTATGTGCTTGATTATTTTTATTGTTTGGTCGACGATAGTGTTGATTTTCTGAACGATTATTGCCATTCAAGATTGTCACCATCGGAATAATCACAGGACGACGACCAGTGCGATCATAAAGCAATTTTTGCAAACGACTGATAATTGTCCGGTTTAATACCCGTTGATCAATGTGCTTGTGATTCTTAAATGTATTAAGGATTGCCCAAAATACTTCATGATTGGCTGCCTTAATCAGCTCTTGTGATTCATGCATATAAACAAAGCCACGAGAAACAATATCAGGCCCCGCAACAATTTGATAATCCTTTAAGTCGACAACCGCAATCGCTGTTACGACACCTTCTTCTGAAAGCAAGCGTCGTTCGCGAATTTCTGGATTTCCAACCGTATCTCCCGCATCACGACCATCAATATAAACATCACTAACACTATCAATATGGTCCGCCACTCGACAAGAGTCTTTCGTAAGAGCTAAAACATCCCCATTTGCAAGGACAAAGCTATTTTCCTCTGGCACACCAGTCATCTCAGCTAACTTGGTGTGGATTTTTTGCATTCGGTATTCACCGTGAACTGGAGCGAAGAACTTAGGCTTCATTAACCGTAGCATAAATTCTTCATCGACTTGACCACCGTGTCCTGATGTGTGGATATTATTAACATATCCATGAATTACGTTAGCCCCGCTTTCTTCAAGCTTATTGATAAGGGCATTAACGCTAGTGGTATTTCCTGGAATTGGGTTACTAGAAAAGACAACTGTATCTTCTGGCTGAATAGTAATTTGGCGGTGAGTACCATTAGCAATTCGACTAAGGGCTGCCATTGGTTCACCCTGCGATCCAGTACACATGATCAATACTTTCTCTGGTGGATAATTGTTAATTTCATTTTGGTCAATAAGGGAATCTTTCGGAATGTTAAGGTAACCTAACTCTTGACCAGCAGTGATTGCATTTTCCATACTGCGACCAAAAACCGCAATCTTTCGGCCTTGCGCAATCGCGGCATCAGATGCTTCACGCAACCGATAAACATTAGATGCAAATGAAGCAAAGATAATGCGTCCCTTAATTCGTTCAAAGATCCGGCGAATATGGATATCAACCCAGCGTTCAGACTTTGTAAATTCTGGTCGTTCAGCGTTTGTACTATCTGACGTTAGGAGGAGAACCCCATCATCCCCTAACTTAGCCATCTGTTGAAGATTAGGACCTGGTAAATTACCAACTGGTGTTAAATCAAACTTAAAGTCCCCAGTCTGGACAATTGTTCCTTGAGGAGTATGAACGGCCACCCCTAATGTATCAGGGATTGAGTGGGTCGTTCTGAAGAAGCTCACCCACAACTTCTTAAAATGAACTTCATCGAATTCATTAATTTCATGCAATTCTGCATTTCTTAGCAAGTGTTTTTCTTCTAACTTGCCCTTAATTAATGACATTGCAAAAGGCCCTGCATAAATAGGCGCATTGACCTTTTGTAAGAAGAATGGTAATCCTCCAATGTGGTCTTCATGACCGTGAGTAATAAAGATTCCCTTAATCTTATCTTTATTTTCAATGAGGTAATCATAATTTTGAATTACGTAATCTACCCCTAGCAATTCATCTTCCGGGAATAAAACCCCACAGTCAATAACAATAATTTCATCTTGGAATTGTACACAATACATATTTTTACCAATTTCACCAAGACCACCCATGGCGTAAAAGGCAACTTCATTGTTTTTAATCTTTAATTTTGTCATAATACCTTTCCTTTTATAGATTTTTATCATGTTAATTAACGGAATTTAAGTAAGCCAAAAGAACCGCTTTGTTCTGACAAGGTCGGTTATTGATATTAATTTTATTATTGGCACTTAATCTTAATTATTTAATCCGTACGTAAAACTAACTATTATTTTACCACATCTACAAAATTGAAGGTAGTAATTGCCTAATTCTTTGATTAAAAAAGAAGGTGGGAGAAAGTATTTATCTTTACTCCACCTTCTTAATTTAATAATAAGGTTATTTCCCATTGATTACTTGACTAATCTTCTTCTGGTAACCGTTCCTCTTTTTGTTTCCAGGCCTTCATCCAGTCAATAACTGGTTTCCCGTCTTCTTGAAATTTAACATTGGGCAGCGCGGTTAAAATTTTTTGATAAGCTGGCTTACTTAGCCGCGTACTTACATTAACTAATTCTTGATGCCCCATAAAATCATTATCACGCAAAATTTGATTAATCGTAGCCATTAGTTCATTAGATACTTGTGAACTGAGAATCTCTAAACTACCTTTGCAATATTGATCAACATAAAAATTAATAAAGGAATTAAGTGCCACTTCCTTAGCATCTGTACTTAATTCACTATAGCTCAAACCTGATGCAGCCAATTGTTATTCTTCCTTTCTCAAATTAATTTACTTTGGTTATCCTCTACATTCTAACCTTAACACAAAGTTTATTATCCGTTAATTTTCTTTATGATCCCGAATACGAAGACTAGTCTTATCACTATCAATCACTGCATATACTTCTTTTGTGGAATCTTCAGCTAATGGGCCCAGCTTAACTTCTCCACTATCTTCCCCGGTTTGTTCTACTTCTTTGATGCCATCAGTAATAAAACGAGTAAAAATCTTATGAAGCTCGCGCCGTTTTCGTTCCTTTTTTACAGCCATCGCTAAAGTAAAACCTTGATCCAAAAATACTTTAATCGTTAATACCTGAAAAATTGTTGGAAAACTAAAATAGTGATTTTTATTCTGCTCATCTTGTTCCGATTTAATATAACCCTTTTTCTCCCAGTATCTTAGTTGACTAGTAGAGACACCAGTTACACGTGCTACTTCACTCATACTAATCTTTAATTGTTTACTAGCGATCATTTTTCTAATTTTTTCAGAAAGCGGATCCATTATTTTCCTCCAAAGTGTATATTTCAATCATAGATTACCAAAAATTCGATATCTTTGTCAAATAATTTGACAAAGATATCGAATAGTATTATATTTTTCACATTGTAAAAAACGTAAAGGGGGATTCTACTAGTGAATCAAGAGCAACAACCTGTTGATATTAATGGTCAAACTTATAATCGTTCCTTAATGATCTTCGTCCTATTAATTGGAGCTTTTTGTACCATTTTAAACCAAACTATTCTTTCAACAGCCTTTCCTGCATTAATGGATGCTTTTAATATTAGTACTGCCACCGTTCAGTGGTTAACTACTGGTTTCTTAATGGTTAATGGGATTATGATCCCCGTAAGTGCCTATTTAACCAGTCGTTTTAATACTAAAAGTCTTTTTATCATTGCTATGTCAACCTTTGAAGTTGGGACAATCTTAGCATGGATTGCTCCATCGTTTGCCGTTTTATTAGCCGGTCGTCTTATCCAAGCGGTCGGAGTAGGAATTAACATGCCCCTAATGCAAAATATTATGCTGACTGTTTATCCTCCTGAGAAACGTGGCGCCGCGATGGGAGTAAACGGCTTAGTTATTGGATTAGCCCCAGCAATCGGGCCCGCTCTATCTGGATGGGTTATCGATAGTTATAGCTGGCGGTGGCTTTTCGGAATGATCGCCCCCATTACTGCTTTAGTTATCATTGTTAGTTTTTTTGCAGTTAAAAATGTTATTCCTAATAAAAAGCCGCATCTTGACTGGCTTTCTGTTGTTATTTCAACATTAGGATTTGGGAGCATGCTTTACGGATTCTCAAGTGTCGGTGATAAGGGGTGGACCGATCCAGTTGTCCTTTCAACCATTATCATTGGGGTGATTTTAGTTGGAATTCTAATCATGCGTCAAAACAAGCTAGACGATCCGTTCCTTGAATTCAAGGTCTTTGAAAGCAAAGAATTCTCCCTTGCGACCATTCTTAGTTCAATTGTAATGATGGCAATGGTTGGGGTAGAATTCGTCATCCCTCTTTACCTTCAAATCATTCATGGAATGTCCGCTTTCCATTCAGGTCTTACCCTTTTATTTGGGGCCCTTTTCATGGGAATCATGAGTCCAATCACTGGGAATTTATTTGACCGTCATGGTGCTAAACGCTTAGCCTTTACGGGAATGTTTATCTTAACTGTTGGAACAATTCCTTTTGCCTTTATTACTCGTGATACCCCAACTATTTATATTGTCTTCTTATATGCAGTCCGAATGTTTGGTATTTCAATGGTAATGATGCCAGTTACTACGGCGGGAATGAATTCTCTTCCTTACAATTTAATCTCGCACGGTACAGCTGTTAACAATACCATTCGTCAAGTCGCTACTTCTGTGGGAACAGCGATCATGATCTCTGTTTTGACAAATATTACCAATAGCAATCGACCTGCTCATTCACTGCTGACACAATCCCCATTGCAATATAAAGCAAAGATGTTTGATGCTACTTTGATGGGGTACCATGCAGCATTCTGGTTTGCAATCGCCTTCTCACTCATTGGTTTATTCCTTACATTCTTTGTTACAAGTGGTAATGGAATTCACCTTCGCCTTGATAGCGAAGACATTGCAGAACCAACTGGTAAAGGAGGGATGAAGTAATGGTTATTATTTTAACTTTTATGGGAGCACTTGCCTTTTTTGCTTGTATGATGTTTATTCGGCAAAAAAACCTACGAATTATTTTAGCTACACTTACAGGAATCATCTTTGTCGGCTCTACTCTCTTGATGACACTAAATTACAGTCACCATTTTGGAATGCAAAAAGTTACGACAACAACCACTAAGCGGATTTACTCTGCTTCAAATTCCTCAATGCCCCTAGCAATTTATCAACCGGTCGGTAAAAGCGGGCGCGACGATGTTTATATTTATAACACCAAGGTTAAACAAAAAACGCCTAATCATACCCAAGCAAATGAATATACGACTAGCCGAATTAAGTGGACTAATGACACTACTCCTCAGCTCGTAACAACTGAGACGCGTTGGCAATATCGTAATAATCTTTATAAAGTCCTATATGCATGGTCGGGAATGGACAATACATTGGTTAAGCGCACTAACATATTAGAATATCCACGAATGTATGTTAAACTCACAACGGATCAAGCTGCGAAACTTACTAGAGTTGCTAAATCTGCTACAGGAGCCCAATTACAAGCGCAAGCAGCAGAACATGGGCGCGCTTTTGTTACGTCAAAAGTTCAAACAGCAATGGCCAAAAATCCTAACATGACTGCTAAGCAAATCCAGGAAATATCAGCACAAGCAGAACAAGAATTTCAGGCTCAAAGCGTTAAACAAATTTTGAAACAAATTAAGTAAAAATAGTGAGTGGGAAATTAACCTTCTCGACAAGGCGGTGGGCTAAGGATAGAACGGTGATTAGCACGGCACGGGCTGATTATCGTTTGGACTTAGCCTCGAGCCTTGTGGCGACGCGAAGCTAGTCCCACGATATCTTAAATAATCTTCACATAAATAGAGAGACTGTTAAAAAGCGAAGTTTTTTCAGCCTCTCTATTTTGTATTTAAACTAATTCAAAAAATGTTGCGGACAATTCTGAGGTAAATGTCATTTGTTTAAGGGTGAAGGGATCGTTAAAGCTAATTTTACTTGCATGAAGCAACTGATGATCATATTTACTAGTATCGCCGCCATAAAGATGATCACCAATTAGGGGATGACCAATAGCGGCAAAATGAACCCTAATCTGGTGTGTGCGTCCAGTGTGGAGCCTTACCCGCACTCGTGTCCACTTTGCGCCTCGTTCTTCAACCCAATACTCGGTCAAAGCACGTTGCCCATTCTCGTCAATTACCCGTGCAGCCTGCCCATCCTTTCTTCCAATCGGCTTGTTAATCTCGCCATGCTCGTCCATAACCTGTCCTTCTACTAAAGCGGTATATTCCTTCAGCATTTGATGTTGCTGCACTTGCTGACTGATCATACTGGAGGCGATATGATGCTTAGCGATAAGAAGTAATCCCCCCGTAAAGCGATCCAGTCGTGTAATTAAATGAGGGCGGAGATCTGCAGAATTATTTGCGATTAAGTATCCCTTTACCCGATTTAAAACTGTATCATTTTGAACTGTTGGTCCTGGGATAGAAGTCACCCCTGCTGGCTTATCTACTACCAACCAATTATCATCTTCATAAACAACATTTAAGGGCTCATTACTAATTTCAACAGTATCATCAGCTAATTCTGGCTGAGCCTTAATGGTTAAGGGCTGATTAGGAAGAATCTGAGTTGTTGGCCGTACTTTCCGATGATCAACAAGAAATTCTCCTTCACCGTTTTTAAGATCGTTAAATAAACGATGTCCCATCCCCAATGACTGAAGATACTTCTTTATTTTAATCGGTTCGGTCCCTTGGTATATCCACGTATTTTCCATCTTAATTTCCTCCATCGACATTACAAAAGATACAAAAAAAGAGCTGATGACCTAAATCACAGCTCTTTAATATAGAACGGTCCGTACGAGACTCGAACTCGTGATCTCATCCGTGACAGGGATGCGTCCTAAACCAACTAGACCAACGGACCAACTTAACAACAAATAAAAGTATACGAGATTTCTCAAAATTAGTCAACAAAAATTTGCAATTTATTTTTGATTCTTCGTTTTTCCTATCTATACCGCAAAAATTCCCAATAGTTTATAATGAAAGTACTAGCTATTATTAAGGAGGAGTTTTTAATGCAGCAGTTGGGCAAGCGCCTATTAAACTGGTGGTCTAAGTATTCAAAAGTCATAAAAGTAGTGTTTGTAACTTCAGTCCTAATCTTTGTTATTCTCGCTTTAGGTAACTTTTTTAAAACAGTTAAATGGCATGAAGTAGGAGTTGGCTTAGCAAACCTGTCTTGGGAAAGCATCATCCTACTCCTAATTACCGGATGCATCGCAGTCATCCCCATGTTGGGGTATGATTTTGCAATCACCCATTTATTACCCGGGAAATTTAAGAAATCATATATTATTCGCTGTGGATGGATTACTAACACTTTAACAAATATTGCCGGATTTGGCGGAATTCTTGGTTCTACTTTACGAGCATACTTCTATCGAAAGAACGCAACTAAGAAAGAGATTCTGCTTGCTATCTCTAAAATCGCTGTTTTCTTACTCTCTGGTTTATCTGTTCTTTGTTGGGTAGCTTTGATCATCATGTTTGTGTTTCACGATGGCGGTCACTTCAACCAATACGCACTTTGGCTTGTGGGGGGCGGATTATATTTCCCAATCGTTTTTTATTTTACTGTTATTCATAATAGTAAAATATTTAAGGATATTACGCCAAAAGTAGGAACCTTTTTAGTTACTAGTTCAACTTGCGAATGGCTATTTGTCGCACTTTTCTTCTTATTAGTCGGTTGGTGCCTAGGCGTTCGACATAACCTTATTAGCGTTCTGCCGTTATACGTTGTTGCCCAGGTTCTCGGGGTTCTCTCAATGATTCCGGGGGCGCTTGGTTCGTTTGACCTTTTAATGATGTTAGAACTGTCACTACTTGGCGTTTCCCAAACCACCTCTGTTATCTGGCTATTATTATTCCGAATTTTTTACTACATCGTTCCATTAATTATTGCTGGATTCATGTTCTTGCATTCGCTGGCATCACAAGTTAACCAGTTCTTTGACGGGTTGCCATTACTAATGGTCCGTAAACTTGCTTACTATTTAATTACAACATTTATGTATGTTTCTGGAATTTTAATGCTTATCACTGCCTCAATTCCAGACATCACAGCACAAAATAAGATTATCGCGCACCTTTATCCCTATACCTTCTTTTTCCTTCACCAATTGACAACCATCTTATTTGCACTTGCTATGCTTGCCTGCGCCCGTGGTCTTCAATCAAAGGTGAAAAAGGCCTATCTTCCTACTTTAATATTATTGGTAATTGGAATTGCTAATACCATTTGGAATCTGGGGACTTTGAGCTTAACAATTTACCTCGTCATTGTTTTGATCCTTGTTTTACTCTCTCGCCATGTGTTGTATCGGAAGAAATTGGAATACTCAATTGAGAAATTCGCAATTGATAGTCTTATCTTTGCTGGAGCTTGTATTCTCTATGTAATTGTCGGCGTTATAAATGCTCCTCAATATTCCAGCAAGCATCACATCCCTGATTTCCTATTTTTCCCTGGTGAAAAGATTTGGATTTCAGGATTCTTTGGCTTAATCCTCGGTCTCTTATTAATTTTCTTCATTCTGCGCTACTTTATGGCCGGAACTGATCCTTTCAATATTCCAAACGTATTTGATGCTGAACGGATCCGTAATGTTATTAAGGAATATGGGGGAAATGAAACTAGTCACCTCGCTTTCTTAAAAGATAAAAGTATCTACTATTACAGTGTTGACGATCATGATAAGCTCTTTTTCATGTATCGCCGTAAATATGATCGCCTGGTCGTAATGGGCGATCCAGTTGGAGATAAGGATAGTTGGCGACCAGCTCTTCGACAATTTGTCTTAGAAGCTGATAAGTATGGCTATCAGCTCGTCTTTTATGAAGTCTCCAGCGATATGACAATGCTTCTTCATGAATTTGGCTTCGACTTTATTAAAACTGGTGAAACTGGTCTCGTTAAGTTAGCGGACTTTACACTTGCTGGTAAGCGCCAACGCTCACAACGAGCATTGATGCATAAATTTGATCGTGAAGGCTATACTTTCTCTGTTGAAAAGCCACCATTTAGCAAAGAATTAATGCAGGAGATGAAACAAGTTTCCGATAGTTGGTTAGGGAACGAAACCGAAAAGGGATTCTCTCTTGGTTTCTTTGACTCTTACTATATTAATCAAGCACCAGTTGGCATTATTCGTGATAAAGACGGCAAAATGGTCGCCTTTGCAACGTTTATGCCGACAGGGGGTAAAAAGATTTTAACAATTGACCTCATGCGTCATAGTAAAGATGCACCTTCTGGAATAATGGATAAAATTTTCATCAGTATGTTCCAGTATGGGCAGGAAAACGGTTATACCTACTTTGATCTCGGAATGGCACCTCTTTCGAATGTCGGGGAATATCAATTTAGCTTTATTGAAGAAAAAGCTGCACACTTCATCTATGAATATGGATATCATTTGTATGGCTTTCAAGGGTTACGACGATACAAAGATAAATATGCGACAGTTTGGTATTCACGTTATACTGCCTTCCGCAAGAAGAATTCAATTATTGCTACAATGATGATTTTAGTTAGCGTTGTTAACCAACGTGTTGATCAGCAACCCCACCGTTCAATCTTCTGGTGGTTAATTAAATAATAATAATTAAGGGTGAGGAAAAACTTTTTCATTTTTCCTCACCCTCTTTTACTGTTATCTATTATTTTTGATCCATTAAGTAGTCGTATAGCATCTCATGCTTAATCTTATCAGTATTGTATCCTAATACCTCTGCAATTTGGTAAGCAAAGGCTAAGGCAGTTGCAGGCCCACGACTGGTAATGATTTTTCCATCATTATCAACAACAGTAATATTCTCTTTAAAGTTTGCTGTTGGAGCTACCTTAGTAATTTCCTCGTTAATTTCTGGAAAACAAGTATAGTTATGATTATCAAGCAAACCATACCGGGCCAAGGCAATCGGAGCAGCACACATTGCGGCATCCCACTTATTTTCTGCATTGCGTTTTTGCATCAATTTCATCAACTTATCATTATCACGAAGCTTTTGGGCACCTCCGCGACCACCAGGAAAGGCCACCACATCATAATCGAGGAGCCGATCACTCATTACCTCATCACAAGTTAATTCAATTCCATGAGCGCCAGGAACATGTAGATCCTCTAATCCGACCATTGTGGTGTCAATCCCCATTCGCCGGAGAACGTCCACAATTGTAAGTCCTTCTACTTCTTCACAACCTGGTGCAAACACTACAGCAACTTTAGCCAAAATATCACCCCATCAATTATTAATTGTTGCAACTACCCGTTTCATTACACCCTTTGCTTCTGGAATTTGATAAAGCGGGTAAATATGAAACAGTCCACGACCCGTATATGAGTTTACAGCGATCCCAGCGTCACGCAATTTTTGAACAAACAAGGTCACATCAGGATACATTATTTCCCTTGTCCCTACAAAAACAGTCACATCGCGCAACTGATCAAGATTCCCATACAAGGGACTTAAGCGATAGTCTTGATGATCTGTATCACCGGCCCACATCGTACCAATTTTTTGCAAACCGTTCACTGCTAGTGTAACATCTTTATCCTCATATTTGCTAATGAGAGGATTTGTAAGGTTAAGATCGAGCCAAGGAGAAAATAAGATGAGGTGACCAGGCTGTGGAAGCCCCTTTTTACCAAGATATTCACAAAAGCCAGCTGCCAATCCTCCACCAGCTGAGTCGCCCATAATAGTTACTTTACTAGCAGGCATAAGGGTATAAATTTTACTATAAAGACTAGCAATTTCTTGGTAGGCAGTACGGTAAGTAGCATGCGGAACCAACGAATAAATTGGAACATAAATCTTCGCATCCGTGGCGATTGCCAACTGATTTAAATATTGCCAATGAGTCTTATCGGGACGCTGAATATAGGCTCCCCCGGTTAGATACATGATTACCCGTTGATTATTTCCATGATCATTTAAGACATATGTTGTTAATTCTTGTTCTTGCCGTTGAACATCAACTGTCATTACAGCAGCAGGTAGGTAGTAATCAGCTTCATTGTCAATCCATGCGTTCCCCACTAAGGCATTAAACTTGTTATTTTCCGCAAGATCATTTTTAAACCCGCTTAATTGAATTCCCATTTCAGTAAAGGTTGCTTTACTAGAACGATGAGCCCCACACCGCCGTAATTCTCGCAAACTATTCTCAAGATTGTTAGCCAGATGACTAGCAATTTGAGTATTAAATTTCTTTATTTTCTCCACTGAAACAATCGCTCCTCATTTAAAATCTTACTATTATCCTATCATGATTTAAGATTTTGTGTCTTTAAGATTACCTAAAGCCATTAGCTCGCGTTGATGACAATGATTTTGCCAGCCTAAAACCACAACCAAAACTAAAGCAATAACGATTAAAATCACTGCCGCAATGATAATGTCGCGATACCCATTATAAAGAATCGTACGCAGGGTTGGTAAAAGCTTATCTGGAAGACTACTAGCAGTTTGGGCATTTGATAATTTATTTAGCATTCTTAAGGTAATTCCGTGGTGCGTTTGAACACCCTGGAATAGCTCTTGGTTAAGAATAACTCCATACACCGCGGACATAAGGGTCTGACTCAAAATTCGCAATAAGTATCCTAGCGAAGTAGCAATTGGCACATCCCGTAATTCAGCATCTGTTTGAACATTAATCTGTAAAATATTAAAGACAAGGCCAACACCAAATCCTTCAAAAGCCCCCATGAATAAAATGAGCCAGAATGGTGTTTTTTGTCCCCCAATCATTATTCCTAAATAGGCAATAAAAATTGAGGCCGCCCCGCAGGTAACAATCCAGTATTTTCCCCATCGTTCCTGTAATACTGGCACTAATTCTGAACCAATAAAGTTAGTAACTGCCCCTGGAATTTGCGTCATTCCGCCAAGCAGCGCACTTAAACCTAAAATTCCCTGAGCCCACATTGGAATATAAGTGACAAATGCAATAAAGGAACCCCAAATTATAACGAATAAAGTAAAATCAATTACCAGTTCGCGATTTTTAAACAGCCGGCTAGGAACAATTGGGTCTACCGCCTTACTGTCAACTTTTATCATTCCACCAAGCAGCAAGAGACCAACAACAAATAAACAGCCCACTACTAATCCAGATGCTGAACCAATTAATTGAACAGCTACTAAAATCATTACTAAACTGACTACCAATAAAGTCGCTCCAAGATAATCAACCGGCTTACCAGCAGCTTGCTTTTTCACATTCTTATAGAACAGACTAATAATGGTAATCGCAATTAAGGCAATCGGCACATTAACATAGAAAACCCAGTGCCAACTCAACGCATCAACAATCCATCCACCGAGTAGGGGACCAATAATCGAAGCAGTTCCAAAACAAGCACTGGCAATTCCTAATACTTGAGCTCGTTTTTTTAGGTTGTCGTACAATTCAGCAAAAACAATAAACGGAATTGTATTCATCCCTCCAGCACCAATTCCCATTACAGTTCGCGCGATAATAAACCATAAAATATTAGGGGCTAATCCTTGAAAGATTGCTCCAACTAAAAACATGGAGGTAGCAGTAATATAGGCTTGCTTATTTCCCTTATGCTCACCAAACTTACTCCATAATGGGGTTGCAACAGCCATTCCCAAAAGAAAAGTTGCGATGATCCACCCCATATATTGCAACCCATGAAGGTCACTGGTAATAGCTGGCAAGGCCGTATTTACAATCGTACCATCCATTCCCGCCATAATGTTAGATAGTAACAACGCCCCAGTAACAATTGTTCGTCGTTGTTGTAATTCCACTTTTTCATCCCCTTTAATTCTCTCCGTACTAAAGAGGATGGAACAGAGCATCTAAGTGCGTTGTCCCATCCTCTTGAATTACAAACTGTTTTCCATTATACGACCTTAGGCATAAAAAGTATAATGGTTATTTTTTCATTTTCTTAATATCCTGCCCTAACTGTTGCCAATCTGCTTTAATAGTAGGCTCCAATCGGCGGGCATAGAGTACTGCGGCCGGATGATACATCGGCATAATCCAATGCTTGGCAGTCGTCAACTCATAACCATCATGCGCATCATTAGTCCGTTGAATTTTTTCGTGGAGAAGTTGCCCATGAAGCTTACCAATATTAGCCTGACTACCAAGCAGCCGTTGTAAAGCCGTATTACCAAGCGTAACAATAATTTTCGGCTTAACTTGTGCTAATTCCCAATCAAATAAAGGAGCAAATGCTAAGACTTCTTTTTTAGTGGGAGTACGGTTAGGCTTTTTTTCAATTACTTCACCCGTCTTCTTATCAACTACCTTTTTAATACTATAAGGCCGTTGACGAACGACACTGGTAATATAAACAGTTGAACGTGAATATCCAATAGATTCAATCAATTTCATTAGTTCTTGACCCGAAGCACCAGAAAAAGGAATATTCACTTCTTCTTCGTGACGACCAGGAGCCTCCCCTACTAACATTAAGTCTGGATTAAGCGGTCCTTGTCCTGGAGTAAAACCTGTTAATTGACGATCCTTTGTTTTTTCTTTTACCTCTGCCAGGAGTGTTGGCGGATATTCTGCAATCATGTTCTCACTCTCCTATCCATTATGTCGCCACTTAGAATCTGTAAGAATACGAGCAGCGATCAATCCCATTGGCAAGAATACAACAATCATAAGCGCCTTGGTCATCCAAAGCGTTCCTACACTAATCGAAGTTAAACCGATATTATACATTGCCCGATACATGTAAAGTCCTGGGACCATAATAACAATCGATGGAACCGTGATTGAAATTTGCGGATATTGAATTTTACGTTTAACAATTGATGCCAATAACCCGGCAACTAACGCTCCTAAAAATGCAGCTGCTCCTGCTGGAATTCCAGTTAAGTCTGTTAATTCCAACCGTAATGTATTAGCAATCGCACCAATACAACCGGCAGTAGCTGCCATTTTAGGCGTACTGTTAAACATTATTGAGAAGCCAAACACCCCACAGAAGCTGGCAGGCAGCCGAAGTAAAAGGAGCATTAATGCCGATAATGGTAATGCTTGAAAATTCTCAGGACGTAGATTAACCATTAATGCTACGATCCACCCAACCAAGGTAGCAACTGTAATAATTGCAATTGCATAGGTCATCCGTTCAAGGCCGGACCGCATATCAAGTTTCGAAATATCAAGTCCACTAGTAATAAAAGGAAATCCTGGAATAATAAACAGCATTGCACCGATATACCCTGCTTCATGACGCGAACTCACATTAAATGTTAATTGCATCAAACTTAAGGCCAGCAGGTAAGAAAGGCACGCAACGGCAACCGCAACCGCGACTCCCGCAAATAAGGTAATATGACGGTCAATCATCTTACGGCGGGCATAGTTTCCAAGGCCAGCCCCGATAAAACTACAAAACATTTCAACTGGTCCACCCCCAAGTAAAAATACGAAGGCGCTACATGCCAGAGCGGCTGCTAATCCTACTTGGTAAGGAGCATAATTCCCTTTTGAGTGAGCAATTTTCTCCAGACGGGAGTGAATTTCCCCAATTGTCATCTCACTCCCATGCTGGTCAAATTCTTTAATAAATCGTTCCATCTGCGAAAGTTTCGTCGTATTTACACTTGTGCTTGGTAAAGATATTGCCTGCGTGTAACTATGGTGAGCATCCATACAAGTATATTCGAGAGAAACTAACCCAATATCGACTGAACAAGTCATTTTTAACGTCCGAGCAACCGTATTCATTGAATCACGGACTCGCCATGCCCCCGTTCCATAAGAAAGCATCATTAATCCAATTCGTCCGACAATCGCTGCTCGTTCCACTAAATTAGCCTCATAAGCAGGGGTGAAATTATCATTTGTAAAAAAGTCATGCCATGGAATCGCCATATGATGCTTATCAGACAAATGTTCAGTTGGCTCAAAATCATTCGCTGAGATCTCTTTATCCTTACTCAAAACCCATCAAGCTCCTCTTATCAATTCTTTTAACTATTTAATTATACGGCGGCTGTCAAGCTATGGGAGTAATTTCCTTTAATTTAGTGATCAATCGCTGTTCATCATCGCTTAAAATGTAATCCTCTCGCGTAGCAAGCGAAATAAAAAATTTTTCGGGAATTGGGTCTTCAATATTGAGGGCAACAATTCCTGGTTCATCCTTTACCGCATCTTTAACCATCAAACTAATTCCCTTATTTTGTCGTACTAATTCTTTAATCCAGGAAACATTTGGTACCTTATAGATTGCCGTTTGTGGATTGATTTGGGCATAGGTAGAATAAGCTTGGAAAGCAGCTTTATGCACATATTGCTGATCATAATTAATAAAGATTTCATTAGTTAAGTCTTGAAAACTGACCGCCTTTTTCTTTGCAAGTGGATGATCAGTACTTACGATAATACTAAATGGTCGAGTAGTTATTAATTCCGCAAAAATACCGGCTTGATCAATTGGTGCGATTGAACCCAGCATAGCAATATCGATTTTGCCAGCTTGTAATTCACTTAGCAATTCATGAGATCCTACAGAAACAATTTTTATTCGTTGAAGAAGCCGTTTAGAAAGATTGCCGATAATATGTGAAATATACATTTTTCCAATGATTGGTGGAAGACCGAATTTTATTTGTCGTTGATCAGACCGTGCTATTTCTTGATGAGCAATGTCTATTTTTTTGTTTATCGCCAACGCTTTTTCATATAGTAACTGCCCACTGCGCGTAATCATTTCATCCCGATGAACACGATCTTTGCGCACTAACTTTGTGTCAAATTCTTGCTCAAGGCGACGAATTGCCTGAGTAATACTAGGTTGAGAAACATTAAAATACTTTGCTACTTGCGTATAATTTTTTAATTTAACTAACATGGCAAAGTATTGTAAATCACGAGTATTCATCGTCTTAACCCTTTCTATGTCGAAATAATATCTTTATCTTACGTCAATTAAGTATCCATTTGCAATTAAGATTCTGAATATTCTTATAATGCTTGTATTCATCTTTGGCCTAACAAAAAACTACTTGGCAAATTTCACCAAGTAGTTTTCTTTTAAGATAAATTTTTACCACATTCCAATAACTTTCATCCAAAGACTACCAATACCGATCCATACGACAAGGTAGAAAATACCAAGGACAAAGTTTAATGACCACCACTTCGATTGTGGAACATAACCTGAACCAAAGAGAACAGGAGCTGGACCAGAAGCGTAGTGAGTAGTAGATGCCATTAAGTTACCGAAGAAACCAAGCATCAAAGCTGCAAGCATTGGTGGAACATGAGCTGAAATAGCAACAGCCAAGAATGCACTATACATTGCAGTTACGTGAGCAGTAGAACTAGCAAATAGGTAATGTGAGTAGAAGTAAGCAATAATTAAGATCACTAATACCAAAATCCAGTTCATACCGTGAAGCGAGTTACCAACAGTCTTACTCAACCATGGAATAAATCCTAAAGTCGTCAATTGACCGGCCATCATAACAAGAACAGAGAACCATGTCAAAGTGTTCCAAGCTCCCGTTTCATGAAGAACATCTTGCCAACTTAACACACCACATAAGAGTAACAACCCTAATGCGATAAATGCAGCAAGTGTTGCATCGATCCCGATAAAACTTCCGACAATCCAGAGAACTAAGGCAATAACAAAGATAACAGCCATTAATTTTTCTGGTAAAGTCATTGCCCCCATTTTAGAGAGTTCGTCTTCTGCCCATTGCTTAGCATTAGGAGTTTCCTTAATTTTAGGTGGATACATTTTGTAGATCAACCATGGAACAATGATTAAGGAAATAATCCCTGGTACCAAGGCAGCTAAGAACCAACCAACCCAAGTAATGTTTACACCATTACTCTTGGCAAGTGTTTGAACCAATGGGTTAGCGGCCATGGCTGTCATAAACATTGCCGCAGTAATCATATCACCATGATATTCAGCAAAGATCAAGAAAGAACCAATTTTACGTTCTGTTCCTTTTTTAGGATCTGAACCAAACGATTGAGACAATGATTCAATGATTGGGTATAAAACACCACCAGCACGCGCAGTGTTACTTGGTGTAGCTGGTGCTAAAATCAAATCAACACCGATCAAGGAGTAAGCAAGTCCTAAAGTCCGCTTACCAAATGCCTTAACAAAGTTCAATGCAATCCGCCGACCAAGTCCGGTCTTAATGAATCCCCGGGCAATGAAGAAAGCCATTGCGATCATCCAAATCGATGCATTCCCAAAACCAACAATTGCTTTTTCCATTGGAACTGTTTTTGTTAAAACAGTTAAAGCAAAAGCAATAATTGAAACACCACCAATTGGAAGTGGACGGGTAATACATGCAATGATTGTAGCAACAAACAAAGCAAACATATGCCAACCAGCAACTGGAACGGCAGCCGGTTTAATAGGAGTCATAAACCATAAAATCAAACCAATAATAACAGGCCAAATGAACCCCTTATAATTTACACTTTCTAATTTTTTCATTTCCTTATCCCTTATATAGTTAAGTAATTAATTGATAATTGCTCTAGGCAGTTTCTCACTGCCCATTATTTTTTACTTTAAGCCACGGGCGTAAACAGTTACTTGTTGACCTGCTTGACGTCCAAAGACAATCGTTTCTGCAATTGAGTTACCACCAACACGGTTATTACCATGCAAACCACCAGCAACTTCACCTGCAGCATATAATCCCTTGATTACATCCCCATTACCATCAAGCACTTGAGTCTTTGTATTAATATGAATACCACCCATAGTGTAGTGAATTGCAGGTGCAATATGGATTGCGAAGAATCCTGGCTTAGTAATTCCGCGATCCATCCCTGTTGTCCGATGGAATTCTTTATCGTCATGATTTTCAACAGCTTCATTCCATGTTGCGACTGTCTTCTTTAAGTTCTCAGGATCCATGTTGAGGTTCTTTGCAAGATCCTCAATCGTATCGCCATGAACAACAAGACCAACTTTATCGTAAAATTCAATTGCCTTAGCATGGTCACGAATACCTTGGTCAAAAATTAAGTAAGCACTGTGTTCTGGAAGGGCCGTAATCGCATTAGAAACAATCTTTCGAGTGTTTAATTCGTTAACAAACCGATTACCTTCAGCATTAACTAAGATTGCACCTTCACCACGGACAGCTTCACCAATAAGGTAAACATGAGGATTATCTTGTTGAACAGTTGGGTGAACTTGCACAAGGTCCATTTGCATTAATTCACCGCCAACGCCTTCAGCAAGCTTCAAACCATCACCAGTTGCTCCTGGTTGGTTGGTAGTCTTGTAATCAGCAAGGTCAGGGCGGAACCGCTTCATGTATTCCTTAGAAGCACCAAATCCACCAGTAGCTAAAATAACAGCCTTTGCGTGAATAGTTTTAATCAGGCCATCAGCATTAGCTTCAACACCAATTACCTTGCCTTCATCATCTTGTAAGAGCTTCTTAACTTTAACCTTATTAAATACTGGAATATTTTCCTTTTGAACAACTTCCAATAAACTCTTTACTAAGAAACCACCAATTGGCGCCATACTTGCTGGACGGTGAGTACGTTTACGAGACATTCCACCAGTAATTGTAATGTCATCAAGCTTAATCCCATGATCAGCTAACCAGTCGATTGCTGGGGCTGTGTGATATACAAAGTAACCTAGCATATCTTTGTCATTTAAACGTCCACCATCTTTGTATGTTTCGTGGTAGAAATCGGCAACGTTATCAATTACTCCATGTTGTAATTGCACGTTGGTTTCAGCGGCGTTCATTCCTGAAGAAGCTCGGTTGGTATTTCCCCCAAGTTCCTCTTCCTTTTCAAGAACAACCGTCTTCATTCCCAATTCGTTTGCTTGAATTGCTGCGGAAAGACCTGTTCCACCAGAACCAATTACAATAACATCGTAATCATTATCTAATTTACTTACAGATAATGGTTGGAATTTTTCAGCCATGATATTGCTCTCCTTTTAATTCTTAATTTTAAATACATTACAGTCAAAAAGAGTGGAACAAGTTCTTTTTATTGCTTATTTCCACTCTTACCATAATCGGCATTACTTTTAACTAAATTCTTACTTATCCCGATCAACGTTGGTCATCTTAAGCATGTCCATCCATTCATCGTATTGTTCTTCAGTAAGCTTACCGGACTTCAAAGCAGCTTCTTTTAATGTGCTACCAGCTTTATCAGCAGCTTGAGCAATCTTAGCACTGTCATGGTAACCAATGTTTGGTGACAAAGCAGTAACAGTCATTAATGAATTATCAACTAATTCTTCCATCCGCTTTTCATTAACTGTCATTCCGTGGATCATCTTGTCAGCAAATCCAGTAATTGTTCCAGTTAATAAGTCAGCTGATTCGAGGAATGCATCGATCAATACTGGCTTGTAAACATTCATTTCGAAGTTACCTTGTGATGAAGCCATTGTTACTACTGTATCGTTACCGAATACCCGTAAAGCAGCCATTGTTACAGCTTCTGCTTGAGTTGGGTTAACCTTACCTGGCATGATTGATGAACCTGGTTCGTTAGCTGGGATATTTAATTCACCGTAACCTGCACGAGGACCAGAAGCCAAGAAACGAATATCTTGAGCAAGCTTGAACATGTCGGCTGCTAACGTCTTCAAAGCACCGTGAACAACATCCAAACCAGAGTGGTTAGCTAAACCGTAGAACTTGTTTGAATCAGCAGTCAAGTTTAAGCCGTAAACTTCACTAAGCTTTTCAGCAATCTTTTCAGGCATTCCTTCTGCAGCATTCAAACCAGTACCAACAGCAGTACCACCAATTGCCAATTCATCTAATGTTGGTTCCAAAGTCTTAATGTAATCAAGGTCATGTTCTAAGGAAGCAATGTAACCAGAAAGTTCTTGCCCAAATGTCAATGGAACAGCATCTTGCAAGTGAGTACGTCCAACTTTAACAGTCTTCATGTACTTCTCTTCCTTAACCTTTAATTCATCAATTAAGTGTTGAACAGCTGGTTTCAACTTATCAAGCGCTTCTAAAGCAACTACATTCATAGCAGTTGGGAATGTATCGTTTGAACTTTGACCCTTGTTAACATCATCATTTGGTAAAATTTCAATGTCAGGGTTAATTTCATGAGCCTTGTGCGCAACAACTTCATTAGTGTTCATGTTAGTTTGGGTACCAGAACCAGTTTGGTAAACCTTTAATGGAAAGTCCTTCCGCAAGTCTTCATCACTTAATGCGAGTAATTCATCAATCGCTTTAACGATTAAATTACCCTTTTCTTCAGAGATAGCTTTAGTTTCCATATTAGCTTGGGCCGCTGCCTTTTTAATGTTCAATAAAGCACGGATGATTGCTAATGGCATGTATTGACCGGTTGGGAAGTTATTCCGGCTCCGTTCTGTTTGTGGTCCCCATAATGCTTCAGCAGGGATTTTAACAGGACCTAACGTATCTTCTTCAGTACGGTATTCTGACATCTCAAAAACCTCCAATATATTAATTGAGCAATTTTATCTTGTGAAATGTTACACATCATTTACACGTATATCCTACCTTGTAAGTAAAGCTATAGTCAAATCTTTAATTTTCAATAAATTTCACTTATAGCTATTGCCTTACCAACTGTTATAATAGCTTTTTTCAATCGTGTTTGCAAAAATTTCACAAACTTCTACACAAAAAAACACCTAAGATTTTTTAATTCCTTAGATGCTTTTCTATTTTTGTCTAATAATCTGGTTTTATTATTCACAAAGATGCAAGCTGACTGATTAATATCGTGGTTTCCAAATTTTTTCTGCTACTGCCTTCTTTGCATCGGTAATTCCGTCGCCGGCTAGGCCTTGATCGATAGCAGATTCGGCTACTCGTTCAGCCACTCGCTTAGAAAATTCTGTTAACTTAGAAACAGGAGGTAACACCGCTGCGCCTGGCTTTTCCGGATCAACTAAGCCACTTAAAGCATGAGCAGCTGCTGCTAACATATTATCATTTAGCACTTTAGCTTCAGCAGCCAAGGCCCCAAAACCAACTCCAGGATAAATTAACGCATTGTTAGCTTGTCCGATTTGGTAAACAGTTCCGTTATATTCAATATCTTTAACCGGGATTCCAGTCGCAATTAATGCCTTTCCATCAGTCCACTTGAGGAGGTCAGCTGCTTTTGCTTCTGCTAACTTAGTTGGGTTAGAGAGTGGAAAAATGACTGGCCGTGAAGTATGAGCTGCCATTTCCTTTACAACCGCTTCATCAAAACTGCCTGGTTGAGTGGATGTACCAATCATTACTGTTGGGTGCACAGCCTTAACAACAGCAAGTAAATTGGTTAATTCATCAGCATTAGCAAACTCGCTCCGTTGACGGGTAAATGGCTTTTGCTTTGGTGTTAAGCCTGGCGTATCGTCAAATAATAATCCTTGCTTGTCAACAAGGTAGAAGTGCTTCTTTGCTTCTTCGGGGGTCAGGCCTTGAAGGATCAATTCGTCATAAAGCATCTTAGCGATTCCCATTCCAGCGGTCCCTGCACCGAATGTTAAGAATGTTTGGTCCGTTAACTTTTCTTTTGATATATTCATGGCTCCTAGCACACCAGCTAAGGCAATAATCCCGGTTCCTTGAATATCATCATTAAAGGTTAAAATCTTATCCTGGTACTTATCAAGAATCTGCGCAGCCGTTCCCCGACCAAAATCTTCAAAGTGTAGTAAACTCTTAGGGAACAATTCTTCAACCGCATCAACAAACTTATCGATAAAGTCAAAGTATTCTTGACCTTCAACCCGCTTAATTCGATTTCCTAAGTAATTAGCGGATTTCAATAATTTTTCATTATTAGTCCCCGCATCAATAGAAACTGGGAGAACTTGGGATGGATCAATCCCAGCCGCTGCTGTGTAAACCATTAATTTCCCAACAGAAATATCAACCCCGTTTACACCCCAGTCACCAATACCAAGGATTCCTTCAGCATCTGTAACAACGATAAGGCGAATATCACGACCATCGGCGGCATCAGCAAGTTCTTCTTTAATTAAGTCAGGATGCTCAATACTCAAATATGCAGCATCTTGCGGCTTAATGTAACGTTCATTATATTGCTCAATCGCCTCAGCAATTACGGGGTCATACACAACCGGCATAAATTCCGCAATATGTTTTTCCATTAAGTAAAAGAAAAGAGTGCGGTTAGTATTGAATACTTCCATCAATAGGTGGCGCTGTTCAATCCGTGAGTTCTTAGATTGATACAACCGATAGATTTCGTCTGCCTGTTCCTCAATCGTTCTTACACAAGATGGTAACAAACCTAATAAACCATACTTTTTTCGCTCTTCAATTGTAAAAGCAGTTCCCTTATTCTTAAAGGGATCATTTAACATTTGCATTCCTTTGCGCAACATTATCGCCTATCCTTTACCTTTTATCTGTTTCAACATTCTTAGAGTAATTCCAGCGTTAGTTTATAGTCAAATATATGCTATGATATAAATAAAATTGATAATACCCATTATAATCACTGGCAGAGAGGCATCTATTATGAAATTAAACGATCTAAAATATTATCAAGCACTAGTAAAATATAAAAATTTTTCGCAAGTTGCAGCAAAATTCAATGTCAGTCAACCAACTATTACAATGGCTATCCAACGACTAGAAAAAGATTTTGACACTTCATTTTTTGTCCGTGACCATGTCCATAAGCAATTGCATATCACGCCAACCGGGAAGCAATTTGCTGTCCACGTTGATGTGATCTTAAACGAATTAAAGATTGCTCACCAAGAAATCAATCAAGCCGAATCATCTAGTATTCGTTTTGGGCTACCACCTATCATCGGCAATTATTACTTTCCGCCATTAACCCCGCTATTAATGCGAGAAGGACTTTTAAGTCACTTGGAAACCTCTGAGCACGGTTCTAAGGAAATTCTCAAGATGCTTAAGCACGGCAACATTGATATGGCATTACTTGGATCGCTTAATCCCCTAAAAGAAGTGGGCTTAAAAACTACCGAACTAGCTGAGTATCCCTTTAAGATTATCGTTAGTAAGCATCATCCCCTCGTAACTAAAAAGGAGATTGATTTTGTTACCCTTAAAAATGAACGCTTTATTGTTCCTGATACTGAATTTTTTCATGAGCAAGCCTTTAAGCAAATCTCTCATTTGGCTCATTTTCGTCCCCAAGTCATCTACCGCACCGCTGACATTCACGTTATCAAAACCATGGTTGCGGAAAATCTTGGAATTGCCTATTTAACAAGTTTGGCGATTACCCCAGAAGATAATATTCATTCATTAAATGTTACTAGCCCGTTAAAACAATCATTTCGCCTGTCAGCTGTTACTCGTTCAACTGAACTGTTAACAGCCCCCAAGCAGAAATTATGGGATCTCTTAACTACAAAAAAGGAATGAGAGTGGAAAATAACCTCCTCGACAAGACGGTGGGCTAAGCTAGAACGATGATTAGCACGGCACGGGCTGATTAGCGTTCTAGCTTAGCCTCGAGCCTTGTGGCGACGCGAAGCTAGTTTCACGTTATCTTAATTGTTCATAAAAGCAGTTGAGGCTGGGAGAAAACAAAAGTTTTCTTCCAGCCTCATCCCTTTTATTACTTCTCTTTTTCAATTTTAATTGTTTTAATAATAACGTCTTTTTCAGGCTTATCCATCGCATCCCGCTTAACTTTACTGATCTTTTCGACAACATCCATCCCAGATAACACTTGACCAAATACGGTGTGATGGAAGTCAAGCCACGGTGTACCACCATGTTTTTCATAATAATCAATAATCTCTTGTGGGTACCCAACGGCTTTCATTTGCTCAATCATATTTTCCGGAACATGTTCATTAGTGACAATAAAGAATTGGCTGCCATTTGTGTTCGGGCCAGCATTAGCCATTGAAAGAGCACCAGTGAAGTTAAATAATTCTTCAGAAAATTCGTCTTCAAATGGGTGACCATAAATACTTTCGCCGCCACGTCCAGTTCCAGTTGGGTCACCACCTTGAATCATAAAGTCGGGAATAACCCGGTGGAAAATTACATTATCATAATAATTTTTCTCCGCTAACTTAACAAAGTTCTCAACCGTTTTAGGTGCGTATTTTGGAAAAAGCTGAGCAGTAATTGTCCCCATTGTAGTTTCAATCACTGCTTTGGGTCCTTTAACTTCATCCAATGATAATTGGGGATATTTCATAAAAAAGCCTCCTTTTTTCTCTTCTAAACCTCTCTAACTATCTTAGCAGGAATGAGAAGGAAAAGACAATTATTAGTCCTCGCTAACACGTAATACACAAGCTCCCTTAATATCGCCATGCTTAACATAGCGTAACGCTTCATCGGCCTTTGCTAGGGGATATTCGTGGACTTCAGGATGGATATTAAGACGATCAGCTAATGTTAAGAATTCTTCCCCATCACGACGAGTATTACTCTCAACGCTTGTTAATGTCTTTTCGTGGAATATTTCTTTTTGGTAATTCATTGTTGGAATATCAGTCATATGAATACCGGCTAATGCTAATGTCCCCCCTGGAACTAAACTAGCTAAAGCCGGCAAGACCATATCACCAACCGGCGCAAAAATGATTGATGAATCCAAAGGAACTGGCGCTGGGTCATAGGAGCCCTGAACAGAAGCACAACCTAATTCTAGGGCGAATTTCTTGGCATCCTCACCACGCGTAAAGACATGCACTTCGATTCCCTGAGCAAGTGCAATCTGAGCTGTAATATGAGCTGAACCACCGAAGCCATATAATCCTAGGCGACCGCCAGCCGGAACATTGGCACGCTCAAAAGCTCGATAACCAATAATCCCTGCACATAATAATGGAGCTGCCTCTAGAGAATCAAACTTTTCCGGAAGTCGGTATGCAAATCCTTCTGGAACCGTGACGTATTCTGCATAACCCCCATCATAATCCCAACCAGTATAAAGTGAATGGGGGCAGAGGTTTTCATGACCCGATCGACAAAATTTGCATACACCACAAGCATGCCTAAACCACGGAATCCCAATTCGTTCACCGAGCTTAAATCGTTGTGTTTCTGGTCCAAAACCAACAACTTTACCAACAATCTCATGACCAGGAGTAACGTGTTCATGGTGGAGTGGATTGGCAAATCTCCTTCTGTCACGTGTAAGTCTGTATGACATACTCCACACGTCAATACCTTAACAAGGACTTCACCTCGCTTGGGAGTTGGTACAGGCTTTTCAGTAAATTCAATTGGTGATTTTTGACCATCAATCGGCCCAGGAGTCGTGACCGCCCAAGCCTTCATTGTTTTTGGAATAACATTTTCGCGTTTTTCCATCCTTAAAGACCTCGATTATGTATATTTCATTATCTATAGTAGTGCTTTTTATTCATAAGAGCGACGTATTTTTTCAATCTGACGGGACCATTGATTCTTAAATTTCGGAATGTTTAACGGAGCATTAATATCCGGATCATCTTTTGCCGCTTGAGTCAGCCCTTTTACTCCTCCAATATCATCCAAGATTCCATTTCCAAAACCACTAATAATTTTGGGACTGGTATGAGTAGGAAGTCGTTTAGGTTTTACTTCCTCAAATTTAATTTTAAAGTTCCACATATCACCAAAGTCATATATTAGGTTATATTCTTGGGTAAGATTACAATCACCTACCCAACTTTGGGTAATATCTTTTGATTGACCAAAGCCACTATCAAGAATCGGCAACTGATAATGAGTATTTCCCTGATGCAGTTCAAATAAGTGGTGCCCGTCTGCATTAAATGCCGCTAAAATTGCAAAGCACAACATGTCCAGTCGCGTATCACCGCTGACGGTAAATCGCCGCCACATTTTAGGATGATAATCACTAAGCTCAACATAAATAGTATATTGTTTATTAACATATTGGATTGCATGCTCGCGTTGATTTCTTACTTGCCGTTGCATATCACGAATTATACGTTGCAAGTGGTACATCCGCTGTTTAGAACCGAGATCTTTTATTCCCTGACTAATTGCTTGGACAAACAAATCGTAGTCTTCACTAGAGAAAAGATCTTCTGCCCGTAAAAACTTCCCAAATTCGCGAAAGGCATCACTTTTAGAATGGAAGCCGGTATCAGTCGGACGATCATTATGTAGTTTTTCATAGTTAATTAAATAGTGATAGACCAAGGTAATATCATCAAGAACAGATTCACCGAGGGCCTCACAGTAGCCGATATAATCTGCAGCACAATCTAAATCCCGATCAACGATACTCTCGCTTTTTCCACGACTTTCTAAATAACCTTGATAATCATCTAAAATCTTTTCTCCCACCGCTGTTGCATTCATAATATCATTTATTGAAAGTGAGCGGTAAAGATAGCGACGGTTATGTTCATTAAGTTTAGGATGTGTTGCTACCTTAAAGTCCGTAACTGAATAATCTTCAAAAATATCCATTACAACATATTCTTCGTCCGTTGTCTTATTGGTAATCCGTGTCTGTTCCGCTAATTGAAGTGCAATTTCAGCATTGGTCGGGTCTTTTTCCCAATCAATAATTGAATTAGGGCCCATCATGAGATTCTGATACATCTGCAATTGCTGTTGAGTTTCTGGCTGAATTTGGCGTGTAAATACGACTTTGCTAAACTGAGCGTCACGAATCATCCTAATTTTTGCATGAGGAATTGGCGAAACTTCTAATACTCTTAAAAATTCACGCTTAAATGCTGCTATAAAAGATCGTGAATCATTAAAGCGTTGAGGATAGCGTACAATAATTGGCAACGACATTAAGTTATTCATAATAATCATGAATTCACCAGTAACACGAATAGTCCAAACATTTGTCTCTAATAGCTCAGAAGGTGCAATAACCTGTGAATTAACATGCAAATGTTGGGCAAGTGAATTTTCCACTGCAATAATCACCCTATCAACCCCTTCTATAATTTCGCTTATATTAATTTTATTTTGAAAAGCATTATTTATCAACTTAATCAAACCATATTTACAAATAAATTAGAAGCCTTAAAATAAGACATAAGTATTGTCTCTGAAAGGATGCGCAACTTTTGATTAATCAAAATCTCGATATCTTTGACTTACGAAAAATTCAAATCAATAAAACTAAAGCTGAATTGGAAAATAATGGTAAACGGCAGCAAAAAGTAATCTCTAGTGACATGTTAGGAACCTTCACGCCAGTTGATCGGGACCCCGTTAAAATAATTCAAATCACTGAAGCCAACATGATCCCCGAGTTGCTTCCATTGCGCCACCAAAGAATGCTTGCCAGTCGCTTTTCATTTTTCCGCGGAACGGCTGAATTAATGGAACATGACCTTAAGCGGCAGGCCCAAAGTAATCTTCCCATAATTATCTGCGGTGATGCTCACGTAAATAATTTTGGCTTTTATGCCTCTCCTGAACGTAAACTTCTCTTTGGTCTTAATGACTTTGATGAAGCGCGGATCGGAAATTGGGAAAGTGATTTGAAACGGTTATTAGTTAGTGCTGAACTAGCGGGTGAAGAAAACGGTTTTGATCGCAATGACCTTTACCATCTTCTTCAATTAACGACTAAGACCTACCGCCATACTATCAAAAGTGCCAATAAGATGAGCCTTTCCCAATTGTTTTATTTTTCATTTGCCTATGAAGACATGGGGAAAGCGATTGAGTCTTTTGGTGATATTTCAACGCAAATGCAAACAGTCCTTAATAAGGTTCTTAAAAAGAGTCAGCGCAGTAATTCAGAAGAAATAATTCAAAAAATGGCGACTATCAATAACCAAGGGCACCTCGTCTTTCGCGATAACCCACCACGTGCACGTCATCTTAGTGCTCTGCGTTATCAACAGATTGTTAAAGGATATAACAAATATCGCGAAAATGTTCGGCAAGATGTTCGGGTTCTTTTAGCAAACTTTCACATTTCTGATATTATTCGCTACAGTGTCGGTGTTGGCAGCTTCGGGACACGATGTTACTTAATCATGCTTACTGGCAATGATAATAGTCACATCGTGTTACAAGTCAAAGAAGCGATGCCATTGCGTTATAACTTACTTTCACTTCCTGTCCAACAAGCAATTAGAAATGGAGAAATTGCTGGTCAAAGAATTGTAACAGCGCAACGGGTTCTCCAATCCTCATCCGATCGCTTTTTAGGAAGTACAACTTTTGGTGGTCGCAGTTATTACATTCGACAGTTCCGGGATATGAAAGAATCAATTAATGTTAATAAACTTGACTTTGAAAGTTTTCAATTCTACTGCCAGACGTGTGCTTACTTGCTAGCGATGGCTCATTTCCAAAGTCCCACTGCACCGATGATCCGTGGCTATTTAAAACATCAAAAGAAACTAGATACCGTTTTACCAAATTGGGCTTTAAAGTATGTAGACCAGGTTACAGCAGACTATGGACAATTCAAATTGGCAATCGCTAAAGGGAAACTAATAAATTAACTTTATTAAAAAAGGACTTGCATTCATCGTTTTGCAAGTCCTTCTTTAAAATTATTTATGTTCGTTTAATTTTTGGCGATATTCCGCTCTCGTCATTTTAACGGGAGCATCCTTTTGCTCTTTTGCAACTCTTTCCTGTGATGACTTAGGCTTGTTTTTCTTGGTAATTTTGATCTCACCATAACTTGTTGAAATAGTAGTATAAAGCGGTTGTTTTAGAGGTTGATGATTTTTCTCTTCTAATTCAGCTGCTTTTTTAGCATTTTCTAAATTACTACGTGCTGCTTTTACATTTTCCTTTGCTACCAAGAGATTAGCGGAAATCCTGTCTAAATTATTTTGAACATTTCTCAACAATTGACTGCTTGTTTCAATTGTCGTCCGATCACCAATCGTTTGAACACCGGCAAATGTACTTTGAGCAGAAAGTACTGCTTGTTTTGCTTCATGGTACTTTTGGTTAAACTTTTCATAGGATTGCTGAGCTTGCTCATAAGTCGCTTTCGCCTGCTTTAACGCCTTGTTTACATCAGCCATATTTTCCCCTCACTTTTTGGATATAAACTAAAAGGCTGTGGCAAAGCAAACCTTCGTCACAACCCTCTAGTATGTCCGAACAAATTATAAAATTAAATCCAAGCTAATAATTTCAAAATATAATTATTAGTATTCGCGTTTCTTACCAGCTAAGCCAAGGCCAAACATAGCAGCTGCAGCACCTAATGCGATTGCAGCAACGCCATTTTCGTTACCAGTTTGTGGTAATGTTTCAGCCTTAGTACTGTTTTGGTTGTTGGCAGCCTTGTATTCAGCACGAGTTACGTTAGTAGTTGCAGCTTTCTTGTCAGCTGATGTAGCAACAGTAGCTTCACTCTTCTTAGTGTCATTTACAACTGCGCCGTTATCCTTAGCAGTGTCGTTGGCCTTGTTGGTGTCTTCACCTTTGTTGGTGTCTTCACCCTTGTTGGTGTCGTCGCCCTTGTTGGTGTCGTCACCCTTGTTGGTGTCTTCACCCTTGTTGGTGTCGTCGCCCTTGTTGGTGTCGTCACCCTTGTTGGTGTCGTCGCCCTTGTTGGTGTCGTCGCCCTTGTTGGTGTCGTCACTCTTGTTGCCTTGATCATCAGTTGATGGCTTGTCGGCTGGCTTTTCACTAGCAGCCTTCTTAGCAGCTTCAAGGTTAGTCTTTGCTAAGTCTAAGTTAGCTTGCGCATTCTTCAAGTTAGCTAATGCATTATCATAGTTAGTTTGAGCAAGCTTTTGAGCTTCTTCGGCGTCCTTAACAGCTGGGAAGTCACTAAAGTCACCGTTGTTTACACGATCAAGAACTGCCTTAGCAGCATCAGCATTCTTTTGAGCATCTTGGTACTTAACTTCTGCGGCATCCATAGCAGCATTCGCATCCTTAACAAGGTTGTTAAAGACATCTTGAGCTGCTTGAATCTTGTTCAAGGTAGCAGTCTTGTCAGCTGGTGTAGTTGGGTTAAGGTAGTAATCCTTAAGAGCATTTACTAATGCTTCGGCTGCATCAGTTTGTGGTGCATTGTAACCGTAAACCTTTTGAACCTTGTTAAGCATAGCTTGAGCAGCATTCAATGCGTTTTCTGCATGGTCAGCCTTTAATTCGTTATATGCTGCAGCAGCATCAGTAGCGAATTCATTGTTTTGCATAAGAGTGCTTTGGGCTTTCTTAGTAGCAGCCTTAGCATCTTCTAATGACTTAGTCGCATCATTAACCTTAGCAGTTGCGTCATCGTATGCCTTTTGAGCATCAGCAACTTTTTGGCTTTGTTTTGCAAGAGCATCCTTAGCATCTTCAAGCTTTGCACCTGCTTGGTTAGCAGCAGTTGAAGCATCATCATATGCCTTTTGAAGAGCAGCTACGTCAGGGTTAGTAGTACCTAACTTGTCAGCAGCGGCAGTTTGAGCATTCATAGCTTCATCATAAGCAGCTTGAGTCTTTTGTTGAGCAGCTTGAGCGTTGCCAAAGTCTTCGCTAGCCTTGTTTACGTTAGCACTAGCAGTTGCATAAGCCTTAGCAGCAGCTAACTTATCTGCAGCAGCAGTTTGAGCATTTACAGCAGCATCATGAGCATCTTGGGCAGCCTTTTGACGAGTCTTGGCATTTTCAAGAGTTTCACCAGCGGCATTTACTTCTGTTTGAGCACCATTCAATGCAGTGTTAGCTTCATCAAATGCTTTTTGAGCCTTAGTTACAGCAGCAGAAGCGGTGTCCCAAGCATCCTTAGCTTGTTGCTGTTTTTCATCGTTCCATTCATTTGGTTCGTTAATGTAAGCTTCTTCAGCTTCATCAAAAGCATCCTTTGCCTTACGTTCAGCATCCTTAGCAGCATTTAATTCTGCTTCTGCCTTAGTATAAGCACCGCTGGCAACTGTTTGACGGTTGGCAGCTGCATCGTAGTTACCTTGAGCAGTCTTAAGATCAGCGTTGGCTTCTTCTAAGGCGTTACCAGTTTCGTTAACCTTAGTTTGAGCATCGTTAGCAGCCTTTTGTAATGCAGCCATGTCAGGGTTAGTAGTACCTAACTTGTCAGCAGCAGCAGTTTGAGCATTACGGGCTTCGTCAAGGGCCTTTTGAGCTGCGTTTAATGTGTTGTTAGCATTGTTCAAAGCAGTAGTTGCCTTTTCTGCATTAGCTGAAGCTTCTTCATAGGCCTTCTTTAAAGCATCAAGGTTAACAGCCAACTTAGCGTTATCAAGCGCAGTCTTTGCTTGAGCTTGTGCACTAAGAGCTGCATCTAATTGCTTTTGAAGGTTAGCTTGGTTAGCATTTGCTTCGTCAAGAGCCTTTTGAGCAGAAACAATTTGTTCATTAGCATACTTTTCATATGCATTAAGAGCATCAACAGCCTTACCCTTGTTAGAAACAGTTGGGTTTTGGTTATATTCGTTAATTGCATTAATTACGTTTTCAGCTGCTTGTGCTTGTGAACTGTTGTTACCGTAAAGCTTTTGAGCTTCATTAACGGCAGCTTGTGCAGCATTCAAAGCATTGTCAGTCTTGCCATCCTTAAATTGATTGTAAGCAGCTGCAATGTTTGTTGATGCATCAGTAGCAGCACTGGCAGTTGACTTAGCTGCACTGTAATCGTTAAAGGCTGAACTTGCAACAGCAGAAGTAGAGTTAGCGTTACTTTGAGCTGTAGAAGTTGCTGCACTCTTAGCAGCTGCTACATTTTCTTGAGCAGTACTGTTAGCTGCACTAGTAGTTACAACAGCGCTAGAAGCTACAGTAACTGCATCACTAGCAGCATTAACCTTTTCTTGAGCTTGTGAAACTACATCAGATGAAACGTTTGAAGCAGCACTTGATGTACTTACGTCATTAGCAGAACTAGTTGTTGCAGTAACAGCAGGTTGGTTAGCAACATCAGCGTGAACTTCGGCGTTGTTAACATTTGCTAATGTAAGACCTGCCAAAGTGGCGGTAGTCATTAAACCAGCATATACAATATTTTTCTTTGCTTTGTACATTTTATAGTGTACTTGATTATTTTTCATAAATAATCCTCCCAAAATAAAAACTTCAAAATAATTGTTGTCTTACAACACCATCATTTTATGTAATCGCTCTTTCTATTTCAAGCCATTTTCACTTATCTTTCGATTGATAAAATAAAAAAAAAAAAAACGCTCTTGTTTCTGATATATCAACGTTCATTCTATAAATTTTAATTACAAAAATTTTAAATTTCTATTTTTCGTTAGATCAATATATTAAAATCGTCTATCGAAAGATAATGATAAATGTAAAAAATATAAATACCACTAATGTTTATATTTTAAAATCAGCAATATTTATAAGCCAATTGCACAAGATCACTTGATTAGCAAATTTCGATATTAAGTTTATTTTTTAGCACAAATTCGCTTCTAAAAGTTTATGATACTATTTTTCAGATTTTTTCGCTGATCACTTCCATAACGGTCTTGTTCCTTGATTACACTGCTTTTATGGCGATGCTTATTAATAAAATCCTGTTCAGCAGCAAAAATCATTAAAAAGTCGATAAAATTTTTACTAAAATTACGTTTAAATTTATTCCACTTATTTTTGGTCATTTTATATACCCCATAAATGTGATTCATTTTTACTCTTATTTATTCTAGCATATCTATTTTAATGCAAACGATTGCGTAATTTTAAAATAAAATTGTGGTAAAATAGAAGTTGTAAAAGCGCTTACTTAAAGGAGGAAATATTTTATGGAAATTTCTAAAGTACCATTTGGAACCTACAAAGGCGAACCAGTAACAAAATACATTTTAACGAACGATAATGGTGTGCAGGTAGGAATCCTTGATTTTGCCGGGTTGCTCCAATCTTTTAAGGTTCCAACAAAAGATGGTGGTAAGGCCGATATGATTTTGACCTCTGAAAACCTCGATGAATTTACTAATAACGGTTTTTGTACCAACCGTTTAATCGGCCGGGTTGCTGGACGAATTGCAGATGGTAAGTTCAGTATTGATGGTAAAGATTACCAAATCGAACAAAATGAAGGTAAGAATGCTCTTCATGGTGGAACTAATGGCTTTTACAGTCATATTTGGCATGTTGATGAGACGAAAGCAACCGATGATTCTGTTTCAATCACTCTTAGTTTAACCTTAAGTCCTGAAGTTGATACATACCCCGGTAAGATGCATATCACTGCAACTTACACTTTAAATAATGACGACTTCCTTTCACTTAAGATGGCGGCTACTACTGATGCAGATACGTTGTTCAATCCTACCAACCACACTTACTGGAATATGGCAGCAGCAAATGTTCCAACGGTTGATCAATTAAAGCTTTATGTCAACTCCGAAAATCACTTAGCCGTTGACGACGGCAAGATTCCAACTGGTGAAAAGATCGCTAACGAGGGAACTCCATTTGACTTTAGTACCCCAACTACAATGAGCGATGCATTAGAAAAAATGAGTTCAACTAAAGAAAACGGCTTTGACGATATTTGGGAAGTTACTCCTAGTCTCACAAAACCAGTTGCCACACTTGAAGATCCAGAAAGCGGCCGGAAGATGAGTCTTTACTCTGATCGTAATGGCTTAGTTATGTATACGATGAACTCAGATGATGCAGCAGTTTACAATCATGGACAAGTTCATCCCCATCTTGGGTTAGCAATGGAAGCACAGAATCTTTCAGACGCTCCTCACCATCCAGAATTTGGTGATATCACTTTACA
The DNA here is from genome assembly GCF_002254085.1 of Limosilactobacillus reuteri. Classification (GTDB taxonomy): domain Bacteria; phylum Bacillota; class Bacilli; order Lactobacillales; family Lactobacillaceae; genus Limosilactobacillus; species Limosilactobacillus reuteri_K. The sequence goes on along the minus strand of NZ_NGPY01000077.1, from coordinate 53,987 downwards.
TCCAGGTGAAGAAAAGTCATACACCATTAAGTGGCACGTTGAATACTAATTAAATTACTAAGTGAATCGAGTAGGAGATAATTGATTAGTTCAATTATCGACCTCTCACACCACCGTACGTACGGTTCCGTATACGGCGGTTCGACAACTTAATCACATTGAATTGACTGGAGCGTCTTGGACATATTAATAAGTCCAAGTTGTTCCAGTTTTCTATTAGTTAGAGAATAGCTCAAGGTCTTACTGTGTGCAGTTCGCCAGTAGCCCTTTCGGGTACTAGCGAAGACATATGCATCACGCTGGGACAGCCCCAACTTCTGTAAGTTAGTTACCTTAGTTTTAAACTTTTTCCATTGCTTCCAGATATACTGCCTTATTCGGACTCTCAACCACTTGTCAAGGCGTTGAATAAAGTTAGTTAGTTTCCCAATTGAGTAGTACTGAAGCCACCCACGCATTTTTCGATGAATTTCTTCAAACATTCTTATCAAAGATATTCCACGATTACGTTTAGTTAATAACTTCAGTGCTTTCTTTACTCGTTGTTGCGATTGTTTAGCTGGACGGGCGTAGGCCCCATTGTGGTCTACACCCAACGAAAAGCCAAGAAACTTCAACCGTAGCGAGCTACCGACTTTGGTTTTATCTGGGTTCACTTTAACTTTCAAGCGCTTTTCTAGAAACTGGGTAATGCTTCGCATTACTCGTTCTCCGGCTCGTTGACTTTTAACATAGATGTTACAATCATCCGCATAGCGCACAAAGTGATGACCATGTCTAGTCAACTCTTTGTCCAACTCATTTAGATAGATGTTCGCCAGTAGTGGTGACAATGGCCCTCCTTGTGGGGTTCCTTTTTCACTCTTAGCGAAAAACCCATGGTCTAAGACTCCGCTAGTTAGAAACTTACGAATGAGTCTTAGTGTCCATGGGTCATCAATATATTGTTGGAGATACTTAATCATCAAGACATGATTAACATTATCAAAATAGGCTTTTAGGTCTAAGTCAACAACTCTTCGATAACCTTGATTATAAAGATCTACTACTTTTTCAATAGCGTCATGGGCCCCACGGTGGGGACGGAAGCCAAAACTATTATCAGAGAAAAAATGCTCAAAGATAGGCGTAAGAATTTGGGCTACAGCCTGTTGGACCATTCGGTCCACCACCGTTGGTATTCCAAGTCTTCTTACTCCACCATTAGGCTTCGGAATTTCTACCCGTTTGACTGGGGCTGGTTTATACTTGCCCTCGCGCAAATTAGCGATCAGTTCCGCCTTATTTTCTCTAAGATATGGCAGAAGGTCATTAACTGTCATATCGTCAACGCCTGCTGCTCCTTTATTTCTCTTAACTCGTAAATAAGCCTGATTAAGGTTATTGCGATTCAAGACTGAGTCTTGGATAGTGACACTTATACCTTTACCTTCACCATAACCGGTACTACGCGCCCTTGTGTACTTTCGGTTTTCCAAACCTATCCTCGACAAGCGGTCAGCTTGTTGTTCTGTTTTCTGCGATTGTCGCACCTGATTACACCTCCGATATAAGTTACAAGTTATTGTCGTTCAGTCCTTCATCTGATTATTCAAACTACTATGACCTCGGCTGACTTCTGGCTTACTCAACACTGCATCACTGCACCGCTTGTTTCTGTGGAAATTAAACTTATTCCTCTTGTCGGAAACGTGTAGGCCAGATCTCCCCGAGTAAGGATATTAACTTTCATACCATGTCACCGTTAGCTTTACTAAGAGTAACTTCGAGTAGTATTGGACTTCAGTTTGGTTTGCAACCTTATCCAGTTACCCTCAGCCTTATAGCTACTTCTTGTTCATCGGTGCAGTATTTTGCCTTAGACTTCCTTCAAATTCCGTCTCACGACGGACACCCTTGTCCTCAACTCATGGTTCCGACTACTACGGCCCATAGCGGACTTTCACCGCCTAGCTAATACCCATGCCGGGCGCACAATGCACAAAAAAGAGACCGACAATTCGCCGGTCTCTTTTTTTGTGTTAGGAATTATAAATTAGTCTTTGTCATCAGGGTTATACTTCCCCGCCTTTTGAAGAATTTCCTTTGCCTTTTCAAGGTAGTGGTGTTCTGCACGGAATGCCTTAATCTTACCACCTTCATCGTCAGGAAGAGCTGCCAGCTTTTCATCAAGTTCCTTAAATTCTTTGTTAAGATCCTTGATAACACCCTCTTCATCTTCCATGTAGACATAATGATTTTCAGCAGGGTCTTTCCGACCTTCACCAGCACGTTCTTCAAGCTTTACTGAGTCCTTATCTACTTTCCAAGCATGCTTAAGGATTGACTTAATATCCTTGATCGTTTCGTGTTGAGCAGTACGGTGCTTCTTATTGTCAATACTATCTTCAATCTTTGTTAAGTGTCCTTCTGCATCTGCAATTTTCTTTGCAATACGGTCTAAAGCCTTAAGTTGACGTTTTGCGTAATCAGCCATAAATAATTACCTCCTAAAATAATAGCTATAATTCCTAATTCATCTTTATTATATTTGTATAATTTAAATTATACAAATAATATGACTTAAAATTATAGTTAATTTTATTTTTTAGTAATTCCATCGTTTAAACAAATAGATGATCAATAGGAATTTTACTATCAATCATCTATTTACTAGAACATCGACTTTTTAGCAACACTTTGACTTGCACTTACTGGAATATTAAAATCAGGCAATCCAGGAATATGCAACTTAATCGAGCCAACTTGTTGATTCTTCTTTACCGGTGCAGTTAGCTGTTTTGGGTCATTTCCCTGCACTCGTAATGTTGGTTTAGTTGCTTGTAATTTCATATTTTTTGGAAGCCAAACGGTAGTCTTCTTTGTTAGCTTAATATTAGCCTTATTCTTATTTTTACCATTCTTTACTTTTACACTGGTGAGTTTAGCTGAAAGATCACTTACTTTTTTGATTTCAACTGGTTGATACTCATCGACCAATTTATTATAAAAGTCTTGCTGCATCTTTGACTGATCATTCCATTCACCTTTTGTGTGTAAGGCAACTAAAATAATCCGACGTCCAGCAAAGGTTCCTGTTGACACAATACACTTACCTGCACGATCAGTATTTCCAGTCTTTAAGCCGTCAATTTCTCCATTCTTAGGAGCAAAACCGTTTTGCGGTAAAAGAGCATTCACATTTGTCATTAAATATTGTTGGTCTTTTGTTACATCAAAGTTAGTAAATTTTTGCTTTGTAATGTCAAGAGTTTCAGGATAATTTTCAACAAGATACTTTGAGATAAGAGCAACATCTTTAGCGGATAATAAGTTCTCGGCGTCTTTATCTACGCCCTTCAGTTTATGCTTTCCTAAGTCCCCGTTAGGCAACCCAATCATATTGTAGATTTTTATATCTGTAACTCCTGCTTTTTTCGCAAATGCCATCATCTTTTTATTAAAGGCTGCCGTACTGCCCGCGTCAGCTAATGCTAATGCTTCGGTACTCCCATCAGCAGATACTAGCATCATTGAATCGACTAACTGACGGACAGTGTATTCTTCCCCATTTACTAATGGAACATTAGAAAAGTGCCAATCATCCGCCATTTTTGCAACTGCTGGTGTAATCTTAATCTTTTGATCCCATTTTAAATGATGGTTTCGAATGTCTTGCAAAATTACTCCTAAAGTTAAGATTTTAATTACAGATGCAATTGGGTAGCGTTTAGTTGCATTTTTTTGGTATAGCACCTGACCACTTTCTGCATCAATCGCATAAGCTGCTCGTGCATCCATCTGAAAAGCTGTAGTATCAGCATGAACTTTGGCGAACATCCCCAAGCCATTTAAACAGATGCTAATTATTGCCGTTATCAATAATAATTTGGCAAAAAAAGATTTAACCTTTTTCATTATAACTATTTCTCTCCTTTACACATTTAACTATCATATCCTATTCTGTCTAAAAAAGGTGTAACGATTTGGTAACAATTCAAATGAAATCCTTATTTTTCATTAAATTAAGAAGTTGCATCTTTTAACTTCCAAAAATTATCTGTATTATTAATTAAGTATGCTAATTTTAATCAGAAAGGGTCGGTTAAAAATGCAAAGATCGCAACGTCATCGTCGTAAACCGCGCAGGCTTATCTTAATTATTATTGCTATTCTGCTTATTATTATGGGTGTTCGGCACTTCAGCTCGACAAGTGGCCGCCTAAAATCCGCATGGAATAAGATCATTTTCACTTCCAATAATAATGTCAGCATTGCGGTATATTCACCAAAGACCCACCAAATTTATACTTCTAGTAATGCACCCCAGCATAAGTTTCGAACTGCTAGTACAGTAAAAGTTAGTATTTTAGCAGGGATTCTTGCCAAACAACAAAGTCCCCTTACAAGCCATCAAAAATCACTTGCCACCAAAATGATTGAGCAGAGTGACAATGATTCAACTAGTGAATTATTTGAAGATTATTTAGGCGGCAAAAACGGTCTCCAACAAACTTTTGAAAAATTTGGTATGACCCAATCGCGGGCTAATAGCAGTTGGGGGTTAACTGTTACTACCCCGAAAGACCAAGTGAAACTCTTGAATAATATTTTCTATAAATCTAAGGTTTTATCTGACGAAGAAAGAAGCGAAATTCGTGATTTAATGGGTAATGTCGAAAATGACCAAGCCTGGGGGATCTCAGCAAGTAGCGATAATTTTGCATTAAAAAACGGTTGGCTAAATTACGGTAAAGATGAATGGATCGTCAATAGTATTGGTTATGTAAAAAATAGTAACGGAACAGATTACACGATTGCGGTTTATACGGATAAAAATCAATCAATGGCAGCGGGACAACAAGTAATTGAACAACTTGCTCGTGTAACAAAGCCAATATTGAACTAAAATGAAATGATAAACAAAATAGGGCTGGAAGAAAACTTCAAATTTTCTTCCAGCCCCATTTTTATAGGTAGTTTATTGAGAGAGATAAAGCGTTTTGGAAAGGAATACTACCTACTTTATTTTGAGAGAGATTACTAATTAATTTGATGGCTATTTTTGTTCCATCACTTTTTCACCATTAGCTGTAATAGTGAAAGTCTTGTTAGCAGCATCGGCATCAAGAACAGCCACATTCTTGCCATCCTTATCTTTCCGAGTAACCTTGATAGTTGTTTCAGTTGGTGTTTCCACTTCAATTGAACCATCAAGATCAAAGGCTGCAAACTTGTTCCGCCATGCAAGTAAGTCTAAGAGGTTCTTAACTACTGGACGTTGAACTTCTTGTGCCACTTCTTCTTTAGTGTAGTAGTGACGGTTAATGTTACGACCTTCCTTAGTCTTTTCAAGCAATTCAAGGTCATTTGAACCAGCAAGTAATCCAACATAGTAAACCATTGGAATACCAGGTGCAAATACTTGGAAAGCACGAGAAAGCAAGTAAGCTTTGTCATCGTCACCTAATGCAGAGTAGTAAGTAGAGTTAATTTGGTAAATATCCAAGTTGTTGTATTCAGCACTTGAGTATTTCCGCTTAACGTTAGCACCAACCTTGTATAATTCGTTGGATGCATATTCGATTTCATCATCAGTTAAGATATCCTTAGCATCGACAACTCCAATACCATCATGAGTATCAAGAGTAGTAAATTGCTTCATTGGTGACATCTTTAACCACTTGGCAAGGCGGTTAGTCTTACCAGAGTAAAGGGTATAAAGAGTAGTCATTGGTAAGGTAAAATCATAGATGAAGAAGTCATGTTGTGAAATCTTTTGTGGAATGGTGTAGTGTTCGTGAATTTCAGGAAGGATGATGGCCTTGTATGGAGCCAAAATATCTTGAACTTCATTTAAAAGATCCCAGATTTCAGGTTCAACAAAGAAATCATTAGTACCAACCTTCTTGATAGCGTAAGCAAAGGCATCAAGACGAATCATATCAGCACCGTGCTTAACCATGTCAATTAATGTTTCCTTGAAGAATTCGTTAGCTACCTTACTCTTAACATTAATATCAATTTGTTCTTCACCGAAAGTGTTCCATAAGTTTTCAGTAGTACCATCATCAAAGGTAATTTCTTGCTTAGGAGCCTTATCTTTCCGCTTGTAAATCAAATCAACATCTTCTTGAGTTGGACGGTTCTTACCAGCTTTTTCCCAGAACTTTTCCCAACGGATAAAGAAGTCGTTGTACTTAGAATCATCATGCTTCTTCTTGAAGTCTTGGTACATTTCAGACTTCTTGGAAATATGGTTAATCATGAAGTCAAACATTAAGTAGTAGTCTTCACCCAATGCTTCAACATCGTCCCAGTTACCAAAAGCAGAATCAACAACATCGTAACGGTATGGTGCGAAACCACGGTCACCGGTTGATGGGAAGAATGGAAGTAAGTGAACACCACCGATTGCATCACCGATATAGTTCTTTAATACTTCATGAGTTTCTTTAATATTTTTACCCATTGAGTCAGAGTAAGTAATTAACATTGCTTCGTTTTTGATTGGCATAATGATATCCTCCAATAATTTTAGTTAGCTTGTTTAGAATGACGAGTTGCAAAGAAAATAATTAAGGCAATAACTATTAGCATTACCCCATAGATTGGGAATGGTGCGGCAAGATCAAGGCCACTCATCGGGCGACCGACTAACCGGTTCATCCATTCAGCAATTGTTGGTGAGAAGAAAGCTCCAAAGTTAAAACCAATCAGTACCATTGAAGTTACTAATGGTTGACGCTTAGCAGGAGCCAAATCTGGCAACAAGTTAAAAATCAACGGAGAAACTAATTGTAGTGGGAAACCGATTAAAAGCAAACCAATTACTAACATTACAAAGTTGCCGTTTGCGAAGGCAAATAAGAAGTTCGAAATGGCCATTAACCCAAGACCAAGGTAAACAGTGTTAAAACCTAATACTTTATTAATCGATCCGTAGAATAAACCACCAAGCGTTGCCCCAATTAACATCAAGGAAAGGAACATCGATGAACCGGTATAGCTACTGCCCTTAATTGCAACGGCTAGACCAGGGAACCGGTTTTCCATTCCAACATAGTCCACAACCAAGAGGAAAGCAAAGAGAACAAGTAGGTAAACTACTGGACTAATCTTTTTAATTGGTTCTTCCACTTCAGTTAATTCTTCAGCAAGATCATCTTCGGTAACGTTATTATCTTGTGCTTTGCTATCGTCAGGAACACGAACGGCAAAGAAGAAAAGAACAACGAAAGCAAGAAGGTAAATGGCAAATGATGCATGCCAACCTGCATAGCTAAGGATCAATCCAGCAATTGCAAGGGTACAAGCTTGACCAATTTGTTCAGCCGCAGCACGCCAACCAAGCATTTGAGCTCGGGTTGTACCTTCATACCAAACTGAAATCATCGAAATTGCTTGAGAGTTATATAAACCAAACCCTGCTCCTAAAACTAACCGGGAAATTAAAATCACAGTATAGTCATTAGCAAACATTGGAACAATTCCGGCAAGACCAACAATTGTAACCCCGGCCATAATAATCTTTTTATCAGAAATATTGAACCATTGTTGAAGTAATGGTGAAAGGACAACAAAAATCATTACAGCAAATGATGGAGTCGTAACTAAATATTCTGACTGTGTCTGTGAGATTCCGAGTGCCGCCTTTAATTGCGGTAAAGAACCTTGAATGGCATAAGCACTCGTAACCATGAATGAGACTGACAGGAACGCCAATTTGGTAACAAGAGAATTTTTGTTATTCATAATTAGTAGGTACTCTTTCTATAGGTATTTGATAAACGTTTATCATTACTGTACATCAATAATATACAATGAACTTTTTGAAATGTCAAACGCTTAACAAAGATTTCTTATAAAAATTGTAATCCATTACATTGTTATTATAATAGCGCTTAAAAGAAAATACAGATTAATATAAGTAAAACGTTATCATATACCTAATTGTGAATAAAAGCACATTTGTATTTTCTGTTTGAACTTTAATATAAAAAGAGGCGAGAATAATTCTTTAACTCGTCTCTTTTTATTGAAAAAAACTTATTCAGATTTTCAAAAGTAACCCTTGATAAAAAATCAATTTGGTTTCTTTGCTACAACAGTTTGATTAGTAAGTTCTAATATAAAATCCATTTTATTAATTAAATCTTGATCATGTGTAATAAAAAGGTATGTTAATCCATACTCTTTTTTTAATCTTAGTAATAGATTCCAAATAATTCGTTTATTTATGTTATCTAAACCGCTAAAAGCTTCATCAAAACAAATAACCTTAGCTTTTTGCAAAATAGATCTTGCAATACATATTCGTTGTAATTGACCACCGCTCAAATTTAAGGCACGTTGCTTCAAATTTACCCCCTCTAAACCAACCTTCTCCAAAATTACTGTTAACTCATTTTCAGAAATTGTTGGATTCGCTTCTCGTAATACTTGCGCAACCGTGTATCGGGGATCAACTGCTGTTCGAGAATTTTGAAATACAATGTCTAATTTATCAGTAACTTCAATACTTCCCCCACTAGGTTTGATTAATCCTAACAAAATATAAATTAATGTAGTTTTTCCGGTCCCATTTTTACCAATAATTCCAACATTATCTCCTTGCTTAATAGTAAAATTAACATTTTCGAAAAGATTGGTAGTGGTTGAATGAAAAAATTTATGTTGATAAAACTTTTTCACAAGTTTTTTGACAACTATTACTTTTTTTGACTTCTCAATAGTTTTTTCGGAACTTTTATCAGCTTGGCAGAAAATATCTCCATTTGAAGCTATTAGTTTATTTTCTTCAACCTGCCCAGAACTTAACTCAATACTTTTTAAGCATAGTTTTTTTGCTACCCGTAAATCATGCGTTGCAAGCAATAGGCTAGTATTTTTTTTTAAAGCATAGTTCATCAATTCGATAAAACTCTCACGACCTTCAATATCAAGAGCACTTGTTGGCTCATCTGCAATGATAATTTGTGGCTTTCCGATTAACGCTAAACCACAAATTATCCGTTGTGCCTGCCCACCAGATAATTGCATTGGATATAAATCAAAAGTTTTCTCTGAGATACCACATAATTTTGCAAAATCAGCTAAAGAATAATTTTTAGAAACTTCAGTAATTTTAAATGTTTCTAAAATCTGATAACGAATTTTTCGAAATGGATCTAATGCATTTTGCGGAGACTGCGGTATTACTCTAATTTCCTTTCCTAATCTTAATTGTGGCGATTTGCCATATAACTGAATTTTGCCAGTTTGATTTAGATCTATATCATTATCTTTTACGATTGCTTTAATTAAGGTAGATTTCCCACTTCCACTAGGACCCATTAACGCTAACGAAGAAAAATTTACCATCAATTCCGGAATATCAAGCAGTATTTTATTTCTATCTGCAATCTTTAGTTTCTTAATCACTAAACGCATTATTTTTTCCTTCCAAACTATCACCAAGATAATTTAAAATTAATGTTACTAAAAAAATTACAACTCCTGCAGGAATCATTTGCCATGGATAAACGTTTGCTACCTCACGTGCTTCATTTAACATTCTTCCCCATTCTGCTGTTGGAGCTTGAATACCTATTCCTAAGAACGATAATGCCGCAATACTCGTGATTAATGCCCCCATATCTAAAGTTGTATAAACCATAATCTGAGAACCTATGTTTGGAAAAACATGTTTTCGTAATATAACAAACATTGAATTACCAGATAATTTAGCGTATTGAACATAGTTAGTACTCAAAATTTTTTTAACATCATTTTTGATCATACGTACATACCATGGCCAACGTGGTAATACAATCGCTAAAATTAGTCCCTCTAAACTCGGACCAACTACTGCAATAATTACTAATCCTAACATTTCACTTGGCAAAGTTAAAAACAGGGTACAAAATCCATCAATAACTGCAGCAATCTTACCATTATTAATTGCGGCAATACATCCTATTACAACCCCTAATACTAAAATAATAATTGTTAATACAGTTCCTAATAATAGAGTTGCGCGACTTCCATATAAAATCCGTGAAAATAGATCTCGGCCTAAATAATCGGTTCCCAATAAATGCGTAAAACTAGGATTACTTAATTTATCAGTAAGGTCGATTTGATTTGGGTCATATGATGTTATTAACGGGGCAAAAATTCCTGCCAAAATTAAAATTAATAAAATCCCTACCCCACTAATGGCTAACCAATCATTTTGCTTCATTGATTATCTCCTTGCTAGTATGAAACGCTGATTTAAAAACCAACATAACTCATTAAACACTAAGAAAACAACTGCCATTACTGCAATATAGCCTTGTATTACTGGAAAATCTCGATCGTTTATCGCTGTAATACACATATATCCCATTCCAGGCCAGCTAAATAATGTCTCTACAACTGCACTTCCAGCTAAAATTTTGGGAATACTAACACTTAAAGAAACAAGAAGAGAACTCATTGCATTTCGAATCATTATATGTGATAGGCGTTGTTCTGATAAGCCTTGGTAACGATAATAACGGATGTATTCTTTTCTTCTTAATTGTAAAAGCTCCCGTCTCATCAATCGAATATATGAACCAATATAAGCAGCTGCCAAGGTTATTGTAGGAAGGACAAGTCCGAGAAACGAAAAATGATCTGAACTAATTGGAAAAATCGCTAAATCCATTGCAAAAATTGTTAAAAGGATTAACCCAAGCCAAAATGAAGGAATTGCACTTCCGCTTAATAGAAATAATCGAATTCCTTTTTCGCCGTGAGTATTTGGATTTTTGATAGCATAAATTGCATATCCATAAATAACTAATCCTATTAAAGCTATAGTTGCCAATGCTAAAACAATTGTATTGGGAAGTGCGTGCCCTATCAGCCGCATAACATCCTCATGTTGCACGTAACTCTGTCCAAAATTACCATGAATCGCATTCCCTAACCATGTACTAAATTGCTTTGGCCAAGGATCATTTAAACCTAACCGTGCTTTTTCAGCTATTATTGAGTTTTTAGTTACGGCTTCATTATTAGCGTGAAGGGATGCCTCAGCAAGATGAGGATTAGTCTTAATGAAAATAAAATGCGCTAATGCAACAATCCCCAACCATATAATGATATCTTTAACAATACGTTTGCCAAAGTTCATTAACTGTCCTCCTCATTTTACTAATTAAAATACATACTACTAAAAGGTATTTCATATTGCGATGTTGGAAAATAGATACCTTTTAATTGTTTTACGGCAACAGCTTTTGTTTTTGAGAATGAAACCGGTACATAAACATACTCATCAGTAACATATGACATAATTTGTTGATACTTTTCTTGACGTTCTTGCTTATTAGATGCTAATAACACTTCGGTAATTTCATTATCTAACCATTGCTTTTTGGGTAATCCTAACTGAGCTTGATAGTCACCATGCGCTGCCATTCTCCATGAAGCAAGATAGGTTTGTGGATCATATGGTGCTCCCCATGATAATGAATATTGCATATCAAAGTCACCATCTTTTTGTCTATTAAGGTATGCTTGCTTATCCTCAGAAATAATCTTAACCTTTATACCCGCTTTTTTTAGATTAGCTTGAACAACTTGTGCGATTGGTTCCTCTTGGGCATTTTGTGAATTACATGAGAAAGTGAGGGTTAATGGCGTACCATTCTTTTCACGATATTCGCTCCCTTTCTCTTTCTTCCAACCAGCTTTTTCAAGTAATTGATTAGCTTTTTCTAGATCATAATGCTGCTTTTTCAGTTTAAGATCTTTCATGTATGGGGCATTGGGGGGGAGAAGAGTATTTGCCATACTTTCGGAATTATCTAAAACTCCTGATACGATTTCTTTTTTATTAATTGCATACGATACTGCTTTACGAACTTCTAGTGAACGTAACGCACCTCGATTTGTATTCAATAAAATTGAGCGTGATGCATTAGGCTTACTCATATAAACCTTAAATCTACCGTTTTTCTCTAATGATTTTAAAGTGTCCGCACTAATTTGATCACCGTCACTACCATAAATTAACTGAATATCACCCTTCTTCAGTGCCATATACAGTGACTGAGTGTTAGAAATCACATGCCAATTAACAGTCGCAATATGCGGTTTAGTACCCCAATAATATTTATTTTCCTTAAAAACTGCTTCTTTATTCTTTTTGTGGTCCGCTAAAACATAAGGACCAGTACCAACATATCCTTTAACGCCATCTTTTGTTCCATTATTTTTAAAGCAACTTGGAGCAATAATTCTAAATGGTCTTGTTAGGCTAAGTTCAGTTAAAGTTGGATAGTATGGTTCCCTTAAGGTCAACACAAATTGATACTTGCTTGGTGCACTTGTACTTGCAATTTCATCTGGTAATCCCATCCACTCATGCCGTTCTTTATTTGCTAAAATAGCATCAAAATTTTCTTTTATTACTTGTGCCGTTAACTTTTCACCATTCGAAAATCGAACATTTTTGCGAATGGTAAAAGTATAGACTGTTTTATCGTTGCTTAAGGTCCATTTAGTGGCTAAAGCGGGTTCAATCTTTCCTTTTGTATCTTTTACTAACCCTTCAAATACCATATTTTGCGCACCCATTTCACCGTTATAAAGATGCGGGTTTATATCGCGAATATCCTTCGTACTTCCATATTCGAGTTTGTTTTTATCAATATGTCTTGAACATCCGCTCACAACCAATCCAAAAATAAACAAACTTAATAAAACCGTTAAATACTTTAATTCTTTCATTAATTACTTCCTCACTTTAATACAGAAATTTGGAGTAGAACGAAAGTTAATCTGTTGACTATAACTCAAAAGTTTTGGATTAATATTAGTATCAATTTCAACTTTTGTAGCACCAAATGATGTAAATACCTGTTTATCCCACTTAGGACGATCCACTTTACTTAATGGTAATTGTTTTGCAATCTTTTCCATAGTAGAAATATCGGTACCCTGATAATAGTCATTCACATGAGCAATTTTCGCTTGGCGACGGTCAAAGTTATATGCCTTTTTTCCGACGTTTGAATAGAGGTAGTGATACCAATTAGCATCAAAGTTCATTAATATCCCATTAGGTCTTAATACACGATACCACTCATACAAAGCTAATTCTGGCTTTTCTAAATTCCAAGTTAAGTTACGGCTTACAATTAAATCAACACTACAATCCTCATAATTTAACTCAGTAGCATCCATTACCTGCGTATTAATTTTCACACCTAACATTTGAGCATTATGTTTAGCATGCTTTAACATGGTCCTATTGATATCAATCGCTGTTACACGATATCCCAATTCTGCTAAAAGTATTGCTAAAAAACCAGGACCTGTTCCTATGTCTAGTACAGTTGTTTCTGATCTCGGGTTAAATAAATTATCTCGAAAATATGATTTCCAATTTTCAGTATTAGGATTTCGTAATTCTGATAAATGTTGCTGACCATAACTAGCAGCACGCTCAGTCCAATATTGAGTATTTAGCACAGAAAGACTCATCTTCATTTCTCCAATCTTTCTAGCCACTTAGTTATCTTCCCATTAATCAGTATAATAAAAATAATATTATTTACAAGTTTTTTATAATCAATCTAAAATAGTTTTTTCCAATATAAAAACACCCTTCACAATTTTGCAAAAAGTGCTTCTATATAGATTATTAATAACTTAATCCACACAAAGTTTCTTGATTGCCTGAGCATAAATTTCCATTGCTTTATACATATCTGGCAATGGCCACTGTTCATTGGCTTGATGCATATAATCTGGTGTTGTTGGTAACATTCCCCCAAAGGCAACACAATTATTCATCGTTCGGGCAAAGGTTGCTCCACCAGAAATTTGCGGTTCAGCATCAACATCCCCAGTTTGTTCTTTATAAACTTTCATCAAAGTTTGCACTAATTTACTGTCTTTTGGAACATACAGTGGTGCTAAATAATCAAAATGAACATACTTCAGATCGTAAGCTGCTACCTGCTCACTTAGTTTTGCTAGCAAATTATCGCGATCGATCGTTACGGGAATTCGTAAATCAATTTGCATCCTCGTTTCATTTTCATTAATCTCAAGACTAGAAATATTGAAAGTTAATTGTCCAGACTCGTCGTGAATATCACCAAGAACATTGCTTCCTGTCGCATCTTCTTTAAATAACTTACCAATAAAATCGAGGGGCTTAAAATCAAAAACATCATCAAGCGCAATCGCTAACCGCAAAACAGCATTCGTTCCTTCTGGTGCCATCATCGCATGAACAGACTTGCCAATAACAGTAATTGAATTGCCATCAGTCGTATATTCAAAGCCATGCTTATCTAAAGCAGCCTTCACTTCGTCCTGCTTTGGGCCATCATACACTGCACTATCTGGGACAGCATTAAACGCATTTTTCAAGTTGAGCTTTAATTTATCTGTTCCTGGGCCAACGAGATAAGATTGTTGCAACCCCTTTTCAGCATAAATTAATGGAAATTCAGCATCCGGAGAAATCCCACTATCAATTGGTGCTTCCTTTTTATTGTATTCAGCAATTCCGCGCCATAGGATTTCTTCATCCGTTCCATAAATAAAACGAATTCGTTGATTAAATTGATATCCTTGATCCATTAATGCTTTAACAGCATATAAAGCTGCAATCCCTGGACCTTTATCATCTTGTGATCCTCGTCCATAAACTGCATCATTGATTACTGTGCCCTTAAATGGATCATGTTTCCATTTACCTAAATCACCTGCCGGAACCGTATCAAGATGACAAATTACACCAAAAATTTTGTCCCCGCTACCAACTTCCGCATAGCCATAATACCCATCTGGATCTTCATAGGTCTTAAGTCCTAACTCATCACAAATTTTCATCATTTCATCGAGAGCGTTACGAATTCCTCTGCCAAATGGTGCGCCTTCTTCTGTTGGTTGATTATATGATGGAACAGAAATTAGTCGTTCTAAAGTTTTAACCGCAGCTTTTTGTTCATCTTCTGTAATAATTTTATCCATTCAAATCTCCTCCTAGAGCAAGGCAGCAATTCCTAAGAATAAGCACGTAGCAATAAAGAGATAAATCATTAATTTCAGCATCCATTTCCACCAAATGCCGACATTAATATGAGCAATCGCTAATGCCCCCATAACAACTCCTGAAGTTGGGGTAATAAGGTTAACCCAACCTGAAGCTGCTTGATAGGCAGTAATAACAAGGCTACCTGAAACATGCGCGAAATGCCCCATCGGTCCGATAATTCCCATTGTCGCCGCGGCTAAACCGGATGTTGATGGGATTAAGAATGACATTGGGATATAGAAAATATAAGTCAAAATGATAAAGATCGTTTGTGATAATCCATGAAGCCCCAATTCTCCCCAATGAAGAACTGTACCAGTAATCATCCCATTATTCATTATTACTTGAATCCCCCGTGCAACTGCCACAATAATTGCAACACTCAAGAAATCTCTCATTCCAGACATGAAGGCATCGATGAATTCGCTTTCTTTCATATGGTAAACAGCCATAATCAAGACTGACATGAAAAGGAAGAGCATAGTAATCTCGTTGAAGTACCAGGTTCCAAGGGGTGCCATATCATGACCTAATAAATCGCCTAAAAACGGAATATTAACTAACCACTTTGTAAATTTATCGAAAAATGTCCAATGACTATTAAGGTTTGACCATGGAATCAGCCCCAGAATCATCACCACAAAAGTAATCCCAAATAGCCAAATAACTGTCTTTTGTCGGCCGCTCATCTTATGGTCATCATTAGGATCAGCCTTGACTAAAAAGTGTTTTTCGTCTTCTGCTCGTTGATTGTAAACCAATGATTTAGTGGGGTCCTTTTTAATTACTGATGCGTAGTGATAAACGTAAATGATACTAATCGTTATAGTAATGATTAAAAGTATTACCCGGGAAACTAAACCATCACCGGGAGAAATATTTAATGTTTGAGAAGCTACTCCGGTGGCAAAGGGATTAACGGTTGAAGCCAGACAACCAACTTGGCTTCCCACTAAGGCAATAGCAACCGCCACAATTGAGTCAAAGCCAACCCCCATCATCACAGGGATCAATAAAGGATAGAAAGCAATTGTTTCTTCTCCCATTCCATATGTTGATCCACCAAGAGCAAACAGAAGCATTAAAATTGGAATCAGTTGTTTTTCCCGTCCTCTATACCGGCGAACAATCGAGCCAATTCCTTCATTTAAGGCATTCGTCTTATTGACTACCCCCAGAAATCCACCGATAACAAGAATAAATAGTGATACTGAGATAGCTCCATCTGTCTTTTTATCGCCGACCATCCCGATCACCGGTGCCATAAAGATGTCCCAAATTCCTTGAGGCTTGTTTATAACTGCCTTATATGTACCAGAAATAATATTCCCTGCTTTATCCGTCTCATATGTTCCTGCTGGTATAATCCACGTTAAAATTGCAATTAAAATAATAATTAAAAATAAAATTGTAAACGCAGAGGGCATATGAAAGTGATGTTTTTTCTTTGTCTGTGTTTCTTGCACAATAACCGCCTCTTTTGTAAAATTAATATCAATTTTATTTTAATTCAGTTTGAAAACGGCTTCAACTTAATCTAAGAATATTATCCTTAAAGAATGCTATAATTACCTTGTAGTAATTTTAAGGAGGATGAAGCTAATGGTAATGAATCCCAGTAAAGCTCAAGACGTTTGGAAAGACTCTGGTGAACACGTCCAATTTACTGTACTAGAATTAAAACGCCAGGATCGGGCAAAAGAACAGGAAGCAATTAAGGAATTTGTCGAGCGTTTCCAGGCTATTACCCGTTCTCTTCGAATTCGTGACAATAAAGGTAATTTAAAGGTCGCACTTGGTTTTAGCAGCGATGCATGGGACTACCTCTTCCCTAATGCCCCTAAGCCTAAAGAACTAGAAGCCTATCAAACACTTACTGGTCCGAAATATAAAATGCCGGCTGCTGAAGGAGATATCTTCCTCCACATTCGTGCTAATGATGAAGCAGTTGTTTATGAGTTTATGGCACAAATTATGCTTTTTATTAAGGACATTACTAACGTTGTTGATGAAACAAAGGGATTCCGCTATTTTGAAGGCCGGGCTATTATTGGCTTTATTGATGGGACCGAAAATCCTGAACCACAAGATGCTGCTGAATATGCCATTATCGGTGATGAGGATCCTGCTTTTGAAAATGGCTCATATGCTTTTGCCCAAAAATGGCGACATAATATGAATATTTGGAATAAGCTAACTACTGAAGATCAAGAAAAGGCTGTCGGGCGAAAGAAGTTTTCTGACCTAGAACTAAGTGAACAGGAAAAGTTTAAGAACGCCCACAATGTCGCTTCCCAAGCTGAAATTAATGGTGTTGAACAGAAGATTGTACGTATGAATGTTCCATATTCAGACCCTGCATCCGGCAACACCGGAACATTCTTTATCGGCTATTCACGTCATTGGACAGTCACTAAGAAGATGCTTGAAAATATGCTTGAGCAAAATGACTATCTCCTAACTTTCTCTGATATTTTAGGTGGTCAACTCTTCTTTATTCCTTCGCGTCCAATGTTGGATCAAATTGCTGATGGTGAAATAAATTAATTATTGATAATTTATTTTTAACTTGCTATATTTAGTGCATTGAATTTTAGGAGGGATCATCCATTGAAATTTTAATTCTACACAATTTAACGTATCGCTTACTGTGGATTAACACGGGGAGATACTCTGGGTAGAATTGTATTCAATGACTGATCGTAATGAACCTAGTGCGATATTAATTACCATTAGTTTAAAAGTCTGCCCAGAGTGGTGGGCTTTTTTTACTACCCACCCTTTCTCCCCGTATACATGAAAGGGTGATTTTTTTGATAGAACCAATTACGATTAACAACTTAACTTTTGCCTATCCCGGACAAGCACCGCTCTTTAAGGATTGCAGTTTAAATCTCAGCAGTGACTGGAAGCTAGGGCTATTAGGACGAAATGGGCGCGGCAAAACAACCTTTTTCAAGATATTACAAAACTGCCTTGACTATCGAGGTCAGGTTCAAACAAATTTAAAATTCGGTTATTATCCATTTGACGTTGCAGATCCTGATGATTTTGTTTGAAATAACCTAAGCAACATGGTTCCCCAGCTTGAACAATGGCAAGTCGAACGAGAGCTTAATTTGATGCACACCGATTCTAGTTTATTATGGCAGCCCATTTAACACCCTTAGTGGCGGTGAACAAACACGAGTAATGCTCGCTTGCTTATTTGCTCAAGAAGGGATCTTCCCCTTGCTTGATGAACCGACAAATCACCTTGATCAAGCAGGACGGTCATTGATTGCTCAGTACCTTAAACAAAAGAAGGGCGGATTCATTATTACTAGTCATGATCAAACATTTCTCGATGAAATTATTGATCATACATTAGTGATTGAGCAGCATCAACTAGTTCTCGACAAGGGAAATTACAGTAATCACTTTGCTCAAAAACAACGGCGGGATAATACAGCAATTAGTACTAATGAACAGCTTTTAAAAGATATCCACCATCTTAAATAGGTCCGCCAAACAAAACAGCAATGGGCACAACAAGCCGAAAACGAGAAGAAAAATAATTCACACGCAGATAAGGGGTTCATTAGTGCAAAAGCTGCTAAGATGATGAAAAAGTCAACAATTATGAAGGGCCGCCTTGATAAGGCAATTGAAGATCGGCAAGGCCTTTTGCAAGAGGTTGAAAAGGTCGTCCCGCTTACAATCAACCTTCAGCCTACCCATCATCAGACTTTACTTAGTATCGACAAACTTTCCCTAAATTTTCCTGGACATCCTCTTTGTAGCAACCTTTCATTAAAAGTCGGCAATCATGAACAAGTCATCCTTTGCGGTAACAATGGAAATGGGAAATCAAGCTTATTTCATGCTATTCTTGGTGATTTTAACGGTACGCAGGATGGACAAATCACAATTGGCAGTAATATTAAAATTAGTGTTGTTCGGCAAAATTATATATATAACCATGGCAGCCTTCAAGATTTTGCCAAAAATAGCAAAATTGATTATGATACCTTTCTTAACCTTCTCCGTAAACTCGGAATGGTGCGATCAACATTTAATGTTCCGATTGAGCAAATGAGTATGGGGCAGCAAAAGAAAGTTGAACTCGCCCGTTCTTTGGCGCAACCCGTCCACCTATACTTACGGGACGAACCACTAAACTACCTTGATACTTATAATCAAGAACAAATTATAAAATTGATTCAAGAAATTCGTCCACCAATGTTAATCATCGAGCACGACAAAAACATTATTGATCATGTTGCAACACGAAAAATTCAAATTTAATTTCCCGGGAAATAATAAAGAGATTAGAATAGCGCTTATTATCCTAATCTCTTTTCCTTATCCTAAATGTAATTCTGTAAACCACTCTAAAAACAGCGGGAACCATTTACCCATGTGTTCATCAACACGGTCATCATTGACGATTCCCGTATACTCATTAGCCAGGGCAATTCCGTGTCCGCCCGTACTAAATTCGTGAAGTTCAAATGGCACATCATGCTTAACCAAGGCATCGACGTAAACGTGTAAATGATCCACAAATGGTGTCACCTTGTCCTTAATTGATCCCCACATAAATGTTGGCGGTGTTTGGGCCGTAACTAGGTTTGCAACATTCTCTGTTGTTACCCCCATTCGTTCATCAATTGTAGGTTGGATAACCGGATACCCTAATGCAGCAAATTTTGCTTTTGAAGCTGACGCATTACTGTAAGCTGCAGCAACCTGCCCACCAGCCGAGAAACCGATGATCCCCAGTTGCTGAGTGTTAACATCTAATTCTTCCGCATGAGTTGTAATATAATCAAACGCTTGAGCAACAGCAATCTTTGCTTGTTCATAATTTTTATGTTCAAGTACTGGATAGCGAACGACAAATGTTTGCCATGCGTGAGTTGCAAAAGTTAACGCAACACGTTCAGAGTCACGTTCCATAATCTGGTTATAGCTCCCGCCAGGCAAAATCACGATTGCTGGTAATGCACGGTCCGTTTTACTGTGGTAAATATCAAGAGAAGAGTGTGGTTGTGTTAATTTTATATTTTGAAAATCCATTTTTACACCTCTGTTTATTTCTACTATTTTAAGCACAAAGCAATGCTATACCTTATAGTATAAACATAAAATCGATAAAGATTAGTAAAACACATTGCTAAAAAATAATTTAACTATATTAACAATCTACCAATGAACTACACACCGACTAAAGTCGGTGGTTTCTGGGAACATGAAGTAGTATTTAGGTTTTTACATGTGTATTCACAATACCTAACTTACGGAACTTCACTCTTTTACCATGGCTAGTTCCTAGCCAATAGCGTCTATTCCCTTGTTTAAGATATTAACTGCCGCATTAATATCTCTATCATGATGAATCCCACACTTAGGACAGGTCCATTCTTCTTCGCCAAGAACAATCTTGGAACTACCATGTTTCCCCATCACAAAGCCACATTGGTGGCAGGTTTGTGTTGTAAGATTTGGCTTAACAGTTACTAGCTTCTTACCATACCAAGCACATTTGTATTCAAGCATCGCTCGGAATTGGTACCAACTTGCATTAGCAATTGATTTAGCTAGATGATGATTCTTTTGAAGGTTCTTGGCTTTCAAATCTTCAATGACAATCACGTCATACTTTTTCACCAAATTAGTTGTTAGCTTATGCAAGTAGTCTTTTCGCTTATTTGCTATCCGTTGCTGATAGCGAGCCTTTTGTTTTCGTGCCCGTTGCCAGTTTTGATAGTCATCCAGTTCTTCTTTAACCGTTTTATGGTTATGATTCCATTGCCTTTGGGCAATCGTTGCTAAATATTTACGCTTGGCATATTTGCTTTGCCAAACGAGCGCTTGTCTTTCTAACCATTTAGCATTAAAAGTACCAAACTTTTCTCCATCAGAACTAATTGCTAAATCAGCTATTCCAACATCAATGCCAACTTTTTTACCTGTTTTAGGTAGTGAGAGTGGTTTTGGTGCTTCTAACTGTAACGATAGATAATACCGACCAGTAGCATCATGGCTAACAGTATAACGTTTAATTTTACAGTTAGTTAATTGATTAGTTTTGCTAGACTTGATAACGCCTAACTTTGGCAATTTTAAGTAACGCTTAGCAACCACAGAAATCGTAGATTTTCCCGTATATGCTTGTTTAGCTGTCCGTCTACTCTTAAACTGCGGATAACCACCACGATGCTTAAATAGCATTTTAAATGCTTGATCAAGATTATGATTAACAATTTGTAAGCTTGATGAATCGCTATCCTTCAAGAACGGATATTCTTGTTTTAATCGTTTTAACAAAGCATCCATTTGATAGCCATTTATAAATTGGCTACTTGGATTGTTTTGATAGCGTTGCTTAGCCATTCCTAACATTTGATTCCAAACAAAGCGGTTATTACCAAACATTTGCCATAGTTTATCTTTTTGATTTTCGTTTGGATATAAACGAATCTTAATGCCTTTTAGCATCTTTTCACCCCCTTTCCGTAATCAAATTATAGCAAAATAAAGGCTTTCATCCCATGACTAAAGTCACGGGCTTTCTGCCTAATTTATATCAGTAAATTTTATTTGTAATGAGAAGGCTTTCTCTTTGTTTTCCCCTTGTTTATTAAGTCACTTTTGTTAAAGTTATAAAGGATATTATTTTATGGAGGTTAGAGAATCTTATGAGTATCATGAAGACTAGGTCATTTTGGCTAGCTGCTGTAATGACTTTAATCTGTTCCGTTGCGGGAGTACTTTTAGCTAAGCTCCCCTACGTTAATCTTATTGGGGCCTTGGTTATCGCCTTGCTCCTAGGTATTGCAATGCAAGTAGTACCATCGAGTATTAGGACTGAAGCTGCAGGTGGAATTGGGTTTATCTCAAATAAGTTCTTACGACTGGGAATTATCTTACTTGGTTTCCGTTTGAACCTTGAAAAGCTCGCCGCTGCAGGTGTTAAAACGATTTTAGTTGCAGCTGTCGGCGTTACTGGAACCATTATCCTTACTTACTGGTTAAGCCGTAAGTTTGGGGCTGAAGATGAATTGGCTATCTTATCAGCATGTGGTTGCGGAATCTGTGGTGCTGCTGCCGTAATGGGAGTTTCACCACAAATTGAAGCAACTGATGAAGAACGAAAACGCGAAAATGAAGTTCTTGCAGTTGCCGTTGTTTGTGTAATGGGAACAGTTTTTACCCTAATCGAAATTGGAATAAAACCACTGCTTGGACTAAGTGATCCGCAATTTGGAATTGTTGCCGGGGGATCATTACACGAAATTGCTCATGCTGTTGCTGCCGGTGGTGCATTTGGCGAAGCAAGTCTCGATAATGCTTTAATTATGAAGCTTTCACGGGTCCTTTTACTTGCACCGGTTGCATTAATTGTCGGTTACTGGTATCAACATCGTCTAGTCAAAGAAAGTGAAGAAGAACACACTAAAGAACCAAAGAAACTTCCTATTCCATGGTTCTTAGGCGGTTTTATCCTAACGAGTGTATTAGGAACATTTCTTCCTTTCTCTCCTGCCTTTCTCGACGCGCTTGTACAAGCTGCTTATATTTTCTTGGGAATGGCCATGGCTGCTCTTGGTGTTTCCGTTAACTTTAAGGTTATCTTTAAGCGTGGCGGTGCTGTTTTCGGAGCTGCCGCAATTAGTTCAGTTTGCTTATTAGTATTTATGATTGTAATGAGTAAGTTATTCTTCTAAAAACTAACAAAACGTTAAATCAAGGATTATTATTCCCCAGATTTAACGTTTTTTCATTATCTAATTGATTTGCCTAAGTCATACGCTTCTTCAACGTGTTTAGCCAATTTTTGTTCATTCCATGAATCGGCTGCCAAAACACTGCCTACTTTATCCCACCGCATATAGTTTAATAATTGGTCAAAATAGAGATTAAGGGAAGCAAATGCGTCTTCTTAACCATATCCGCTTACTAGAGTAACTGCTTTTTTATTACCATGAAGTTTGTGGTTATAGTTGTAAAAACGATCGATTACTGCCTTTAGTGCTACGTTAATCCCATAATAATAAAGCGAACTAACGAGGACAACCATATCGGCGTCTAGTAGCTTCGGCATCACTTCTTTAGTAATTATATCGCTTGGTTCAATCGCCATCTCTTGTCCTAGATGGTTATCCGCTAACTTAATCATCGAAAATTCATTAACTCGCCGACCTGCATCAAATCGATAAACTTCATTTCCAGCCGCAGAAGCTCCTTTAACAAAAGCATCCGCTAATTGCTACGAGGTTCCCGGATGGTGTGGACTACCTGTTAGTACAACAATTTTCATTACTACCGCATCCTTTCTTACTTAATTATAGTAATAATCAAGTTAAATTAAAAATAGAAAACCTGTATATGAAAGCATAGTTAAAGTGCATTAACGCCACCAAACGAGAAGCTTTAGCCAATCAAAATGGTAAGAATTTCGCCCTTTCTTAATATATGAGCGGTCTGTAATGAAATGAAAAATATTCATGTTCTAAACCTCATATATATGTTCACTCAAGTAGCGTTCGCTAGAATCAGGGAAGATCGTTACCAAATTAGCCTCTGCTGGTAATTCCCTTGCTACCGCCAAACTTGCCGCCAAGGCTGCTCCGCTAGAACTACCAATGAATAGACCGAGATGTTTAGCAACCCACCGTACATAGTAAAAGGCATCATCATCACTGATCGTTTTTACCCCGGTATAATCTAAATCCTTGAAAAATGGTGGAATAAACTCCACTCCAATTCCTTCTGTACGGTGACGATGGGCTGGGCCACCATTTAAAATCGATCCGGCTGGTTCAACAATATAGCCTTTCAATCCTGAGTAAACATCTTGGAGCGCCTTTTGAATCCCCGCAAAAGTGCCACCACTTCCTGCACCAGCTACAAAGGCCGCCAGCGGTTTATTAGTAAGGTCAGCTAAAATTTCTGGTCCTAAGGTGTGCTGATAAACATCAGGATTCGCTGGATTCTGGAATTGTAAAGGCACGTACGCATCCCCGATTTCAGCAGCCAATTCTTTTGCAGCCGCAATTGCTCCTTTGATCCCTTTTTCACTCGGGGTATTAATCACTTCGGCTCCCAACGCACGCATTAATGTTTGCTTTTCAAAACTAAACTTTTCTGGTACCACTAATTTAACTAGTAAATGGTATTTTAGTGCTGCTAAAGCGACTCCAATCCCTGTATTTCCGGCAGTTGGCTCGATGATTGTCGTTGTATCTTTTATTTTTCCTTCTTCCATTCCTCGCTGGATTAGCGCCATCCCCAAACGATCCTTGATACTGCCACCTGGGTTAAACATTTCGAGCTTAGCATAAATATTAACGTCATTCGGAGTCTTCATCGGCAAGTGCATCAAGGGGGTGTGACCAATCAAATCATAAGTATTTTCAACTAACATAATAGTTCCTTCTTCCTCAGAAAAGTAAGTGGGAATTAACCTCCTCGACAAGGCGGTGGGCTAAGGATAGAACGGTGATTAGCACGACACGGGCTGATTATCGTTCGAACTTAGCCTCGAGCCTTGTGGCGACGCGAAGCTAGTTCCACGATATCGTAACAATATACCTATAAAAAACGAGGCTGTTGAAAAAACAAAAGTTTTTTCTCAGCCTCGCCTTATGTGTTATCAACTTGATAGTAATTCAATTAAAAATGAGTATACCAAAAAGTGAGTCGCATAAGACGCGATTCACAACAACAAGTATTTGCGTTAACAAAATAATTGTTTTCCATTGGTAATTTCCTCGTATTTCAAATTACAGTAATAATAACTAGTTAAAAGTAAGTTGTCAAGAAAATTTATATGGACAGGTGTAAAATAAAAAAGAATTATTTTATAAAGCAGGAGCGATACCTATGAAAAAGAATGGACTACTATTAGTCAATCTCGGTTCACCCGATACGCCAACAACTCCCGACGTTAAACGTTATTTGAAAGAATTTCTGAGCGATCGGAATGTTATTGAAATGCCCCCAGCATTATGGCAGCCACTCCTTCGTGGGATTATTCTTCCAACTCGGTCATGGCGATCAGCGACTTTTTATCGTAATTGCTGGACAAAAGATGGGTCTCCATTGATTGTCTACACAGAACGGTTGGTTGCTAAGGTTCAGGAATTAATGCCGGAGTGGGTTGTCAAAATGGCAATGACCTATGGCAAGCCTAAAATTAGCGATACAATTACCGAAATGAAAAAGGAATGTCAAAATATTACAGTTTTGCCGCTCTTCCCTTTTTTTACTAAAAGTACAACCCAAACGGTTATTGACAAGGTAAAGGATGCTGATCCAGAAGCGAAAATAATTGATCGTTTCTCGGCCGAAGAAGATTATTTAGACTTATTGGCTAAGCAAATTCAAACGGCATGGGATAGAGGAAAATATGATAAATTACTTATTTCGTATCATGGAATTCCGACAGCTATGGTTAATCATGGTGATCCTTATCGCGATGAAACCGAAGCGGCCACCGCGGAACTAATTAAACGTCTTGACATTCCTGAAAAGCAAATTAAGATGGCTTACCAATCTAAGTTTGGCCCAATGCCATGGTTAAAACCTTACCTCCGGAACACGCTGCTTAATGAGGCACAACTTGGACATCGTGATGTGTTAGTCGTCGCTCCATCATTTGTGGCGGACTGTTTAGAAACATTAGAAGAAGATCAAGTGCAAAACTATCAGGTCTTTCGTGAAAATGGCGGAAATAACCTTGTAATGGTGCCTTCGCTCAATGACTCACCAGAATTTGCTCAGTTTATTACTGATCTTGTGCAACGAAAGGGATAAAAATGGAACGAAAAAGTTTAGACGAAATCAATGGAAGTGTTGATGTTCCAAATGTCTATCAAAGTGCATTTTGGCAAAAGTTTCTCGCCTATAGTGGTCCGGGTGCTTTAGTCGCCGTTGGTTATATGGACCCAGGAAACTGGTTAACATCTCTTGCCGGTGGTAGCCAATACCGTTACCAACTATTAGCGGTCCTTTTTACCGCCATTTTAATCGCTATGTATATGCAGTCTTTATCAATCAAACTCGGCGTTACCACCCGAACCGACCTCGCTCAGGCGATTGCGCGACGTTTGCCTACTCCCCTGCGGATTGTCCTGTGGTTATTTAATGAAATAGCGATGATGGCAACTGACTTAACCGGAGTTGTTGGGACTGCTGTCGCTTTAAACATGTTATTCAAGCTGCCATTGCTTATCGGGGTGCTGTTAACAATTGCGGACGTTTTAGTAGTCCTTTTCTTCCTCCACTTTGGGATTCGCCGAATTGAATTTATCGTTTTAACTGCCATTCTGGTTGTCGGTGCCATCTTTGCGATTGAAGTTTGTCGGGCCCACCCTGAATTTTCCGCAATCATGGACGGTTTTGTTCCCCGTTCCACAATTTTTACTAATCACAGTGAGTTGCTAATTAGTTTAGGGATTGTCGGTGCCACGATTATGCCTCATAATATTTACCTTCATTCCTCCCTGGCACAAAGTCGACGCTACGATGAACATGATCCAAAGCAAGTCAAAGAAACGCTCCGTTTTGCTAACTGGGATTCATTAATTCATCTTTTTGCGGCCTTCATCGCCAACGCCCTTCTGCTTATCCTTGGTGGAACCCTCTTCTTTCATGCGGCAAGTCTCGGTAGTCTTGAGGACGTCTTTTTCGGGCTAAAAAATCCCCATATCGTTGGTACTCTAGCAAGTCCATTAATGAGTTGGCTCTTTGCCTTTGCTCTTTTGGTAACTGGTTTAATCTCCTCAATCACTAGCACCTTGGCCGGTCAAATTGTCATGGAAGGATTTATCAATATTCGCCTTCCACTCTGGAAACGGCGCCTCCTCACCCGAGCGGTTACCTTAGTGCCAATCCTAATTATCGGCTTCATGATCAATTTTAATGAAGAGCAATTTGAGCAACTCATCATTTATGCCCAGATTGTTCTGAGTATTGCCTTACCATTTACGCTCTATCCCCTTGTTGCTTTGACGGGCAATAAGAAACTGATGGGACCACACGTTAATTCACCATGGCAAACCGTCCTTGGCTATGTTTTAGCTAGTTTGGTCACGGGGTTGAACTTGCTGGTGTTGGTATAATTTTTGTTTATCATTATAAACCCAATAGATAGATACCCTTATTTTCAGTTATCAGTGTTTAAAAAAGCAATCAAATATTGTAAGATAATAATAAATTTTGTTGTAATTTTTGATGCAATAAAAGACTGGGCACTATTTACTTTTGGGAGAGTAATTTGATATTAAAAAATTTTATCTTCGGTGTGACGCTTTTATCAATCTCATTTTACAACTGAATTAAAGAAGCAGGGCTGAACGGTATTTATGTTCAAACCCTGCTTCTTTATTTTAGTTTCGTCGCGCGATCATCACGCGCTGTCCACCTATTTGTTTAACTTTAATATCTTTAAACCGATAATATTCCAGTAGTTGACGATAACGTTGCACAGTAGTAGCAGTAATCACGATGGTTCCCTTAAAAGCGAGAACCCTTATCGCCTCTTGCAAAACACGCCCTTGCGTAATTGCTGGTTTCACCTGCTGCAAATTACTAATCAGAACATAGTCAAACTGATGATCAGCGAAAGGCAAATTAGTGTTATCAGTCAATTCTACTTTCGCACGATCAGCTACTGCCTCTTCTTTGATCAGTTCTTTTACTTGCTGTACTTGCTTTTCATTTTTAACTATTCCCATAATTTTGCCGGGAGCAGTCAATTGCTTGGCAAGGTTAATAAACGTTTTTCCGTTGCCAATGCTCATATCAAGGATTTGAACATCCCCGCGTATCGATAAATCAGTACTTATCTTTTTCCAGACCTGTTGCCTTTGCCAGATCAACCATCCAATAATTCCAACAACTATAACAATTACGATCCCAATAACGACTATCAATTCTCTTCACCCATTATTTTAACTAACAATATCGTTTAGCTTCCGAATATCCTTTAACTGCCCAACAACTGTGATTTTATCGTGCGGTTGAATAACATCATTAGCTTGCGGCATTTGATTAACTTCATCATCCTTACTAACAATGATAATCACATTGACATTATAACGATTACGAAAATCCAGTTCGTCTAAGGTCTTATTAAAGAACTTTGGATTATTAATATTTACTTCCGCCAATGTTATTTCCTTACTCAAGGTGACATAATCGACGACGCTTGGATTTAGTTGTTGGAAAATAAGTCGCTTAGCTAAATCATGCTCTGGACGAACAACCATATCTGCGCCAATTCGTTCTAAAACGCGCGCATGATTAACATTTTCAGCCCGACAAATTACATCTGGTGCCCCGAGTTCTTTGGCAATTAGCGTGGCCATGATACTTGCTTCAACATTTTTTCCGATTGAAATATACACATGATCAAAACTACCGATATCAAGGTCACGCAGAGCATCCTCATCTTGCGCGTCCGCAATTACCGCCCTCATAACTGACCCTGCAAATTCATTTACCACTTCTTCATTCGCATCAATCGCCAATACTTCTTGACCAGCCTGAACTAAGGCTTCACATATTGAGGCCCCAAATTGTCCAATTCCAATAACAGCATAACTTTCTTTTTTAGCCAATTAACACACTCTCCTCTGGATAACGATAATTCTTCGCTGCTGTACTTGCATTTAGGATTGAGAACATTACAGTATAAATCCCGACCCGGCCAACAAACATCAAAAACATAATAATCAGTTGCCCTAACAGGTTAAGGTTAGTTGTAATCCCTAATGAAATCCCCGTAGTACCAAAAGCTGCCACCGCCTCAAAAGTAACATACGCTAACGAATCATGTTCTGGCAAATCCTGTGTTTCAGCAAGGACTAAAATTGATACAAGCAAGATAAACAAAGCAACAAATAATAATGTCAATGCCCGATAAATATTTTCCTGGGTAAAACGGCGATGGGCAAAAGTCGTATCCCGTTGACCACGCAGGGTTGCAAAACTCTGAATCGTCAATAGACCGATTGTTGTGGTTTTAACACCCCCAGCAGTTGACCCCGGCGTTCCTCCGATAAACATCAAAATAACAGTAAACGCGAGGCCGGCAGCGCTTAAATCAGTATAAGGAAAAGTAATTAAGCCAGCAGTTCGTGGAGTGATTGCCATAAAAATAGTATTAAGAATCCGGTTGGAAAAACTTAATTTGTCACTTAATTGCGCTAAGTTCTTCTCGGTAATAAAGTAAACAATCACAGAAACAACGAATAAAACTGCTCCAGTACGTAACGCCAACTGCGTATGCAAGGATAGCCGGTGATATTTAGGATAATTCAAAATGTCTTTCCATACTAAGAAACCAAGTGAGCCGGCAATAATCAAAACAGCAAGCACACATAGCATATAAGGATCATTAGCATAGTTTGCCATACTATTATCAAACAAGTCAAAACCGGCATTACAAAAGGCTGAGATTGAGTGAAAAATACTAAACCATATTCCCTTGCTGAGTCCATAACGCGGATAAAAGTCAAAAAATAAAAATATTCCACCCGCTAATTGGATAAGTAATGAAAGCCGAATGATAAGGTAAACCACGTTCAATTGAGATAAGTGGTCAAGATTAAGTGCTTCTTGAGTTAGCAATCGTGTCGACATTCGCATTCGTTGCCGCACCAAAAGTGACATCATGACCGCGAATGTCATAAAGCCCAATCCACCTACTTCCATCAAGACTGCAATTACAATCTGACCAAATAATGTCCAATGATGAGCTGTACTAACAAGAGTTAATCCAGTTACACAGGTTGCACTCGTTGAAGTGAAGAAAGCAGTCATAAAATTTGTCGTTTCTCCTGGTCGTGTCGCAAACGGCAAAGAAAGCAATATTGTTCCCATAAAAATCACAATCAAGAACCCAAATGTCAGGATTTTGGGAAATGTATATTTATGTTTATTTATTTCAATCACTTTTATCCTTCCTCGTATTAATATTACTCAACTAATTATAAGCGTTTTTGTTAAATTCTAAACTATTATTTTATTTCCCGGGAAATCATCTATAGAAAGCGCTACAATATAATTGTAGATTACCTGATTGCTTTTCCTGAAAGGAGATCCTTTTATGTACTATTCAAACGGAAATTATGAAGCATTTGCTCGTCCCCGTAAACCAGCGGGAATAGATCAAAAACATGCTTACATTGTTGGTGCCGGTTTAGCAGGTCTTTCTGCGGCTGTCTTCTTAATTCGTGACGCCCAAATGCCAGGCGAAAACATCCATATTTTTGAAGAGTTACCAATTGCTGGTGGTTCCTTAGATGGTCAAGACCGCCCCGATGTTGGCTTTGTCACTCGTGGTGGTCGCGAAATGGAAAACCACTTTGAATGTATGTGGGATATGTATCGTTCAATTCCATCCTTGGAAATCCCTGGCGCATCTTATCTTGATGAATATTATTGGCTAGATAAGGATGATCCAAATAGTTCAAATTGTCGCTTAACTTATAAACGGGGCAATGAGGTTCCTACTGACGGCAAATACCTTCTTGGAAAGTCAACTAAGGAATTGATGAAACTGATCCTTACACCTGAAGATCAGCTCGGCGACTTAACGATCGGTGATTACTTCTCTGAGGACTTCTTCAAGAGTAACTTCTGGATTTATTGGTCAACCATGTTTGCTTTTGAGAAGTGGCATTCGTTAGCAGAAATGCGGCGGTACGCAATGCGATTTATCCACCACATTGACGGTTTGCCTGACTTTACTGCTCTTAAATTCAATAAGTACAACCAGTATGAATCAATGACCAAACCATTGCTTGCATACCTCAAAGATCATGGGGTTAAGTTTGAATATGATACACAGGTTCAAAACATCCTGGTTGATACTAAGAATGGCGAAAAACACGCTAAAAAGATCATTCTTAAACAGGGTGGCGAAGATAAAACGATCAACTTAACGGACGATGACCTGGTATTTGTTACCAATGGTTCAATCACGGAAAGTTCAAACTATGGGAGTCACCATCAAGTGGCGCAACCAACCCGTGCCCTTGGTGGCAGCTGGAAATTATGGGAAAATATTGCTAAACAATCGCCAGCATTCGGTCACCCGGATGTCTTTTGTAAAAACATTCCTAACCGCAGTTGGTTCATTTCTGCAACTGCGACCGTTAAGAATCCACAAATTGAACCGTACATTGAACGACTAACTAAGCGTGACCTTCATGATGGAAAGGTAAACACTGGCGGAATTATCACCGTCACTGATTCTAATTGGATGATGAGTTGGACTATCCACCGGCAACCTCATTTTAAGAGTCAAAAGCCAAATGAAACCATCGTGTGGATCTATGGCCTCTATTCTGATACAGAAGGTAATTATATCAAGAAACGAATTGTTGACTGTACTGGGGAAGAAATTACTAAAGAATGGCTCTACCATCTCGGTGTTCCAGAAGCTTTAATTGACGATTTAGCAAAAGAAGAGTCGGTTAATACTGTCCCTGTTTATATGCCATTCGTTACTAGCTACTTCATGCCGCGAGTAAAAGGTGATCGTCCTGATGTTGTTCCTAAGGGGTCAGCTAACTTGGCCTTCATTGGTAACTTTGCCGAATCGCCAACTCGAGATACCGTCTTTACAACTGAATATTCAGTCCGGACGGCGATGGAAGCTGTTTATAGTCTCCTCAACGTTGATCGCGGGGTACCAGAAGTCTTTAATTCGATCTATGATATTCGCGAATTGATGCGGGCAATGTACTATATGAACGATAAAAAGCCGCTTGAAGAAATGGATCTTCCAATTCCAAAGATTGTTGAGAAACCACTGCTCAAGAAAATCAAGAAGAACTGGATTGGCGAATTAATGGAAGAACAACATTTACTTTAAAAAACTAAGGGAGTGAGGCATTAGGTATCTCTACTTTTGTCCCACTCCCTTCAATTTAATATAAAGGAGTCTTTTTTATGACCAATGAAACGATTAAGCACCAATTAAACCATCGTACAATTCGGGCCTTTAAGCCCACAACTCTTTCAACAGAACAATTGAATACTCTTTACTCTGTTGCTAGTCATACGCCAACTAGTATGTTTATGCAGCAGATGTCAATTATGCACATTACTGATCCAGATAAACGGGCCGCAATCAGAGAAATTAGTAAGCAACCGTATGTCGGCGCAAACGGTGACCTGTTCATTTTGTTAGTTGACCTTTATCGTAACCAACAAATACGACAGCAAAAGGGCAAGGATGATGGCCGTTTACATACCGCTGATATTTTCTTCCAAGGCCTTGATGATGCAATCATGGCTGCCCAAAACATGATTACTGCTGCTGAGAGTATGGGCCTCGGTGTCGTTCCCCTCGGTTCAATAAAAAATGATCCGCAAAAAATCATCGAAGTCCTTAATCTTCCTAAAATGACTTTCCCAGTTTTAGGCTTACAAATCGGTGTCCCTGACCAAGAACCGCAACTAAAACCCCGCCTGCCATTAAAATTTATCGCATTTGATAATGACTATCCAAAAGAGATCAAGCTCAGTGACTTAAGCGATTATGATCAAGAAGTTACTACCTACTATGATCTTCGTGATGCTAACCGGCGAATTGATTCCTTCACCAACCAGATTGCCGGGGCTAAACTCGATCGTCACTATACTAAACGTGATGAGATCATGAAGGTTTTACACCAACAAGGCCTTTGCACTGATGAAGGAATCGATTAATTGTTCATCCCCTCGAGAGCAGCTAATGTCGTTAAGGTTGCGTCATAATAATTTTTCTCTGTTAACGGTTTGCTAAAGATATGTTTTTGACTAGCAAATAGATTATCATACCCTTCATTACGATTGCAGCTAACCGCATAAAAAATCGGCGCACTGAAACTATTTGATTGATATTTAACCAATCGGTGACCGTTTAATGAATAACCGGCTGTAATATAATACTGTTCACTGAAGAACCTCATCATTTTATTTAAGACTTTCTGAGCCCGTGGATCATTGCTTTTTGCCAACATCATTGGAACTCGACAAGCATTCGCACTATAGTCTCCATCATATTTTCCAGCAACCGTATTCGGCCCCACTGGTTTGGTACTCCCTGGTCGAGCCCAGGCAAAGTCAGGTACTAGCCCTGTTTGATGCAGTTTGCTTAATGCAGCCAGCCGGTCAAGCATATTATTTTTGATCATCTGCCACCTTGAATCGTGAGTACAATCGTATAAATGATCAAAAACTGTCGGCATTACATCTGAGGTTCGCAATAAATAATAAAACTTAGAATCCTTTGTAACCCAATCACCCACTGTTAGCATGTGCGTGGTTGGGTTATATTCATATTTCAAGATATCAGTGGCAATCTGTTGCTCTAGCTTATGATAATAAGGTGCCTTTTGCGGCCAAACTTTTGCAGCCCGGTGAAGAGCCGCAGCAATATAAAGATCACCATCAGTCGCACTATTATGATCATCGACCCATTGCCCCTTTTTATTATAAGACTGACGCCAGGCCATCAAGTAAGTTAGGTGGTCATGGTGTTCACCAACATAATTGCGATGTGCAAGGTAATAGTTAAGTAACTTATCAAAGTCATTTTCACTTGCCCAGCCCTTTTCAGCAGCGCGAGATACTACTTGCAGTCCATAGCCTTGTCCTTCCGATAATGCAACTGGATGCTTTTGATCGTTGCTGGTATTAACATAAGTTTGCTTACTATTTTTGCGGACTAAATACGCTGCCTGCCACCGCCGATAATCTTCATACTGAATATGTTCAGGATTCTTTATTCTGACAAACGCGAGCGTTGCAATATAAATAACTGCAACAACGAGCGTAAAAAGCCAAATATATACTGGACGTTTCATAACCAATCCCCTTATTAGTCAGCAAACCGCTTAGTCTTTACCCATTTTGTCCCGTCACGTCGTAATAGTCGATCAAGTGCAACTGAGATTACCGCATGAATCGAAACAATTACAAATAATTGCGAATAGGTAAAGTATGAAGCAAGCGCTAACCAGATTTGCTTATTCGTCGCTTGCCCAAATTGCGTAGCTGCTGCTGTTGTGATTTGTAAAATATACAAGATTATCATTAATAACCAATTAAAAAGCAAAAGTTGGGCGATTAGGATGTTGCTTTCCCCGAATGTAAAGGGAATCATTACCTGTGGATTGAAAAGATGAACAATCCAAAAGCCTACATTCGCTAAAAAGATCGCATCAGAAAGGACGATTGCCGCATTAAACCAGAAAAAAGTACAGGAATAATAAAAAGTTTCTAACTTTACTCGCCAATTGCTCCTTCTAAAGAGGTACTTGAAATTTTTAAGGACAACTTGGTAGTTTCCCTTTGCCCACCGTAAACGCTGATAGTAATAATCATGCAGGCGTTCTGGTTCCTGTTGAAAAGCTTCCGAATTATAAGCTAGCGCGATTAATTTGCCACTTTGCATAATCTTAAATGAAATATCAGTATCTTCTGTTAAGGCTCCGTTTGCCCAGCCCCCAATTGAACGGACATATTTACTTTGAATGATAAAGTTAGTTCCTGGGATCCGGCCAATTTTAAATAAATGCCAAATTGCACAGTGCTGGATCCGTTGGGTAACAATAATTTCTTGATTAATGCACTTCGTCAAAAAGTTTTGTTCAGCATTACGTGTCTTGTTCCGACCAAATGCTGCGACGTACCGTGTTGGATTTTCGAGGATTTTTCGTACTAAAAAATACAGAGCGTTTTTTTCCGGCATTGCATCGGCATCGTAAACGCCAATATATTCACCGTGAGCTAGTTTAAGAGCATCGTTTAAAACGCCAGCTTTTCCACCACTACCATGACGTTCTATTACCTTTGCTTTTCTTTTTTCATATTTTGGCAGTTGTAGCACCGTTCGAGCCCGTTGAACAGTTTGATCATTGCAATTATCCGCAAAGATTAATAATTCGACCTTATCTGCTGGATAGTTTAATTCAAGGATCGCTTGGGTCGTCTGAGCAATAACTACTGCTTCGTTATGGGCGGGAACGACAATCGTAATTAATGGATATCGTTTCAATGGGACAATATCCACAATTTTTCTACTATGTTCAAGCCAAAAGTGAACAGCCCCACCTAATGTAATAGATGACATTAACAGCGAACTCCAAATTGAGATCAGGGTCACAATCATTACAAACTCGATCATTGCTTTTTCCTTTCCCTTTTTACATTTAGTGTCGTCCGTTCAACACGAAAATAAATCACCCACTGAAGAACAGCAAATATTAATGCCTGAACAAAAAAGATCAGGGTAATCACGAGCGCCAACCAAAAGAAAATTCGTACCATTATTTCTGGACACCTCTTAAATACTCAACAACAAGGTCTGTTTCCATGTCTCTTTCAATATGCCGCATTACGCTTTCCAGATTTCTAAATGAAGTCACATTGATATCACCAACCTTCAAATGTCCCCATTTAAATTGGGGGGTTGAATTATTAATTTGCAATTCATCAAGTCCTGCACGCGTACTTTGGTTCTGATAAGCAAATGTAATATCTGGCAAATGATATGACAAAATTAAAAAAGTACCATCTTCTAAATAGTACAAGGCTTCAGATGGTAACCGTCGTCGTTTTAAGACTTTCGCAATTTGCTGAAGAGCATGGTTATAGTCATCATGATGAAATTGACATATTTGTTGATTATGAACCCAGTGAATCGCTGTAACATCAATCCATAAATCAGCAATTTGTTCTTTAATAATGAATTGAAGTTCCTTTTCATAAATCTTATTAGCATTATATGCCGTCTGAAGTTTTACTATTTGATTATAGTGGGTCGCATAGCTTTCTATCTCTGCTCGATTTCGGTCAATCCAGCCCCACTCACCAATAATGTAACGGCTGAAATAAACCAAACTTGCGGTAATTGGAAAGGCAAACAGTAGCATTATTTTGATCGAATTATCCATTACCACATACCCTAACAATAAAATGGCACTACCAATAATTGTTAGTCCGATCATCAGCCAGGTTAAAATGATATTTGGCACTAAACTCCCTACCACTAAGCCCAAAATGATCATAGTCATCATCGCCGTTGTAATAAAATGTGAGTATTGGGATGCCCACCACATCATTAACACAATTGCAGTCAATATTACACAAAGCGCAATAAGCCCCGATTCTACAACATGTCGCCGAATCATAAGAATCTTCTCCCCTTCTTCCTATAAATTAGCAGCTAATATCTTAGCACACCTTTTTCAGCATTTCACTAGTTTAAAAGCTTGATAAACAAGGGATTACGCTTTATTTGTGAAAACAATTATCATTTTATAACAGGTAAATTTACCTGCCAAAAATAACTTTTTGCTATATTTAAATTTATAGACATTCATATAAGATATGTTTTATTTTTGTACGTTGATAAGCAAAACTACAATAATTAAGGCAAACAAAAAAGCCTGATTTAACTGTGCAGGAAAAATCAGGCTTTTAACTTAGTAAACTCATCGATGAAACATAATGTTGTTGATGTTAATTGGATAAAGGGATGCTTTGTTTCAATGAAGAGTCTTTTATCTAACTTAAATAAACAAGTAGGTTCCTTGTTTGTAAGTATTATATCACACCTGTTGTGAAAATGTTAACTAATCTTTAGGATGATTAAATGTTTTTCGCAAAAAGCTCTTATTTATCTAGCGTTCACCTAATGCACAAGCAGTGATTATCATCACAATATCACGTGTTTCCCACATAAATCTAGAAATAATAAATTACCTTGTCTTTATCAGAATAAAATTCTTTCCGGCATTTGATAGACAATATCATTGATTTCATCTAATAATTTTCATTATATCCACCTCATTATATTATAATTTAGAAAAATAAATATTTTTATTAAATTGATGTATAAAAAAAAAAAAAAAAAAGGTTATTATAAGGGTGATAAATAAATTTTGATAAATTTATTTAAAAGAAATGAATTTATTATTCCTGATCACACCCCATACGGTCAGCAGCAATGATTTTATAGCCATTTACAGGCTACTATTTCATTGGATTTTATTTATCAAACTTCATAGAAAGGAGCAAAAGTTTTTACTTTGTTAGCTAAGTTTAGCGGTATCATTTGAGTTATTTAATTTACTTTATAGCTACTTTTCTTCCTTTATCAAATTGATTAAATCGCTTGGAATTATATCACTAATACTTTTAACCTAGTAATTCTCTTTAGCGTTTCTTATTATTCTAAGAAGCGCCGTTGTTTGATCCAAAAATAGAATATTCATTAATACACAGTTACAAAGCAATCTCTATATTTAAGCTTTCTAATCAAAAAGCAACCTCACTGTCATCCTTTGACCTTGAGATTGCTTTTTAATTTAATTACTGATTTTCATTTAGTTTTCGACGGACTAATGTTGGATCAGCCTTTCCTGGATTTAATTCGACCAGTTTTCCTGACCCACTGTAAATAATCCATTCTGCTAAGTTAACAATATGATCTCCAGCACGTTCTAAATTCCGGAGAACGGCTAAATAACTTTCATAGGCTTTTACATCTTCGCCACCTTTAACCAGTGCTTTCATGATTTCTTTTTGTAATTTTACATAAAGTAAATCAACTTTCAAATCTTCGTTAGCAACCTCATAGGCAACCTGCTCATCAGTATAAACATAAGCATCGAGGATTCGTTCAAGCATCTTGCGAACAATCATCATCATCTGTTCGATTGGCTGTTCAATGTCTTCATGGTGTTCAAACTTACTTAAGGTAATCGCAGCGCGGGCAATATGGGTGGAATAGTCTCCTAACCTTTCGATATCAGTACTAGCTTTTAAGATACTAATAATTTTCCGAAAGTCGGTTGCGACCGGGTTTTGCAATGCCATTAGCTTCAACGCCTGTTTTTCCAAATGAATTTCTTCATCGTTAATCTTTGTATCAGTTGTTAAAACTTTATCCGCTAAGTCCGCATCATGATCT
This sequence comes from Limosilactobacillus reuteri, assembly GCF_002254085.1. Lineage (GTDB taxonomy): Bacteria > Bacillota > Bacilli > Lactobacillales > Lactobacillaceae > Limosilactobacillus > Limosilactobacillus reuteri_K. The sequence goes on along the minus strand of NZ_NGPY01000077.1, from coordinate 15,975 downwards.
GTAAATGCCTTTGTTGCTTGATAGATTTGCTCACTAGCGTCGATTCCCATTTCCATGAAGTGGCTCCGCAGCCGTTTTAATTCATCATCAAAAATTGCTCCCATGTTTTCACTCCTAACCAAATTTTCCGCTAAGGTAATCCGCTGTTTGTTGTCGTTGCGGATTCATAAAAATATCTGCCGTCTGATTAAATTCAATTAATTTTCCTTGGTGCATAAAAGCTGTCCAGTCTGCTGAACGTGATGCTTGCTGCATATTATGGGTAACCATAATAATCGTAAATTTCTCTTTTAATTGTACTAAAGTATCTTCAATTTGCGAAGTTGAAACCGGATCGAGGGCACTTGTCGGTTCATCCATCAAAATAATTTCTGGTTGAACTGCTAGTGTCCGCGCAATACAAAGCCGTTGTTGCTGTCCACCTGATAAGGCGAGGGCACTTTCTTTTAAGTGATCTTTGACTTCTTCCCATAAGGCTGCCTGACGCAAACTTTCTTCTACGCGTTGATCGAGAATTTGCCGATCCTTTACTCCCGCAAGCCGTAATCCATAAATAACATTCTCATAGATTGATAAAGGGAAAGGTGTCGGTTGTTGGAAGACCATTCCAATTTGTTGACGAATCCGGTAAACATTAACTTTAGGCTGGTTAATATTCAAGTCATGAAAATTAATTTCACCTTTGACCGTTGCTAAGTCATCATTCATCCGGTTAAGACTGCGGAGTAATGTTGATTTTCCTGAACCAGAAGCCCCAATCATTGCCGTAATCTTGTTAGCCGGAAATTTCATTGAAACATCATGAACGACATGTTTGTCACCATATAATACTTGTAAATTTTTCACTTCAAGAGCAACTGAATTTTCCATTCTTTTATCCTCACTTTGCAAGTCGTTGCTTGATTAAATAACCAATGTATCTAGCTAATAGGTTAAAGATTAAAATCGTTAGAATCAAAACCGCTACTGAACCATTTGAAACAGCACGGGCATCTGGAACCAGCCCTTCACTGTTAACTTTCCAGATATGAACGGCTAAAGTTTCGGCTGGTCGTAATGGGTTTAAAAAACTGGTGGGACTAAATGGGTTCCAATCGGTATAGCTAATTGCTGGTGAACTCTGCCCGGCCGTGTAGATCAAGGCAGCAGCTTCCCCAAAGATGCGGCCAGCACTTAAGATCGCTCCCGTAATAATCCCCGGTAAAGCAGCTGGTAAAACAATTTTAGTTGTTACGCGCCACTTTGACATTCCTAATCCCAATCCGGCCTGACGTTGAAGATAAGGAACTTGGCGAAGGGCGTCTTCACATGCCCGCGTTAAAATTGGCAGGTTCAAAATCGTTAATGCTAGTGCCCCAGCAAGCAAAGAGAAATCCAATCCCCATTGCAAGACAAAGACTAAGTAACCAAATAGGCCCACTACCACTGATGGCAATGAGCTTAAAACTTCAATTGCCAACCGTAATAAGTTTGTCCATCGATTATCTGGGGCATATTCACTTAAGTAAATAGCAGCACATAATGCTAAAGGAATTGAAACGATTAATGTTAAAACAACTAGGTAAAGAGAATTAAACAATTGATCGCGAATCCCCCCACCACTTCTAAACGATTCCGCGCTTGAAGTTAAGAAATGCCAAGAAATATGAGGAATACCTGATAGTAATAAATACGCTAATAAGGCAAATAAAACTAACCCCACTAAACCGGTTAAAGTTAAAATAATCACGGTTGCCAACCGATCTACTTTTTCTGGACGCATTATTTTACCCCTTTCCGGCTAACAAGCCGCATTAACAGATTGAAGGCCAAAGACATTACCAACAGAATTAAAGCTAAGGACCAGAGTGCATTGTTTGAGATCGTCCCCATGACTGTATTTCCAATTCCAGTAGTCAAAACACTAGTCAAAGTTGCCGCTGAATGCATCAATCCCATTGGCATTACCGTCGTGTTTCCGATCACCATTTGAACTGCTAAGGCCTCACCAAATGCCCGCGCCATCCCAAATACCATTGCCGTTAAAATACCACTTTTGGCACTCGGAATAATCACCCGCGAAATCGTTTGCCAGCGAGTTGCTCCTAGTCCCGCAGACGCATTGCGATATTGTTTTGGGACCGCCCTAAAACTATCAATTGTCATTGAGGTCATCGTTGGTAAAATCATCAAAAATAATACACAGGTAGCAGCGAGAATCCCAAAGCCGGTGCCACCGAAAAAGCGCCGTAAAAAGGGAACGATTACTGTTAAACCGACATATCCATATACCACGGATGGAATTCCGACTAATAATTCGATGGTCGGTTGGAGAAACTTATATGCGGTTGATGGCAAAATCTCTGTGATTGCAATAGCAACTACTAAGGCAAGCGGCAAGGCAATTACCCCTGATAAAAGAGTAACGCTAAAAGAAGTAGCAATCATCGGCAACGCGCCGAATACATGATCACTTGGCTGCCAGTTAATCCCACTTAGAAATTCCCACAATGAATAGTGATTACCAGTAAAGAGGGCGATTCCTTTCCAAGTTAAAAAGATTAAAATCGTTGCCACTAGTCCCCCAATTAAAGTAATTGCAAGATAACTAATTACTTTTCCTGAGGCTTCCTGCTTACTTTCAACAGAGGGCTGTGTCAAACGTTGTCGTAAGTCTTCCATCGTATTATTTCCTTTCAGTTACTTTCCCAGTTGGTGTTTTTTCAACTTTCATATCATGAATACTAATATAATGAGCTTCTGTTACGAGAGTCTTTTGGACTTTCTCGCTTTGCATATATTTAATGAAATTTGCAGTTGATTGGGATGGGTGTTTTTGCGTATACATATGCTCATATGACCATAATGGCCACTTATTAGTCGTAACATTATCAGCAGTTGGTGCTACTCCATCAAGCTTAACCGACTGAACTTGGTCATTAAGATAAGCAAATGCAATATAGCTGATTGCCCCTGGCGTATTTCTAATAATTTCTTTTACGGTCCCGTTTGAATCTTGTTCTTGAGCATTCACTGCCTGCATCCCCGTTTTCAATACTGTCTGTTCAAACGCAACCCTGGTTCCACTCCCATGAGCACGATTAATAACTGTAATTGGTAAATCAGGTCCGCCAACTTCTTGCCAATTCGTAATTTGTCCCGTAAAAATTTGTTGCAGCTGTTTCATTGTCAAATTCTTAATTCCAAGCTCTTCATTAACGATTGGGACTATTCCCGAAACAGCAACAATATTATCATCTAATTCATTCGCATTAATCCCATCTTGCTGGTCAGCAAAGATATCAGCAGATCCGATATTTACTGCTCCTGCTTGTACCTGACTAAGACCGGTTCCTGAACCACCACCCTGTACAATAATGCTGATTTGGGGATACTTAGTCCGGTAATCATTTGCAACTGCTTCCGCTAATGGTTGGAGAGCTGTTGAGCCGACAATAGTAATTTTTTCTTGTGGTGGTTGTTGCTTAGCAAGTACCCATGACCCGCCTAGCCAGCAAACTATTGCGACGAGAATAACTCCAATAATCGTTTTTTTCATGACTATTCCTACCTGTTTATTAGTTGTCTTCATATATTTCGTATGGTACAAATAGAGAATAACAAGTCGATGTAAATTTTTAATCTTTGTAATGTAAAAGTTATGTAAATTTTGGAGAAATTATTATGACCAAGAAATTTTTACTAATGAGCCAGCAAGACGATCTCGTTCAACAGTTACAAGCCATTTGTAAAAAAGAACACTGGACCTATGAGCTCGTAACTACTCCGACGGGCTTAGTAGTAGCCTTAGAAAAAAAACAAATTAGTGGGATTTGGTGGGATATGACGGAAGTAAGTCTAGACACCACGATTGCTACCATGACCCTTATTAGGTCGCAAGTTCAAGGACCAATTACCGTTTTAGTCCCCCACCTTACGGAACGCATTCAACGAAAACTATATCGAGCACATGTTGATGACATAATTGAATTTCCCCTTCTTCCCAGTGTTTTCCGTCCCTTAATTCAGCAGCGATTGTGGACTTACCACTATCCACAGCTGCACTCCTTAGCTGATGATAATACGACAAAAAATGACCCAGTAATAACTACTGGATCATGGGAAATTAATCAAGAAACCTATACTGTTACTAAAAATGATAAAACAATTGCTTTAACACCCAAGGAATTTCAATTACTTTCCTACTTAGTTGATCATAAAGGACAGGTATTAAATCGAGACCAACTCGTTAATGGGGTCTGGGGGTACGATATTCTTGATACTTCACGGATCGTTGATATTCATATCAGCCACCTCCGCGATAAGCTTGAAGATGATTCTCAACACCCTACTCACCTTCTCACAGTACGGGGATTTGGCTATAAATTTGTTTAAAATAATAAAAATGAACACTAAATGTTAATAGCCAACATTAGCGTTCATTTTTTGTTACAAACATCTCTCATTTTATAAATTATCTAAGTAATCAATAAAGCGGGGCATTTCTTCCAATTGATCTGCAGTTATTTCCCGGGTAATAGTATGATCTTCAGAAAAAACATAAACTCGGTCTACTAATGATCTAATCTGATTAAAATGGTGGCTCGAAATAATAATTGTTTTTCCCGCATGATGAAGTTGGTTAACAATCTGCGTTATCAATTCCCGATATTTTGGCGATAAGCCATTAAAGGGTTCATCAAGAATTATAATGTCAGGATTCATCGCCAGAACACTCGCAATGGCTACAAGTTTTTGTTCCCCACCAGAAAGGTGATATGGCACCCGATCACGTAGTCGTTCAATTTTCAGAAGCTTTAAACAATCATTTACCCGTTGATCAATTTCATGCTGCGGAAGTCCTAAATGTTGAGGGCCAAATGCAATCTCATCAGTTACACTAGTATTGAATAATTGAATGTCACTATTTTGAAAGACAAAGCCAAATTTCTGATAAAATGGACCAGTTTTAGTTGAATCTTTTAAAAACTTCTTATCGATAGTCTGGTCATTAAATGTATATTTGCCGTTCTCTAAACTAAATAGGCCAACAATTGTTTTTAATAGTGTCGACTTTCCCGATCCGTTTGGACCCATAATACAGACCGCATCTCCACGATTAACATTGATATTTACATCATGAAAACCCGTTTGCGTTCCATAAGTATAAGCTCCGTTAGCTATTTTGATCATGCAACCACTCCTCGTATTAAGCAGTATGCAACAATTGCTAATAACAATTCTCCCATACTAATAACATCATATTTATTCCAACTAAGTCTCCAACTTGCGACATTATTACTATTATATCCCCGTAATAACATTGCTTGGTAAAGATCACTGGTTCGTTTTTTTGCTGATAGATACACTTGGCCGATAATTACACCTAAAACACGCCGATTTACGTGTTGTCCAAATGTCCGTAATTTAATACTGCTTAATAATTCCTGGATATAAACACCTAATGTATAAACATATTTCATTGTAATATCGAGAGTTAAAATAATAACATTTGGTAAATGTAATTGTTTCAATCCTTGAATGAACTGCGGCCAAGAAGTAATACTTAAGAATATGGAAATATTTAACATGATTAGTGCAATCCGCGCTAGAAATAACCCAATATTATTTGCCTGTAATAATAAACTTGGTAAAAGCACAACTAACGAAACAAGTAACAATTTACAAAGTTTTTTACTAATTGTAATTATTACCGATCCAGGCAAGATAAGTAGGTGCACTAACATCAAGATTAGCATTAGCCATAAAAACATAACTTGCGATGATAATACGATCAAAATTGTTAAACCAATCAGTTCAACAATTCGAACCCATGGTGAATTCTTAGCAGAATAAACTGGTGTAATTCGCGTAAGAAAAGCAACCAATGCGGCAAATTTACTCAAGTTATCTTGCACCAACCGCCCCTTTATTAGGGGAACTTGATGCCGCTCTGAATTCATTAACCAGACTGGTAACTTTCCTACTGTTTTATTTTTAGGTTGATTATTTATTTGGGGCTTTGTTTGTTGAACCATAGACTGCCATCAGCACCTTACTTATTAAGAAGAAAATTAATATTGCTGTGATCGCGCTTAAAATGTAGCCAATTGGCAAACTTGTTCCGGGAATCGTATAGTCGCCAAACAATGCTGTATAGTTGAAACCATGATTCATCCCTGCAGGTACTGAACTTGAAATATGTTCTAATTTTAAGCGGTGAAGTAGCTCAGTCTTATCCCATTCACCAAAAGCCGTTCCACTAGCAAGCAACCCAATTGGCGAAAGGACAACTAAGCCAATAATGACATATACCAGATATTTAAGTGAGCCTTTTTTAGGCGTTCCTTGCTGATCATTCTTGTAAATTTCAGCAGGCGCCACTTTTTTCACGAAAGTATAAACAACATAGGTAAAGAAAGCCTCGATCCATCCCGCTACTGCTAGATGAGCAAAACACATTGCTGGAATCGTTACAGCTAACGGATATGGATTGTATAACGGCGCCCCACTCGCCGTATGCGCAATTAAGGGTTGGATTCCTAATTCAAAACCTGCCATCAGAGCGGCAAGATTAATTCCACAATATGAACCAATGATTGCGCCTAAACTTGCATGGCGGTGTTTACGCAAAAAGTTATAAATCCAATAACCGGTAAACGGCATGATAATCGCCATATTAAAAATATTAGCACCTAAGGCAAGAATTCCACCGTCACCAAAGAGAAACGCCTGTAAGATCAGTGCGACTGTAACTGCAATACTAGCCGCGTATGGCCCAATTAAGATTGCAAGCAGCGTACCTCCAACCGCGTGTGCACTCGTTCCACCAGGTACTGGAACATTAAACATCATCATCAAAAATGATAATGAGGCTGCAATCCCCAGCATTGGTGCAAGTTCACGATGTTCTTTTAACTGCACTTTTACTTTTTTTGCTGAGACTGCAACTACTGGCGCAGCGACCGCAAACATCACTGCACAAGTTGCTGGACTCAAATAATTATCTGGAATATGCACTAATCCCACTCCTTTTAATCTATTTCAACAGCTCCTCGCCATAATTCTTTCCCATTACTAGGAAAAGACCAGCATAAACAGCAAATAATCCTAAAATCATATCAGCTAGAATATAGAAAATTCCAACCCAGATATGACCGCCCATAAACAATACCGTTATTCCCTGGGCAAAGGATGAAAACGTTGTTAAACCACCACAAAAACCTGTCGTGATGATCGTGTGCCAGTCCTTAGGGACAATCTTTTTCAGTGCCCAGCCGGTAAATAATCCAATAATGAAACAACCGACAGCATTGACAATTAAGACTGCTAACGGATCAGCAAATGGTGGATTGATCCACAAATCTGAAGTCAATTCACAAGCATAACGGAGAACACCACCGAAAAAGCAACCACAGCCAATTACTAGTAATTTCAAACCATTGCTCATCTTATTAACTCCTTTCTACAACCACGAGTGAAACCATAATCCTAAGTAAACACAGGAAATACAGGCAATTACGCTTCCTACCCAATATGTCCAGGCTAAAAGCTTTTTACCACTTTTGAAGTATTTCAAAGTTTCTAGTGAAAATGTAGAAAAAGTAGTTAATCCACCACAAAAGCCAGTTGCTAGCAAAACATTCATTGTATTTCGCAGCTCATCACTAGTGACCATTCCGGCAAAGACACCAATCAATAACGAACCAATTAGATTTGCCATAATGGTTCCCCAACGGTAATGGTCATAGTCAATGTTTAATACATCTGATAGTAGACTCCGTAACCCACCACCAAAAAATGCACCAACTCCAGCTGCAAGTAAATCTGTAATAATAATATTCATTCTTATATACCTACTTTAAGCTTGTTCTCGTTCAAGGTGTTCACTCTTCCGTAAATTAAGTTCAGAGAAGTGAAGAATCTTTTCTCGATAGTAACTGATAAAGCGCCACATTAACTTGTGATTTTCAAAAGCACTATCACTTAATAACCGCAGCACCATTCCATCTTTTTCAAGCAGAGAAATACCATAGTGAATATTAACGTCAAACTGTTCCAAGTATTTCCGCAATTCTTCAACCGTCTTTTGCGTAATGTTTTCATCAATAATAACAACCGAATTGAAATTTAGTTTGCCTTCAAAATAACCGATTTCCTGCATTGGATCTGATTCTGGATCTACCAATAAATAGTCGTTATAAACCAGCTGTCCGTCGTAGTTAATTTTTGTTTGTAAACCTACTTCATCATATTGGAAAGGTGCTCCATCTGGCGACCATCCTTTTGAAAGGCCATCCGTCAAAATAAGCTTAGCGCCCTTTTCCATATCGATTGTTGTCTTTTGACGATAACAAGCATCCTTATATGGAATCGTTTCATCTTGGTAAAATTCTAAGATTGCATTCTTGCCAAGATGAAATTCATCCTCTTGCGTTGTCGTTTGATGATGTTCACACTTATAAACATAAGTTGGAGATTGGGTAGTTACAATAGCATGGCTGTTATCATCTAATGTAATTTGGTGATGATATTTCTCGCCTTCAACATATCCTCCCCCAGTTGTTATGAGAAAGTAATATGGAATATTATCTTTATTGGGTTGGCAAAATGATAACCATGAATTTCCCTTTCGAAAAGTCCGCTTAGCAAAGTCGCGCCCCTTCTTATGGGTAAATGCGAGGTCGATCATGCCATCATAATCTTTACTTTTCATCTTCCAAGTCCTCAAGTAATACATCTTTCTTCAACCAGTCAACAACTCCATCAAGACCAATATCCTTCTTTAAATTAGTGAAAAGGAAGTTGCCATCATTCCGGAATTTTTCTGAATCCTTCTTCATCCGATCAAGGTCAGCACCAACGTACTTAGCCAAATCTGTCTTATTAATAATAAAGAGGTCAGACTTGATCATTCCTTGTCCAGCTTTCCGTGGAATCTTTTCACCTTCAGCGACATCAATAATGTAGATCGAAAAGTCAACTAATTCTGGACTGAAAGTTGCCGCTAAGTTATCTCCACCACTTTCAATAAAGATCAGGTCAAGGTCATTATTAAATCGTTGCTCTAGTTCTTCTACAGCAGCCATGTTCATTGAAGCATCTTCACGAATAGCAGTGTGAGGACAACCACCTGTTTCAACCCCAATAATCCGGTCTTCATCAAGAACAGAATTCTTAGCCATATATTCGGCATCCCATTTAGTGTAAATATCATTAGTAATTACCGCGACATTATAATCATTATGGATTCGCCGAGTAAGCCGTTCGATTAATTGCGTTTTTCCTGACCCAACAGGACCACCAACACCAATTCGTACTGCACGTTTCATAAATTTTAACTTCCCTTCCAAAATAATTAAGACATGAACAATCGTGATTCTTGTGTTTCGTGATTAATCTGTGCCATTTCAAGGCCAGGAGCATTAGCACCAAGATAAGTGGCATCAAGTTTCATCACGCGTTTATATAACGGCTTCAAAAGCTTGATTAGATCATTTAAGATAACCTGTCCTTCACGTTGACCAAGTGGCACTGCCCGAACCGCATTTAATACCAGGGTAGAGGCAACACTATACCCATACATCAAGAAAGCATCCATCAATGGAACACCTTTATAATGAGCAAACATTGAGAATACAATGGCTGGGTTTCCGTATGCCTTACCATCTTCAATTGCCTTAGCATATTCTTTTAGGTGCGGAACCTTATCACCGTAAATTTTATCAATTAAAATAATCATTTGGTGAGCGATCAGCTTTGTTCCGTTCCGTGTTTCAGTAGCTAAAGTTGATTTCGTAATTTGATCATCATATTCAATCAGCTTGTCAAAATCATGCTTATCAATTGCCTCATAACACAATTTAACGAGAAGTCCTTCACCAAACCTAAATTGCGAACGATAATAGTTCTCAAGCCAAATTCGAAATTCAGGAGCTTTTTTAATCACATTAGTTCGCAAATAATTTTCCATTCCGAATGAGTGATTAAATGTACCGATTGGGAAGGTAGAATCACAAATTTGGAAAACCTCAAGATAATTGAGTTTCTTTGTTAATTCCTTTTCCATCTTTATCCCTACTTACTTTGTTAAATCGAGGTACTCTAGTGGTTGGTCTAGTTGAACTTTCTTTAATTCATAATTGATATCATGCTTATCAAGCATTTTAATAACAACCTTATCTAAGAGAAGCGAGATTTTACCATCTTTAATTTGTACTGGCTTATGTAAATTACCAAGAAAGTGAGCAACAAGCCCCATTTCATTAATATCACGTGGCGTTATCTCAATCATTTCATCCGCAATTACGCTCAATACAAGCAACTGCTTATCTCCAAGCTTAAAGGCAGACCCATTCTCTAAAATTTGGTCTTCATTGTCGAGACGAATACCGTACTCGTTACCATGATCTGTCTTTACCCGCAAAATATTTTTCATTAAATCATCACTTTTAACCATTGCAGTTTCAATGTGATAACTACCAATATTAGGAATATCATCTACATTACGATAAACTTCTGTTAAAACCATAAGTATAAAACCTCTTTTTATATATTTGTTATAAAAGGGGATTGGGGCACAGCTCCCAATCCCCTGGATAAATCTAAACTAGATTAATATAGGTAGTAGCGTTGAGTTAATGGTAATGTTGGTGCAGCATCACAAGTGATAAGCTTACCATCAATCTTAACGTCATAAGTTTGTGGATCAATCTCAATTGTCTTCGGAGTATAGTTATTAAGCTTCATGTTGGCCTTAGTAAGACTCCGTGTATTGTGAACAGGTAGAATAGTCTTGTTCAAACCAAGTTGTTCCTTGATACCGTGATCATATGCATATTGGGATACATAAGTTACACATGTATGGTTAACAGCGCGACCTTCTGCACCGTAAAGGAACCGTTCAAGAACCGGTTCAGGTGTTGGAAGACTTGAACTTGGGTCACCAGCAATACCGTATGTGATCATTCCGTTCTTGATAACCATATCTGGCTTAGTTCCAAAGTACTTCGGATCCCAAATGTTCAAATCAGCATACTTACCAACTTCAATTGAACCAACATAATCTGAAATACCATTACAGATAGCTGGATTAATTGTGTATTTAGCAACGTAACGCTTAATCCGGTTGTTGTCATCGTACTTCGAATCACCGTCTAGTGGTCCACGAACCTTCTTCATCTTACTTGCTAATTGCCAACAACGCATAGCAACTTCACCTACACGTCCCATGGCTTGCGCATCAGAAGTCATCATGCTGAGAGCCCCCATATCTTGGAGCACGTCTTCGGCAGCTTCAGTCTGTTTCCGAATACGTGATTCAGCAAAGGCAACGTCGTCAGGAATCTTAGGATTAAGGTTGTGGCAAACCATTGTCATGTAGAACAATTCATCAAGGGTGTTCTTACAATATGGGTTAGTTGGGGTTGTTGATGATGGCAAAACATTATCCTGACCAGCAACAACCATAATGTCAGGAGCGTGTCCACCACCGGCACCTTCAGTATGGAATGTGTGAACTGTATTACCGTTAAAGGCATTGATAGTGTTTTCGACGAATCCACCTTCGTTTAGCGAGTCAGTGTGGACAGCGTATTGAACATCATACTTATTAGCCGCAGCAATTGAATTTTCAATTCCGGCCGCAGTAGCACCCCAGTCTTCGTGGGTCTTAATGGCAGCACATCCAGCTTCGATTTGTTCACCGATCAGTTCTGGCCGTGATCCAGAACCCTTAGCCATCAAACCATAGTTAATAGGAGCGTTATCAACCGCTTGAAGCATCCGGTGAGTGTACCATGCTCCAGGGTTACAAGTAGCGGAACGAGTACCATTAGCTGGACCGGTACCACCACCAAATAAGGTTGTAATACCGTTATCTAAAGCGGCCTGGGCAATTGATGGTGTAATGTAGTGAACGTGTAAGTCAATCCCACCAGCAGTAACAATCATCCCTTCACCAGAGATGGCTTCAGTACTTGCACCAACGATGAAATCAACATTATCCATGACGTCTGGGTTACCACCCTTACCAATGGCTAAGATCTTACCGTCACGAATACCAATATCAGCTTTGTAAATACCAGTCCAATCAATAATAATTGCATCAGAAATAATCGTATCTGCAACCATTGGATTTTCGGCACGTGTTTCAGTAGCACTAACACCCATACCATCACGAAGGACTTTTCCACCACCAAAAAGACTTTCTTGACCATGAACTGTTAGGTCTTTTTCAATTTTGGCAAACAGATCAGTGTCGCCTAGTCGTACGCTATCGCCAGTAGTTGGTCCGTAAAATGAGGCAAACTGCTCGTGATCCATATCAAAACTCATAACTTTACCTCCTCTTTACTTTTCTTCAGGATAACTCTTCTCAAGCGGATACCCATTGTATGTGTCAGCCTTCTTATCAACATCAAGCCAACCATTAACTTTATTGTTAAAGCCGAATACTCGACGTTTTCCACCGAAGTCAATGAGTTTAACGGTCCGCTCTTCACCAGCTTCTAGACGAATGGCAGTTCCGGCTGGTATATCAAGGTGCTTACCCCATGCCTGACTACGATCAAATTGTAGACCTTGCTCATTTGCTTCGTAAAAGTGGTATTCTGAACCAACTTGGACAGGACGGTCACCAACGTTTTTTACTTTGAGTGAGATATCATCGTAACCAACATTGTATGGTACTTTGTCTGGTTGTAACTTATATTCTCCAGGAACCATTTTGTTTCCTCCTTCTTTAGATGCTAAAAATTAGCGAATTGGGTCTGTAACAGTGATTAGCTTGGTACCATCAGGGAATGTTGCTTCAACTTGAATCATTGGAATCATTTCCGGAATTCCTTCCATAACATCATCCTTAGTTAGCCAAGTTGCACCTTCATTCATTAACTCACCAACAGTCTTGCCATCACGAGCACCTTCTAACAGGCGACTGGTAATTAGGGCAACTGCTTCTGGCTGGTTTAGCTTTAAGCCACGATCCTTACGCTTTTCTGCGATCATTCCGGCTAAGCCAATCATCATTTTTTCTTGTTCACGCTTTGTGAGCCTCATTATCTATCCTTCCTTTCTACCTAAATTAAGTTAGTTAGGCCAGTAGTTCAGGAGCATTAAGAATCCTGGAATCCATGCTGTACAAATTCCTTCAATAATTCCTAAATATCCTGGAAACTTTCCAAGATTCATTTTTAGATTGTTGGTTAGGAATCCTGTTAACCAGAGAATTCCCCAGGCCCACCAGATGATACCGTAGATCCAATTACCACCGAAGTTTTGGAAACAGAGGATCCCGGCAGGAATCGAGTTAATTGCAACGAACAAACTATACCAACCATACAAGCGTTGGTCGAAGTTACAGAGAGTATTAAACGCCACATAAAGATAAGTAAACGCGAATAGCAACCCAGTGGCACTGGCATAGAACCAACTTGCTGGCTTATCATTTATAATTCCCCACGATAAAGCAACGATGTTAAGAATTAAGCTAAGTCCACCAGTAAAGAAGTTCATAACCACAATCGATTTATCCTTTATGTTCTCTACGGTATAGAATCCGTTACTCATCAATACCATACCAACATAAAGCAATATACAACCTAACAATTCATTTTCGCCTCCTTTCATTGAGACGATTCAGCAAACTATTAATCAATGTCATACGTTGTTTCATTTAGCAATGTTTGATCAAGTCCTTCTTGAATGATCTTATCGGAAGGACGAATGTTAGTAATTGCTCCTAAGATCTTAAGTAAGATAAAAGTAATTGCAAACGAGTAAGCTGCAACTAGAATAACGCCGCCAGCTTGAATTAAGAATTGATGACCGCTTGCCCCAATTCCATTAACAGTTCGATCAGCTAGAATTCCAATCAAAATTGTGCCAGTAAATCCACCGATACCGTGAACTCCCCAAACACCAAGTGCATCATCCCAGCCAATCTTTTCTTGAAGACTGACAGCAACATTACAAATGATTCCGGCTGCTAAACCAACTAAGACAGCTGCCGCAGGGTTAATATAACCAGCACAAGGAGTAATTGTAGCTAAACCAGCAACTGACCCGGTTAAAACATCAATAAAATCAACTTTTCCCCGAACAAATTTTGCATAGAGGATCCAAACAATCATCCCACTAGCTAAACCAATCGCCGTGTTAGTAAAAGCCTTCGTTGATAAAGCACCAGCTCGCAATGCACCGCCAGAATTGAAACCGAACCAACCAAACCAAAGAAGACCAGTTCCAATCGCAGCAGCCATTAAGTTACTTGGCTTCATACCAGCGTGCTTTAATTTCCGTTTACCAAGGACAATAATACTTGCTAATGCAGCAAATCCGGCCGTGGTGTGAATAACAGTGCCTCCAGCAAAGTCAACGAATCCCCATTTTGCTAAGAACCCGTTGCCCCATACCCAGTGACAAACAGGAATATAAACAAGGTATGTCCAGAAAATTAATAACAGAATATATCCCTTCATATTCAGGCGTTCCGCAAATGCACCACTAATCAATGGCACAGTTATAACACAGAACATCAATTGGAATAAGAAAAATAACGCGAATGGAATTGATGCCGCGTGGACAGCATTTGGTACTAATCCCACATGTGCAAGAGCAAAGTAATCTGAAATACGACCGATTACGCCACCCTCATCCTTTCCAAATGCAAGACCAAAGCCTCCATAAACCCAAATCAAGGTAACAATTCCCATCGAAATAAATGATTGCATCATAATGTATAAGACACTTCGTTTACGAGCCAATCCACCATAGAAAAAAGCAAGTCCAGGTGTCATTAAACAGACCATTGCCGTACAAAGCATCATAAAGGCCGTATCACCGCTATTAATATGCAAATCGTTTCCTCCTCTCAGCAATAAAAATTTATTAATGAAACTTTTTAATCCACAATTAGCTTAAAAGCGTTGTTTAAATCATTTTCATTAATATTCAACCTTATGATACTACTATAATACTATTTATATAAATTATTACAAGAAATACGAATTATTTTCGCAAAATTATTGATATAGTAAAAAACTTCTAAAGGAAAAATTCTTTAGAAGTTTTTTACTTAAGTTATGATTATTTTATTACTGCAAGGAAGTTAAATATATTGTTTTACGATACTACGGTACTTCAAAAGTTCTTTTTGGTCCATCAATGAATCTGGCATTACAACTTGAACACTATCTATTCCTCTGTTTTCATTCATCTGTTGTCGACCCCATACTCCTAGAGAAGTAATTAAATGAGCTAATTCTTGGCCAACTTTTGTCAACACAAAACATCCAGCTTGTTTAATCGGACTAATCAAATACTTTTCTTGCAAATCGTCTATTATCGTTATCAATCGATCATTAGAAATATTTGCTAATAGTTCGTGTAAATCAACGAAATTTAACGACTTTATGCTAAGCCAAAAAAGCACTTCTGGATAATCAACTTCCTGTAAAATACTTAATGAATAGGTAATACCTCGGTCAGTGTTCAGATTCATCATTTGTTTCACCTCATACAAGAATTTATATATTTATCATATTATAACATGGTAAAAAAGCATGTTCAAAGAATAACTAATATTTATTTATCACTCTATAAGTTTAATAAACATAATAAAAATAAAAGTCAATTTTAAGGACGTCGTTTGTAAAATTAAGTTAGAAAAAATAAAAAGCCATTTGTGATAGACTTTTGAATATCCCTAATCAAAAGAAAGGCAATCACAAATGACCTATAAACATCTTACCACACGTGAATTAACTCTCATAGCTGATTTTTGGTATCAAGGTATTAAAGCTTATCGGGCTGCTAAATTACTTCAGCGTAGTCAAGAAACCATCTATCGTGTTTATCGTTTCCTCAACGACGGTAAAACCATCGACCAATATCTTCAGACTTATCAGCGACATAAGCGTCGTTGTGGTCGGAAGCAGACCCAACTGCCAACTATCGAAGTTAACTATATCCATGCGCAAATCAAGGCAGGTTGGA
>NZ_NGPY01000076.1:0-463 GCF_002254085.1 Limosilactobacillus reuteri | reverse complement strand
GTGTACTTAGTGCCATCTGGTAAGTCACTCTTGTTCTTGATGCCTTCTGCTGGATTTGGTACAACGCCAGTCTTGGTATTTACATCTTGACCTTCTGGTGTGTACTTGTCCGCATCAGTTGCTGGGTTGGTTACGTGGATGGTTACTGGTACTTCGTCCTTTGAGCCATCTGGGTAGCTTACAACAACAGTTGCTGGCTTGTCTCCTGCAGTAGTTACATCTGGAGTGTCCTTCCATGTGTACTTAGTGCCATCTGGTAAGTCACTCTTGTTCTTGATGCCTTCTGCTGGATTTGGTACAACGCCAGTCTTGGTATTTACATCTTGACCTTCTGGTGTGTACTTGTCCGCATCAGTTGCTGGGTTGGTTACGTGGATGGTTACTGGTACTTCGTCCTTTGAGCCATCTGGGTAGCTTACAACAACAGTTGCTGGCTTGTCTCCTGCAGTACGTACATCTGGAG
>NZ_NGPY01000075.1:0-471 GCF_002254085.1 Limosilactobacillus reuteri | reverse complement strand
AAGGCGGGACAGATGACTGGGGTGAAGTCGTAACAAGGTAGCCGTAGGAGAACCTGCGGCTGGATCACCTCCTTTCTAAGGAATAAAACGGAACCTACACATCGAAGAAACTTTGTTTAGTTTTGAGAGGTTTACCTCTTAAAACTTTAACCTATAAGACGCTTATTTGGGCCTATAGCTCAGCTGGTTTAGAGCGCACGCCTGATAAGCGTGAGGTCGATGGTTCAAGTCCATTTAGGCCCATATGGGGAATTAGCTCAGCTGGGAGAGCACCTGCTTTGCAAGCAGGAGGTCATCGGTTCGATTCCGTTATTCTCCATTATCAACCGGAAGGTTGATAGAGTTTGTACTTTGAAAACTAAATACTATCTAATTTCTTTATTAACAAAACAATAAACCGAGAACACCGCGTTATTTGAGTTTTAATTAACGAATTATAATCGCTAACTCAATTAATCAGACAATCTTTGA
>NZ_NGPY01000074.1:0-474 GCF_002254085.1 Limosilactobacillus reuteri | reverse complement strand
TGTTTAGGTTAAGTGCAGGTGCCACGTCGGCGGCAAGTAGTGCCCCTACCAGTGCATCAACGAGTGCGGCACGGACTGCGTCGACCAGGGCAAGAACGAGCGCAACACCGAGTGCATCAACGAGGGCGTCAACAAGGGCATCAACGAGTGCCTCAACGAGTGCCTCAACGAGTGCATCAACGAGTGCGTCAGTAAGTGCATCAACAAGTGCGTCAACAAGTGCATCAACGAGCGCGTCAACGAGTGCATCAACAAGTGCATCGACGAGCGCAAGCACGAGCGCGTCAACGAGTGCATCAACAAGTGCGTCAACGAGCGCGTCAACGAGTGCGTCAGCGAGTGCTTCAACGAGTGCATCAACGAGCGCGTCAACAAGTGCGTCAACGAGTGCCTCAACAAGAGCCTCAGCAAGTGCATCAACGAGCGCATAAACAAGCGCGCCACAAATCGCATCAACAAGCGCCCCAACAAGTG
>NZ_NGPY01000073.1:0-482 GCF_002254085.1 Limosilactobacillus reuteri | reverse complement strand
TTAACATTATAAATGATAGATTCATTCCAATTCTTAAGTTTACCTAAAGTATAGGCTTATCCCTGATTAATATCAGAAAGTTTTGGACAAATTAAACCATTTTGATATTTTTTATTTTGGCTATTTGTTTGCCGATATATTTGTTGAATACCTGTGCTAATAGCCGAAATCTGTAAGAACTCGTCCAATTGATTTCCCCAGTCAATTAAGATCCGTAACGAGTCTAATTGTCGCCCAGCTTAAGCTGGGCGACAATTAGACTCGTTACGGATCTTAATTGACTGGGGAAATCAATTGGACGAGTTCTTACAGATTTCGGCTATTAGCACAGGTATTCAACAAATATATCGGCAAACAAATAGCCAAAATAAAAAATATCAAAATGGTTTAATTTGTCCAAAACTTTCTGATATTAATCAGGGATAAGCCTATACTTTAGGTAAACTTAAGAATTGGAATGAATCTATCATTTATAATGTTAA
>NZ_NGPY01000072.1:0-484 GCF_002254085.1 Limosilactobacillus reuteri | reverse complement strand
TGGGGGTTGGTTGAGGTGCACTGTGTTGTGTTGTTGTTTTGCTTGGTTGAGGCGCTCTTTGTCGCGTTCTTTGATTCGCTGGTCGACGCGCTCGTTGACGCACTCGTTGATGCGCTGGTTGTGGCACTAGTTGAGGCGCTCGTCGATGCACTCGTTGACGCACTTGTTGAGGCGCTCGTTGACGCACTTGTTGATGCACTTACTGAGGCGCTCGTCGATGCACTTACTGAGGCGCTCATTGAAGCGCTCGTCGATGCACTTACTGAGGCACTAGTTGAAGCGCTCGTTGACGCACTAGTCGAGGCGCTGGTTGAGGCACTCGTTGATGCACTCGTTGAGGCGCTCGTTGAGGCACTTGCTGAGGCACTCGTTGATGCACTTGTTGACGCACTCGTCGAGGCGCTGGCTGACGCACTCGTTGACGCACTCGCTGCAGCACTCGTTCAAGCGCTGGTTGCGGCACTCGTTGACGCACACGCTGAGG
>NZ_NGPY01000071.1:0-485 GCF_002254085.1 Limosilactobacillus reuteri | reverse complement strand
CATCGACAAGTGGTTATACAGGGGCGTCCACGAGCACATCAACCAGCGCATCATCGAGGGCGTCAACGAGCGCGTCGACAAGCGCATCAACGAGTGCATCAACAAGTGCTTCAACACGTGCCTCAACAAGTGCATCAACAAGCGCGTCAACGAGTGCCTCAACAAGTGCCTCAACTAGTGCATCAACGAGTGCATCAACGAGTGCCTCAACAAGTGCGTCAACAAGCGCATCAACGAGTGCATCGACGAGCGCCTCAGTAAGTGCATCAACAAGTGCATCAACAAGTGCTTCAACAAGCGCATCAACACGCGCTTCAATGAGCGCCTCGACGAGCGCAAGAACGAGTGCGTCAACGAGCGCCTCAACAAGTGCGTCAACGAATGCAACAAAGAGCGCCTCAACTAGTGACTCAACAAGTGCACCAACGAGAGCAACAACAAGTGCACAAACAAGTGCCTCAGCAACTGCCTCAACAAGTGCCTCA
>NZ_NGPY01000070.1:0-487 GCF_002254085.1 Limosilactobacillus reuteri | reverse complement strand
TTTTTGTCTTGGTTTTGTCGTGCTCTTTGTTTGTGCTCATTTTTTTTGTTGCATGCCTATGACGGCATCCGAGCTGCAGCGTATTCTCGTGGGCTCGGAGATGTGTATAAGCGCCCGAGTTTAGGCGCTGGTTGACGCACTCGTTGACGCACTCGTTGACGCACTCGTTGATGCGCTGGTTGAAGCGCTCGTTGACGCACTTGTTGATGCACTCGTTGAAGCACTTACTGACGCACTTACTGAGGCACTCGTTGACGCACTTGTTGACGCGCTCGTCGATGCACTCGTTGACGCACTTGTTGATGCACTCGTTGACGCGCTCGTTGATGCACTCGTCGATGCGCTCGTTGATGCACTCGTTGATGCGCTTGTTGACGCACTCGTTGAGGCACTTGTCTATGCACACGTTGCAGCCATAGTTGAGGCCCTAGTTGATGCAAATATTGACGACGTGGCTGTGGCGACAGTCGAGGAGGTAGTTGAGGAC
>NZ_NGPY01000069.1:0-489 GCF_002254085.1 Limosilactobacillus reuteri | reverse complement strand
GGGTGCCTCACGCAGGCGAAGCACGGGCGAAAGGTGTATGACACCGACGAGCGCCTCGACGAGCGCATCAACTAGTGCCTCGACCAGTGCCTCAACTAGTGCATCAACGAGTGCGTCAGCAAGTGCATCAACAAGTGCGTCAACAAGTGCATCAACGAGCGCGTCAACGAGTGCATCAACAAGAGCATCGACGAGCGCAAGCACGAGCGCGTCAACCAGTGCATCAACAAGTGCGTCAACGAGCGCGTCAACGAGTGCGTCAGTAAGTGCATCAACGAGTGCATCGACGAGCGCGTCGACGAGTGCGACAACGAGTGCCTCGGTGAGTGCCGCCACAACTACACCAACAAGAGCCTCAACAAATGCGCCAACGAACACACCAGCAACCGCGACCACAAGCGCACAAACGAGTGACCCAACCAGCGCCACACACACTGCCACCACCACCCCGCCAGCCAACCAACCACAGCACACACCCACACTACTGCT
>NZ_NGPY01000006.1:0-45465 GCF_002254085.1 Limosilactobacillus reuteri | reverse complement strand
TTCCCATTTCCTTCGGGAAAGTAAGACCCCTCAGAGATGATGAGGTAGATAGGATGGAAGTGGAAGTGCCGTGAGGCATGGAGCGGACCATTACTAATCGGTCGAGGACTTAACCAAGGAGCGGTCAGGTTTATTGGGTTGGAAGGAAAAGATAGGATTTAGTTTTGAGAGCACAAGCTCTCGTCCGAAGGGACAAAGAGTGTGGTGATGATGGCTTGAAGGATACACCTGTTCCCATGCCGAACACAGAAGTTAAGCTTCAACACGCCGAAAGTAGTTGGGGGATCGCTCCCTGCGAGGATAGGACGTTGCCATGCGATTGAAACGTGAACCGGTTAAACGATTCGCGTCTTTTCTTTAATGACAGTTTCTGGTATAATTGATTAGGAATTGTTATTATGCTGACTTAGCTCAGTTGGCAGAGCACGTCACTAGTAATGATGAGGTCGGAGGTTCGAATCCTCTAGTCAGCATTATTAAAACTTACAAAGTTTACTAATCCTTGATATATCAACGTTTTACGAAGATGTATCAAGGATTATTTTTGTTTATTTAAGAATATCATGCACACAGCTATGCACACAGAAAAAGTGTGTGCATGTGAAAATTAGATAAAGTCTCTTAAACATTGATTTAATAGGGATAAGGTGACAAAAACCGTGTGCATTTCTTAAAATTGAGCAATCATATATCATTATAACGTAAGTAGTCAATAACAATACGAATTGATTGAAATAGTACGTCAAGGTAGTTTTTCAACAGGTTATGGTCGTGTAGTTAATTTGGTGGCAGCTAGTAGTATGCTAGATATGCGTGGTCATGTAGATATGACCAAGGTTAATCCTGTTTTCTTTGATTCCTTCAGTAATAGCTATTTTGAAATGGGCCCCCGTGTTGGAGAAGCTTGGAAGGAGGGAAAAACTATTAAAGGATGATGAAAAATGAGAATTGGTATTGATAAAATGGCTTTTGCAACAACAAATGATTATTTAGACCTTGTTGAATTAGCAAAAAAACGCGGCGTAGATCCCAATAAATTTACCATTGGAATTGGCCAAGATCTACAGGCAGTTGTTCCACCTACGCAAGATATTGTAACTTTAGGAGCTACAGCAGCAAAAAAATTGCTTACTCCTGAATTAGAAAAAAATATTTCAACAGTAATTGTGGCAACTGAGTCAGGAATTGACAATTCAAAAGCAAGTGCAATCTACATTAAACACTTATTAGGGCTTAGCGACTTTACCCGAACGGTAGAAATGAAAGAGGCTTGTTATTCTGCGCCAGCTGGTATCCAATGTGCCCTTTGGCTTTCTAATGAACGCCAACTGGATTGACATAGTGGTCATCTTGAGCATTGTATTTCCAATTCATTACTTTGTGATTATGAATACAAAAGTCTGTAATATCAGCGCTTATCGTGATATTATAGGCCTTTTTTCGTTAATTAAATGAACAAGGGCGGAAGGATGGTAGATGATTTTTGAGTAATAGAAATGGCTAAATTGCTGGTGTTGCAGAGATAGGCGCGTGTTAAATTTGATTTATTAACTAGGAGATGATTATCATTATAAATATAGAAGAAGTAGTAAAATTATTGAATAACCAAATAATTATTGCATGGGCTCCAATATCTATATCTGTATTATCTATTATTATAGCGGGCTTTAATCATCATACTGATCGTAAATTATCTAAGCGTAATTTTGAAAATACTAAAGAAATGAAAGATTGGCAACGAGAGTTCGATATATATAAAGAAAAGGTGAAACAGCAAGAAAAGGAATCAAATCTTTTACTTAAGAAAATAGAGAGTCGATCTATTATAGCGCCGTATTTTAATCTTATATTAGATAATAGTAAATTAAGGCTATCTAAACAAAACAAAATCATAGGAATTTCTTTAGTAAATATTGGAAAAGAGTCTGCAACAAACGTGAGCTTATGTAAATGGGATAAAGAAGAAGGAATGGATAACTACTTTGTAACAACACCAATTAAGCATTATAATCATTACGTCCATAAATACTTAGATAAGACGTATGCTATGCCTAGAGACAAAATATACTTAGAAGTAATAGTGGATGATAATAATGAAATTATAAGAAATCAAGTCCAATTTAAGGTTCAATACTCAGATTTGATTGGTCGAACTTACGAGCAAGAGTTTAAATTTGGCTATGGTAATGATCGCTACAATAAGGGATTTGATATAGAGAACTATTCAAGAGTTCCTAAGTTAATAAAGGATATTGAATAATAAGGAGTGATAAATTTATGAGCTTAAATGTTGCTGTTTGCGATTGCAAGAAACTCATTGATAAACTATTCGAAAACAAATCAGTTTTTTCAAAAAGAGAATTAACACCAAGTGATGTAGCAATTATTTCCTTATTTTATTCAGCAATTTCAGAAGCTGAGGCGATAAAAGTATTAGTTGATAATAAACTAACGAATGTTACTGATTCTTTACTAAGAACTTTTATAGAACAGGCCGTATATTTTAAATATATCTTTAAAGCAAATTCTGAAAAAAGGGCAAAATGTTTGTTTTTTTATGAAAAAAGCACTTCTTCTTTCAAAGCATTGAGATTAATTAACGAAATAAATAACAGGCCATTGGCTAGAAGTATAAGCGATACTGTAAATAAACAACTTAGAAATGAAACCTCAAAGTCTGCTTGTTTGAAAGAACTTAACAAAACTTTTAAGAATAAATATGATGAACTTTTCCCTAAAGATATATCAAACAAAGAGAAGATAAAAAAGCATTGGTATAATGCAGAACCTGATTTTAAAAATAAAAATTTCTACCAGTTATGTAAGAATATGGACTTGGAAGATTTATATTTAACAATGTATGCTCCTCTTTCGGATAATACTCATGGTGTAGATGGACTCAGAAATTTTACTGTAAATACTAACAAGGGACAGAAGAAAATACAGTTAGTTATAGAACTACCCAGAAAAGACACTGTGCTAGAATTACTTGAATCAACATTAAATCTAATGTTTATAGAGATAGCCAAGTACTATAAAATTATTACTCCAAATAGTTGGGTTAGATCAGTATGTGTAAAAATAAAATGTAATGAATCATTACGAAGATAGATTAGCTGTTGTTCACTCCACGTCACAGCAGCTTTTGGCTATAGTTTCTGACCATGGAATTAGCACAAAACTAGAGTCGAATACTGTCGTACCAATACCTCAGCTATTACAGAACAATGACTCTAATCAGCATTATTAAAACTTACAAAGTTTATTAGTCCTTGATATATCAACGTTTTACGAAGATGTATCAAGGACTATTTTTGTTTATTTAAGAATATCATGCATACAGCTATGCACACGAAACAAACGTGCGCACGAACTTGCGTCGAGAGATTGCTGAAACTATTGAGTTAATAGGCTTTATAAAAGGTTTTTTGTGTGCAAATTATGATTTGAAACATTTAATATAAAAGAGAAAAAACGGGACTTATGTCACAGCCCCTTTAATGAAATTTATTATTTTAATTTTCTTCCATATTGTCAGCAATAATATCAACAGTTAATTGATGATGATTTTCTGGGGTATAAAATTCTTGCTTTAATTCAGAAAGTGTTGTTGTATGTTCAATCATTTTTTGCTTATAAGCTGGTGTATCATTACTATGATCTAATGTCCAATAGGTAACATTATTACCATTAATTTGATATTGAACATCACCGTCAGAACCATAACCAACAGTTTTTCTCCCATTATCAGCAGTTGATAGTTCCATACTTGCAGTATTATTGTCCGATACATCTAAAGTATCGAAGCCATTAGCTTTAGCATAGATTAGAACTGCTTCAGTTTTTTCATCAAGATCAGTTGGAGCTGCTTGTTGATTGCTATTGTTGGTATCATCATTACTATCTAAGTTATATTTTTTAATGACTTTATCAATTTCATCTTTTTGATTGGCGTATTTACTTACTAATTCTTGTTTGGAATAAGTTTTACTACCATTCTTATCACCCATGCCAGATCCATCGGTATTTTCATCGTATTTAACAGTTACGTTATCATTATTGACAATAACGTTTACTGAATGACCAATAGGTAGCATACCTAATGTATATACATTCCCATTCTTTTTGATTTCCATACCACTTTCATCACTGCTATTTTTGGGAGCATTAGCTAATTCAGTTGCGCTTCTTTGAACTAGCATTAAATATCCCATAATCCCGTACTCGTTATTATTAAATCTATCAGTTTGCGGTTTTGCACTACTTGATGATGATTTACTTGTTGCCTTTTTAGTAACTTTAACGCTACTGCTAGATGTATTTTTGGAACTTGATGATTGATTACCACATGCAGCTAAAGACATAGTAACTAAAACTGTGCTGGCAAGAACAATACTCTTTTTCATAAAAACTCCTCCATTATCTTGTAACACTATAGTTGTACTTAGATAATCATAATAGGTGTAATTAAATATAACAAGATAAAAATAATAGCAGGTACTACGAAATTACGAAAATCGTAGTACCTGCTTTATTTAGTAGGATTACTATTCTTTATTTAGGCTTATTAGTCCTAAAACATTTTTAGAAACTTGCTCAGCTTGTTTTTTATTCATTTCGTTTAAAGCTTGCCAAAGTTTCTTCTGGTAGTAGCCCATTTCAGCCTCATCAGTTGAACCATTTGCCAAATTATCCATACTCGTCTTAAGTACCTCCGCTATTGATAGTAGCGTCTTAGCACTGACATTATTAGCAGTTCCAACTTCCAAACGTGAAATATAGTTAATAGATAATCCAGTTTGGTTGGAAAGCTGTTCTTGTGTGATGCCAAGCTCATGACGCCTGGCTCTGATGTTAGCTCCTAGATTATTCATTTTGAAGCCCTCATTTCATTGTTTATTTCTAGGATATTGAAGAAATACTAATAAAATAAGGCACTGTACTTATTGTTTATATCAATTTATACGCATATATAAGCATAAGTACAAAAATTATGTAATTATAGTGGTGAAAGGTGTTATAATTACTCCTGTATTAAGTTGATATATTCAAGAAAAAGTTACGTTGAATACATTATATCTACACTCAATGCAACGTAGCTTTTAGGAAAATTGTAGAATTATCAACGAATTAAATAAAAAAACACCTTCATTCTGAAGGCGGGGGAGTAATTAGTATGATGAAAGAACACATTAATTTCAACACTGTTGCTAAGGAACACAAGAAGCTATACAAGTCAGGTAAGACATGGATGGCTGCCACATTAATGACAGTAGGACTTGCTGGTGGAGCAATGTTAGCAGGAACAACTACTGCTAACGCTGATGAAGTAACACCAGTTCAAAGTGCAGGTACCATTCAAGCTAGTCAACAAGCAACTGATCCAGAACTTGCTAATGCACAATCAGATGCTCAAAAGCAACAATCAACTATTGATAGTGCTAATGCTCAATTAAAGGATCAACAAAACCAATTGAGTGAAGCGCAAGGTCAACAAAGTTCTGCTCAACAAGAACTTGACCAAGCTAAGCAAGCACAACAAGCTGCTACTCAAAATGATCCAGCAGTTAAGCAAGCTCAGGCTGATGTGAACCAAGCACAGCAACAAGTTGATAATCAACAACAAGTAGTTAATGATGCACAAACTGCACTAAACAACGATAGTCAAAACATTCAAAGTGCTACCAGTGCTGTAAGTCAAGCTAGTCAAGCAGTTGACCAAGCACGCCAAACTGCTACAGATGCCATTAACCAAGCTGCAGCACAACAAGCTAATGAAGCCCAAAATAAAATTGACCAGCTTGAAAGCCAAGGTAAGGCTCAAGCTAGTCAAAACTTAGATAATCAGATTAACAATGTTAGTGGTCAAGTAACAGACACACAAAATAATGTAAATAATACTAATTCAAAGATTAGTGACTTACAAGGTCAAGTAAAGGATTTGCAGGATCAAGAAAAGAATACTCAAACTGATCCTAATATTGCTACTGTACCTAATGGGGTAATTGATTATAGCAAGTCATTACTTGAAAATGTCGCACGAGGTAATTTATGGAATTCAGAAAACATGAATGCTGATTCTAATGGAAACCCTGTGGAACAAAATATTTATGTAACACCCGACAATGATAAAGGAAATAATAGCAACTTTAATATGAAACACGGTGTTAATACTTCTCTATCACAATACGATCCTTACTATACTACAAAGTTTGATGGTGTCAATGGGCAAACAGGAATGACTGATGCACAAAAGCAAGAATTAGCAATTCTTATGATGAATCAAATTAATCATGCACGCATGGATCGAGGATTAAAGCCCTTTACCATGACAGAGCAAAAATACAATCAAGCTCAAGTACGTGCTAGTCAACAAAGTGCTAATGGATTAGAACACAATGAAAATGATATTATTTCAGCTTTTGGGCGTGACCAATATGAATGTTTAGCATATATTCCTGCTAATGGTGGTGGAAACATGATGAGGATGTTATTTAATGCAGATAGCACTCTTTCCAATATGCTTAACGCAGATGCAAGTTCAGATTGGGGCCACCGTGAGAACTTCCTCGAAGATACTGGTGATCTAAACTATGATGCAGCATTTGGTTTCCATTATACTTATGATACTAATACTGACAGTTATTTATATGTACTAACTTTTGATTATGATGGTCCTGCACGTAACAACACTCCAAACATGATGGATCGTATTGCACAGTACCAAGCAATGGGACCAATCACGGGTGATGCAAAGACTGTTGATAACAGTGCTAAGATTAATAATTTGAATAATCAAATTACTGACTTACAAAACACTTTGTCTAGCCAAACTTCTAAGCTCCAAAGCTTACAAAGTCAACTTCAAAACTTACAAGCACAAAAAGCTAATGTTCAATTTGACTTGAACCAATTAAGTTCAGACCAACAGACTGAATACAACAATGCTAAGGAAACACTAGCTACAGTAAATGATTGGAAACAAGGACAATTATCTAATCTTGATAGCAACAGTAATGTCCAAGATGCTTTGAACAAGTTAAGTTCAGCTAAGAACAATCTTGAAAGTGCAAAGCAAACTCAAAGTGAAGATGAAGCTAAGTTACAACAAGCCAAGGATGGTTTAGCAAGTTTGAACCAAGTATTAGCTACTAAGAAATCTGCACTATCTAATACAGAGCAAACAGCTAATGCTAGTGCTAATCAAGCAGTTAAAGATGCACAAGCCAAGTTAGACACTATTAATGGAAAGATTGCTGATTTGCAAAATGCTATTGCAACTACGAAGTCAACTATCAGTAATGCTCAAGCTCAACTTGATAAGGATAATCAAAAGATTACGGACATCAAGAACAATCAAAAACCTGCTAAACCTGATACTGGTAAAGATGAAGGTAACAAGAGTACTACAACCCCAACAGATCCAAGCAAGGATGATAACAAGGGTAGTGAAACTACTAACCCTACTGATCCTGCTAAGCCAGATGATGGTAAGAAAGATGATAATCAAGGTACTACTCCAGTTGAACCATCCAAGCCAAGTGATGGTGATAAGAATAATGTAACACCATCTGATCCAAACAAGGATAATAAGGGCAGTGAAACTACAAATCCTACTACACCATCTAACCCAACAACACCTGCACAACCAGATAATGGTAACGCATCAATTAGTGGTCAAGCTGGTCACAAACCTGCTACATCAGATAATGGTAGTGAAGTATCTGATAACACTACTACTAAGCCAACAATTGTATTACCAACTACTGATAAAGAAAATGGTTCAGCAGTTTCTGGTGCACAAGGACAATATACAACTATGACTCGTGAACAATACAAAGCGCAACAAGCTAAATTGCCACAAACGGGTAATAGTGACAGTAAAGCAGTGATTGCATTAGGAGTATTAGCTGGTATGTTTGGCTTTGGATTAGTTACTAAAGGCAAAAAGGAATTTTAATATAGAATAAGTACGTATTGGTTTGATACAATATATCCTTTCTAAAAACAATGGAGAGCTGATTTTGTGTTCTTTCACAGCTTTCCATTGTTTTTTATATAAAATTAAGATGACTAAATATTATTAATTTCTCTTACATGTTCAATCTAAAAATTTTTTTGAATAAATCTTTTTTAATTAGAATAAGTTTGTTGAGGTGAATAACTTCGATAAATTTGATAAAGAAAGGATATAGAAAATGCTTCACAAAAATCTACACGAAACATATATGGTTTCGTTAATCCAATTCTTAAATAATTGGGAATATCTTTTAGTTACGAATGACAAAGCAAAAAAGACAATCACTCTTAAGCGAGGCAACAAAATTGTTGCTACCATATTTACACCTTGTACTTTTGAAAAAACAGATGCTGAAATTGAAAAATTAGAAGCAAACCATCAAGATGACCAATTCAAAATCAAAAA
Organism: Limosilactobacillus reuteri; assembly: GCF_002254085.1. Taxonomy (GTDB): domain Bacteria; phylum Bacillota; class Bacilli; order Lactobacillales; family Lactobacillaceae; genus Limosilactobacillus; species Limosilactobacillus reuteri_K. Next base: position 37,040 of record NZ_NGPY01000006.1, on the reverse strand, counting down.
ATTAAGAAAAGAAAATGAAATTCTTAAAGCTCGTCTTGAATTGTTAGAAAAATTAAATAGAACTAACAACGCTCCATTTGAATAAACAAAAACACTTAGCGATTTGAGATTGCTAAGTGTTTTTTTTGTTGCTACTAATTTTCTTGTGCTTTACGGTTATTTTCCATTTCGTGGAAGCAGAAATTGATTCCTTTAGCATAATCAATACCTGTACGTTCAAAAACGTTGTCAGTCAAAGGATAGCCATAATAAATACATAGGTTTTCGATCGTGTCTGTGATATTTCCCAAGACTCTAAATGAATCAGCTAAATCAATAATCGTTTTATTTGCTAAGTTAATGCCTTGCTTTTCTAAAAAGGAAGTTGAGCCATAGAAGGTTATAAGCGTCTCTGAGCTATCAAATATCTTTTGGATCTCTTTCCTCGACTCTTCAAATAGAGGCTCCTTAATGAGGCTCTCCGGTATGATGCCGTTGATGTTACTATCCCAATAATCCACTTGTTTAGTATCGAATTTACGGTTGAACAATATTCGGTTATTAGGATCAATAATTGTTAGGCGGATTATTTCATCTAAAGAGGCAGGACCAGTAAGATCAATCCAATAGATCAGTTCTTCATTCTTCATTTTAATCACCTCGACTGGCATTGTAACTCTGATGATTAGTGGAAAGTTGCTTCATTTTGATTTGTTTTTTAATTCTATAAAGAGTTGATTTTGACAAATGAAATTTTAGTTGCGTTTCAGTGTAAGTATGGGCTTGAAGATACTTATATGCTTGCCGGTATAAGGGTGTGATAACACGTTTGTTACGACCGCCAGTATTTAAGGTAGCTTGATACTTCTTCTGTTTGATGGCTTTAGAAATGTTTTGACTACGAAGATAATCAAGATAGTTAAGGTGAGCTAATTGAGAAGCAAGTATCCAATTGCTGGAATCACTATCATCACTTAAATCCATATCACAAGACTCAATTATTAAACCTTTAGCTTCAATAATATGCATAAGGCAACAAAGTTCTCTAACGTTACTATATAGACATGTTAGAGTAGGGACTACTAGAACATCCCCTTCTTGTCCAACAGTGTTAAGAAATTTACGAAGCTGATATCGGTCTTTATTATTTTTTCTAAATACATCAGCAAAACAATTTTCGTGAGGAACTCCCATACTAAGAAGGATGGTAGCTTGATACTTGAAACTGTCCTCTTTACTGATTTTATCTTTTAAGAATCCTGAAACATATCCATATTTAGTCATGGTGATTGCCACTCCTTTTTTATTAGGTAGTAGTAATCTAATAAAAAAATTGACCAGCTTCATTTGAAGTTGGTCAATGGTGGAAGGAATAAGGCATGAAAAATAATATCAAGGGTTAATGATAAAGAGTATATTATTTTGCTACTACTCTTAGTTAAAAGTGCAGATTTTGGTGCAATTTTGATGAAATAGGGTGACACTTAAGGCGATAAATTAACACCAATTCCTTAAACAAAAATTAGGCATAAATTCTTAATATTAAAATAGTGCAGGAAAATGATGCGGATTCAACACTTTTAATTGCACCATACTTAATCCTTACTGGCAGTATGGATTAGGGTTGATTTCCTTGGGAAAATAATGAAATTTAGTGTTACCAAGTAAAATTACTATAAACATTGTCATATCAAGGTTAAGAAGCTAAAAGTGTAAAAGTGCAATTTTCTAGAGAACTCATCTTATATTGATAAATTTTAAGAGAAAAATAAAGAGTAAATAGATAATTAATAGTGTTAATAGTAGTAATTAAAGTAATATATATTGATTCTGATTTCATATTTGCACTTTTACACTTTTCATAAGAAGTGGTAAGTCAATCTTTAACCTTCACAATAACAAAACCGCCAATGAAAAAAGGGTTAATTAGATTGCTCGTTACTGATCTGTTTTTTGATTCTTTGAAGTGTAGAAACAGAAATATTGAAAGCCTTAGAAGTATCTTTATAGGTATGATCTAAAAGGTAGCTATAAGCTGCTTTGTAGTGAGGAGTGATTAATCTTTTTGGACGCCCTTCATGGTAATTTTTCTTATGCAGTCTAGCATATCGTTTACCTTCCTGCGTTCTATCAACGATCATATCCCTTTCCATTTCTGCAACGGCCAAAAGGATAGTTTTAACCAATCTACCAATGGTGCTGTTTTCAAGTAAACCTATATTTAATACATTGAATTTAACCCCTTTGTTCATTAATGGATCAAGAACATTGAGTGCTTCTCTTGTGTTCCTTGCTAATCGATCTAATTTAGTAACGGTAATAGTGTCACCAGGCTTTACTAATTTAATTAGCTTGTCAAATTGTGGCCTGCTAGTAGTAGTTCCAGTGAATTTCTCTGCCAATATTTTATCTACGCCAGCACTCTTTAATTGATTAATTTGATCGGCTAACGATTGTCCCTTAGTAGAAACCCTTGCATAACCAAACTGTGTCATTTTTTATCACTACTTTCTGATTAAAGTTGATGAACACAGTTTAACTCCGCTGTTAGTAGATCTAAAGTCTTATCCAGAAACTTAAAAGTTGATGAATAATTACCCTTTATTTAAAAATCTGATGAATAAAAAACCGTTCTTCGGGCTAGAAGAACGGAAATGTTATCTTAAGAAAAATTTAATAATTTTGTTTATGTTAACTCATTTGTTTTTCTTATTCAAAAAAAGTATCAACGTAATAACAGCTTGAAATCAGCTTTTATAGCACTTTTTAAAGATATAATAATAATTAAAGTTAATTATTATTATATCTTTAATAGGGTGGATTGTCAATCAGGGGCTATTTACTTTTTTTAAATTAGAGGTATTATAATAAATAATAATTAATTAATAAATAATTAATTATTATTATTTAAATCAAAAAAAGTTTTCATGTTACCACCGGCCAGTGAAACAGAAAACTTCAACATTAATTTAACCTTCTTAACAGTTAAAACTGGAAAGAATATATAAATATACTCACTTACCAATGTATATTTATATACTATTATTATAACCTTTATTATAAATAAAGGCAAGTTTAGTATACCCTTTTTCAGTTTTACTGTTTTGAAAAAACTTGGAAAGGGGTATTTTCTTTTGGTAAAAATTAAAAAGAAAAATGGGATTATGTATTGGCCTAGTACGCCTAAGTTCCTCTTAATGGCAGAACAGTTGCATTTAACGCCAGATTTTAATCATCGGCCAGAAACTATGGATGAAGAGCACGAAAATATTAAATTATTGCCTCCGCAGTTACTATCATCTTTGGTTGCGACGGGACCGTATGAAGGTTATCAAAAGGAACGACTTAATTTTACCAACAATGGTATTTACCAATATGTAAAGTGCATAGCACGTAATGTAGCTCAAATTGATGTCCACTCGTTACTACCAACTATGGCTTATCAATTAGGATTATTGGATGAAGGGCATAAAAAATTATTTTTGGAAAAAAAGGAAATTGAGGCGGATACTCATTATCCTAAAAATAAACGATTGGTTGCAAAAAGAAAAAGAATAAAGCTTCAACTAAATAAGTATTGCTCAACAATTGGGGAAACGAAAGTAGAACACAGCGTTAATCGTTTTAAGGCTATGTATAGTGGAATGAATATGGTCTTCGATATGCTGAATTATTGGGGACTATCCAATGTAATCAATTGTGTTAACGATGGATTTATTGTTACTAACTTTAATGAAGAGAAATTTGAGCAATTTAAAGAAAAATATAGCAAGAAAATTAAGTATCTAACATTTTCAATTAAGCAATATGATTATTGTCTTGTAAAAAATGATTTGGAATACCTTCTTATCAATAACGATGGGGATTATAAATGTCGTAATCGTCAATTTGGGCAAAATAGTGTTTACGAATTGTTGACAGGCAAATCACTTAAGTATGAAACGGTTAGTTTTGATGGAAAAGCATTGTTGGAAGCAGAACGTATTGAAAAAGAGGCTATGGAAGTATGCAAGAATTTATTTTTGAAAACCAATCATTAAACGGAAATGTCAAACCTATGAAAAAGATTTCCAAAAAATTGGATGAAATATTAGAAGATGCAGGTTTTTTAGACGTTAACAGTAAGACATTTAACATGCATTACTATACTTTTTCAATTGATAAAAAAAGCAGTAAGAATGTTAAGTCTTACATTAATGAATTTACAAAAACATCATTACTTAATCAAGTTTTTGTGTCTAAAACTAAGATTGATGATCGAATTAACCTGTTTGGACAAACTATAGTTGCAATTGAAATTGATGATATTGATGAGTTCTTAAAAAAACATCCCAACTATACTTTAGCTAATTTAATACCAGTTACAATCGAATCTATTAATGGAGATAAGATTGATGAATGGTTAGATAATTTTATTGAGAACAATAAAATTAACTTAGTTAAAAATATTTACTTTTATAATGAATTGGCAATGGTATTGCAGATATGGGCTGTTGAACATGATATGGATGCTAATAATTTAGTGAAGCAACTCTATAATGCTGTGAAATATAACACGTTGAGGAAGCAAATTATTGCTGAAAAAGTGTATAACGATCCTCAAACAATTCTTGTGGGTAATCAGCTTATGGTACTGAATGAGAATCATATTTATACTGCAGAGCCAACTGTTGTCAATAACGTTATTGATAAATATTTGCCTAGGGCAAAGTTTGATAATATTATGAATGCTCGGAAAAATGTCCATGCGCAATTATTAAATTCAAGGTTTAAAAATGAAGTATTAGATGATGGTTTTAAATCACAAAATCAATCCATCATGATTAAACCGAATGGTAATATCCAAATTTCATCGCCATTAGTAGGAAAAATGGAAAACCATGTCAATGTTGATTACATTGACATGGAGAAGAATTCAGAATTGAAAAATAGTGAAGAGTATAAACAAGTAATCCAATTTCTAACTCATATTAGCGGTGGTAAATTAGAACAAATATTATATATGCTTGGTTTTATTCCATTGCAAAACACGGGTATTGTAGCTAAAGCACGGAGTTTCTTCATCCTATTAGGAGTTCCTGGCGCTGGTAAAACTGTCTTGGCTAGTTTGCTGGAGAAAGTTTTTAATAATCCAGAAAGCAATTCTTCATGTATCTTGGTCTCGGAACCCAATGTAAATAAGGCATTAACAGATCCTAATCTAATTGATGCTAATGATGTCAAAAAAGGACAGCTTACGTTATGGTTTGACGATTATCAAACCAATTCACAAAGTAATGCTATTTCCTATAAAACTGGGACTACTATTAACGGGATCACGAGTGGTAAGAGGGTGTCTGGAGCAGCCAAGTTCAAACAGTACCATGATGTGAAGTTACCATCATTAATTGTGATTGCCACTAATGTGTTGCCACAAGTTCGCCAGTTAGGAACAGCAGATCGAGTGTTTGTATTTAACTGCAATAACAAGTTATATGATGATGTTGAAATTCCCGATGAAGATATTGCAGCTTGGCTTAATAATCAAAAAGTTCAAGAAGTGATATTCTCCTTAATTATCAAGTATGCGTCTAAACTTGTGACGATGAGCAAACGAGATTTGGACTTGATTTTCAGTGAAGAGAATTCTGCTCAGAATAGTCTATCTAACATTAATTCATCGCTTTTAGAGTTTCTTGAAGCTCAACATATTACATGTCCTTTTGATCTAATTGGAATGGGAACAAGTACCTTATTTGAAGCTTATAAGGATCATACTCATATGGTTGCCGCGTCATACCGTACATTTAAAGATCAGATAAAATCATTGGGGCTTGATTTTCAGAGGAAGCATTTTAAGGGAAAATATTATAGTAACGTTATTGTATCAGGCAATAAGGTTCTTGATAACAGAAAAATGAAAGATATGTTCACGAGATATGACGCCTTACCAGATAGATTATTCAACTATAAAATGTCTTCTGATATGTATACGTTACAACATTGGCATGAAAATTTTGCAATTTACAGAGAAGAACAAAGCAAAAATAAACAAGTTTCTAAACTCTTTGTTCCTTTTAATTTTAATGAATAATGTTAGGAGAAAAAATAATGGAATATCAAACAAATCAAGCAATTAATGTTAAACAAGAATTATTCTTAAAATATTTTGTCAAGGTAAATGAGATGGGTAATGCTAAACAGTTACCAATTAATGTGATTAATGATGATCACTACATTGTTGGTATGTATTACCCCATTAATGCTAGCGATAAATTAAATAAAAATATTGATGAATTGATTAGAGAAATTCGAAAACTAGAAAACTATCAAAACCATAAGAGAACTAGGAAATAAATAGGAAAATAAGAATTAATGATGCTCTGCATTACACAGAGTTATAATCCAAATCATAAGGAGGAGGCTGTTATTTATGTTTGGAAAAGAAATTTTAAATGGAAAACAGCTGTGTGAAAAACTTGGAATTAGTACAACAATTTTATATCAATTAATAGACAATGGTATGCCATATCATCAGTTAACAACAAATAGTAAGAAGTATTATATTATTGATGAAATTGAGCAATGGCTGTTACAAGCAGGCTATCATGCACATACCGTATGGGTAAAAGATTAAGTTTATTTTTACAAAGCTATGGAAAGTTTATAAACTTTTCATTGCTTTTTTATCAAGGAAGCTGAGGATATTAAAATGATTAAGAAAATGACGACTGGAAGACATAAAGGAGAGTACCAAGTACGTATTCAGCCTATTAATAAAATCACCGGTAAAAGGGAAAACTGGCCAGTAGATTATGCTTCTAATCGTTCGACTGCTAAGGCATTAGAAAGACAGATGTGGGCGGACTATGAAGAAGGAATGCAGCTAGCGGATGGTAATGCAGTCTTTGCAGAGGAATTTCGAAAGTATATCAACCGCAAGAAAAATACTATTTCACCTGTTACGTATCGTGACTGGAATAATTCGGCTAATGAATTTGAAAAGTATTTTAAGAATACCAAGATCAAAGATATTAGTGAACGATTAGTTGAACAGTTTGCTCGTGATTTTATTCGTAAGCATAAAGCAACCGTTGGACGTGCAACGGTAATTGATCATCGTTTAACTCATATGAGAAGTTTCTTTAATGAATTAATTGGCAAGGTAGTAAAAGAAAATCCAGTACCTGAACAATATTTGGATAAGTTTTTTCGTAAGAACGAATTCAGTGTTAGAAAACAACGATACCTATTTACAAATTTTGAACTTGAATTAATTAAAAAGCAGATTCAAGGTGCTCTAAATCATACTACGATAGATAAGTGGGGAACACGTTTAGCACTTTGGATCGATCTGGAAACAGGAATGCGCCCAGGCGAGATTCAAGCTTTGAAATTTAATAATCTTATCACAGAGGATGGGTATACTACTTTCAAAATTAATGATAGTTGGTCAGATTATGCTCGTAAATTTAACGGTACCCTTAAAGCGCGTCCAAAAGGATATTCGCGATGTTGTTTACCAATTTCGCAAGAATTAATTGACTTTATTGATACTTATAAAAAGGAACAAAAGAAATTTTTGAAATACCATGGATTGACTAATCCTAAAGGCTTAATCTTTCTAAATCTTCATGATTATAAGACTTGTGCGAATAATATACCTATCACACAAAAAAGCATGAATGAAATGTTAAAGAAGATTTGTGGTGAGTTGAATATCAGTGGTAATGGATCGCAATTATCGATGTATTCTTTCCGACACACACTATGTACTAAATTAGCAAATAAACCAGGGATATCCTACCCTTGGGCAGCTGAAAGAATGGGGAATAGTCTTTCGATTTTCATGCGAGTATATGTTAAGGCTGACCGGGATGTAAATCAGAAAATGATGGATAATTGGATGAGATAAACTTTATAGTAATTAAAAATAGTCATGAAAATGATGGCTTTGTGGGAGCTGTGCACATATCTAACTATACTATTAACTTTTTATTTTATAAATCAAATAGTGGACTTCTGATTGTATATACTTTACAATGAATTTGTATATACAAAAAGGAGCTGATTTATATGGTAGTTAAATCTTTAACGAAGATCTTTCAATCTGGGAATTCTAGTGCTGTTAGATTAAATAAAGATGTGATGGAAGCTGCTGGGTTTAAAGCTAATGATCCAGTAAAAATAACAGTCGATAAGCAAAATGGAAGAGTAATAATTAAACAAGATTCATCCAATAAAAAATATCATGATAATTTTTCAGATTTACTAAACCAAAGTCTAAAAGAAGATCGGGAAATTTTAGACTTCCTAAAAGATAAATAGTTATGAAATATTTAACAGAAGATGAAGTTATTGAAATAAATCGTCGAGTTATTAATTTAGCAGGCGAAGGATCAATCGGAGTACTTGATTCAAATGGCTTAAACAGTGTAATAGAAGCACCTAAACAGGTATTTTTTGGGCAAGAAGCATACCCAACTATTTGGCTTAAAGCAGCCTATTATTTACAAAAGATCACTAAGAAACATATTTTTGCAGATGGTAATAAAAGAACAGCACTAGAATCTGCCAAAACATTTCTATTATTAAACGGTATTAAATTGAAATTTTCGGGAATTGAAGTAGGTAAATTTATTATTCGAGTCACTAATTCACCTGATTCAGAAGAAGTAATGCTAAAAGTTGCCCAGTATTTAAAAGAACATCAGATAATAGATTAGTTTTTGTGATTAAAGATTAAATCGACTACTTACTTGTACAGCGAGAAAATCATACAAGTCATTGAAAACAGAAATCTTGTATATTAAGAGAGAAAATTTTAAACTTTAGTTAGCCACTTATAATGATATTTATTGTCGTTATAAGTGGCTATATATTAAAAAGGAGTATTCAGATAATAATTATTTAAGTAGTAGAATTAAAAAGAATTTGATCTTGCTTAAAAGTTGGTAGGATAAAGTAATATAGATGTTTTTGTCACTTAAAAATTTAATTGAGGAAGAGACTATGAATGATAATACAGTCAAAATTTTGGATCTAGATGCTAAAAAAGCGAGAAAAGCGTTTTTGTTACCTAAAAATTACTTTAATTGTAATTTGCCAGAATATTTTGATTTTACTCTGATATTAAAGGAAATAGATAGGGTACTGAGAAAAAAGAATAAACAGCCGGACACACTGCTTGGAACTCTTAACGGGGAATATGGGGTAAAAAAGGATTGTCTGGATGAACAGTTAAAAAAAAGCGAGGATATACATATAAACCTATATTTAAATAAAAATGGCGAATACGATTGGCGAAAATTACAAATCGTAAATCCATACTTGTACGTTAGTTTGGTTCATTTAATAACCCAGAAGGATAATTGGAGTAAGATTCAAAATAGGTTTAAAGAGTTTGATGATGAATGTGGATCAGAGATTATTTGTACCAGTATCCCGTTTATAAAAAAAGATGGGAGTAATGCAGAAAGTAAAGATGAAGGTATCAATTGGTGGAAATATTTTGAGCAAGAAAGTCTAAAAATGGGACTCTTCTATAAGTATTGCGTACAGACGGATTTAGTAAATTGTTATGGTGCGATTTATACTCACACCATCGCATGGGCGTTAGAAGGGAAGGAGGAAGCTAAAAAAATAGAGGAAAAGATGCACTTTTAGGAAATAAAATTGATTCTAGTATCCAGAAAATGCAAAATGGACAAACTAATGGAATTCCTCAAGGAAGTAAGGTTTTTGATTTAATAGCAGAACTAGTATTGAGATACTCAGATTCAAAATTAGTTAAAAAATTACATGCTGAAAATATAGAAAGACCTTTTAAGATTTTACGTTATCGAGATGATTATAGAATATTTGCAAATAATAAAGAAACATTAGATAAGATAGTAAAAGAATTATCCTTTATATCTGCTGAGTTAAATATGCATTTTAACAATACTAAGACTCGATTAAGTACGGATATTATTAGTAGTTCCATCAAACCAGATAAAATGTATTGGGTAGATTATGAATCATTAATGAAGTCCTCAGAAATATCTGATCAAAAGAAATTATTAATGATATATAAATTAACAACAAAATTTCCTAATACTGGAAGTGTGAAAAAAGCTTTAATAGCTTTCCGGAAAATATTACGTAGAAAATATAACATAATTCTCGAATACTATAGTTATGCTTATATATTTAGTATTTTTAAAGCTGCTAATCCTCTAGAGGCAGCTCAAAATATATTTGGTGAAATAGTAAAAGAAAAAAGTCGAAATTATGAAGTGGGGGATTTGTTTCAACTATGTAATTCTATCAATTCTCGTTTTGGTCAAATTGAAACTTTCGAAGTTGAAAAATTAAGGAAGAAACTTAAATCTTGTATCAATAAGAATAGAAATAGTAATAATCAATTGTCATTAAGAATTGTTAATGAATTGTTAAGAGGAAATATTAGTTTTATTCAAGCGCTTTTTAAGAAATCTTTTTATAGCATTTCGGAATTAAAAGATTCTTTTGAAAAGTATTTTGAAAATGGTAATAGCAATAAATTTATACAAGAAGAATTTGAAACATTAATAAATAAACAGCAAAATGATTATCATCAGATTGCTGCAATTTTGACTATGATTGGAGTACGTTCTCCTAAACATATTGATACAGTTGTTAGTTGTTTGAGTGTATTATGTGATACTTTGAATGATAAGAAAGATAAAAAATTTTTTATTGATAATGACATGGTAGCATTTAATGAACGATTGAAGAATATGCCCAATTCAGAATACATGCAATTATGGATGCAAAGATTCTTCCTTGGTAATTCGGTTTTAGAGAAGTTAATCGATAGCGGTAACAATAAATTACTGAATGCTGTAAGCCAGGGGGGAACAGGGTATGATTTTTGGAATATGGAATGGTTAAATGAAATAGATAGAGATAATAACCTTAGAGTAGATGCCTCTATTATAAATAAGCATAAACTTGAAGAAGTTAAATCAATTATTAAGATAAATGAAGAAGATGATTATGAATAACAGTAGGTGGTTTCTTCTTTAGAAGAATATTAGGAATGAGATATAAATGGGACATGTACGTAATTTATTAAAGCAATTAATTCAAGAAGGTAAAGCTAGACAAGTCGGTAAGTCTGTCAATACTAAATATGAAAGCGTCAAAAATTTATATGGAATAAAGCCATAATAATCAATATTGCTTAAAGATTTACCGATAAGTTCAGCATTAAAATATGCTTTGTGATTAAAAATGAAAACGACTGTTTACAAAAATTTCTACCTATATAAATTACGTAAAGATTGAATGCACACAATATTGCACATAGATTGATGAAAAATCTAATCAGAAACCTAATATATAAGAGATAAAAAGGGAAAACCTCTGAGCTTCTAGTCAGCATAGTGAAACCTTTGATAATAACGTTTAGCGTTGTTATCAAAGGTTTTTTGTGTTGATAATGCTTTTAATAAAGCTGAAAATCCCGGTTCTACAATATCTGGTGTTGATATAGAAATATTACTTTCTATACCAATATCAGATTTTTTGTTTTTAAACTAAAAAAGAGGCTCGCCCTCTGATACAATGAAATCGCCAAATCACATAGTAAAGAAGGTAACCTCCATGGATAATGATACTAGAACTCTCCTCAATTTAACAGACCCTCACTTAAATTTTCCTCATCATTGGCTTAAATATAAAGTAATTAAAAATGTTCACGTGGCGCAAATGTCCTGTACCCTTTCTTATACGCCGAGAGCTTGTCCAAACTGCGGGGTTATTAATCGCGGTCAAATCTTAAAATATGGGTTTTATCAAGCTAAACACAAATATGGTCAATTTAGGGCTCAGCCATTGGTGTTGCTCGTTAAAACCCAACGGTTTCAATGTCATGACTGTCATACAACATTTAATGCGACTAGTTATCTCTTTGAAAAGCAACGGACGATTAGTCGTGATTTAAGGCGTGAAGTTGTTCTTCGATTAACTCGGATTCAAACAATTAAAGATATTGCCCATGATTTATTTATCAGTGAAGCTTCAGTTCAACGGGTCCTTTTGGACCTCGCTGATCAATATAAACCAAATTTAAACTATCTACCGGAAACGCTATGTATTGATGAATTTAAGTCAATGCGGAGTGCTAAAGGTAAGATGAGTTTCATTGCCGTTGATGGTGATCGAAGTTGCTTATTTGAGCTTCTTGAAGACCGTCGATTATGTAGTTTATTTAAGCACTATCAACAGTTTACTCGTCAAGCTCGTTGCCGGGTGAAATATCTGGTGATGGATATGAACGCTGCTTATGATCAACTAGTTAAGACTGTTTTTCCTTGTGCGCAAATCATCTATGATCGTTTCCATATCGCTAAACATCTTAATGACACGATGAATCATGTGCGAATTCATGTCTTCAACCGTTTACGCAAAGGTGATTCAGCGGAGCAGAAACAAGCACGGCGTCTTAAACACTATTGGCGCTTATTCCTCCAAGATCGAGAAAATTTAAGTACAAAATTTTATTATGAAGGACGCTATTTTAACCGCGTTGTTAATTCTGTTATGATCTTGGATTTAATGTTAGCGTGTGACCAAGAGTTAGGTGCTACCTATAATTTTATTCAGTCCTTAAAGCGTGCATATAATCAACGTGATTTTACAACTTTCTTCCAATTGCTTAACCTTCGACCAGACAGTGTTAGTCATTATACAATCCACCGTTGTCAGGTATTAGCTCATTATAAAAAGGGGGATTAAATGCGGCTTTGAGACTAAGTTTTCCAATGGCCGAACAGAAGGGATTAATAATCGAATTAGGACTATCAAACGAGTTGCCTGCGGTTATCGCTACTTCACGGCATTTAAAACTCGGATTTATTTAATTATTGGTCACCAAATTCAAACCAATTAAAAAGAACCGCCATGAATAACAGTTCTAACTAGACCAATTTAATTGGCGAAGATTCATATTTGCGTACAACACTACTTGACGTAGAGCCCGCTTAAATGGCGCTGTTTAACACGTTTATTAACATGGACGGATGTTAATAGGTGGTTTTGGGGAGAGATGTTGAAGCACTTGGATTGCTGATGTAGCAATGATAGACGCGTGTTAAAATGTGTTAACGATCTTCCTTAATCTTAGTATAGATTAATTATATTTTTTATTTGGAGGGTTAAACTGTTTTTAAATGATGGATCCTTAAAATGCGAACAAATTACCTTATTATAGTAATCTCCCTTTAGAAAATTCCTCAAAGATTCACGCATATGATCATATTTTTTTATTGTAATAATATAATGGTTAATTTCTTTATCGTAGTATGAAAAACGTTTATTAATATAGTTTCGGACTTTTTTGTGTCTTCGACTTATACTTTTATCTAGGGCTCGTATATCATAGCTTGTTAATGATACGGAAAAGCTATCACTATCTCTTTTAAGCTGGTCTTTGAAATTTTTATGTAAGTATAAAGCAACAGGTTCATTAGATCCTATCAGGGTTTCTAAATTTTCTGTTTCCTTTTTGATAGGAACACCTTTTTGATGTATATAGTGAACAATTAGTTTGTCATGTAGTGCTAAATTTACGTATGTTTCTATGCTGTTTGTGTGATGGTAATTAGTACCAAAATTAATATCTGTAGGTGAAACCTTGATAATTTGGCATTCATCGGGGAATGCCTTGGCAAATTGTTTGGCTTTTTTAAGAACAGTTTTTGGATTGAAATTTTCTGCTGTAGAAGAACCAAAACCGGTAGAAGAATGTCCGTTAAGTCCATAAACAACCCTATTAATACTATAGTATGATGAGAGGAAAGTATCTTTTTGAGGAATTATTACTCCCCAATTGATTTCTTTATAGTGCGTTAACTTATTCTTATGCTGTACACTCCTTGAATTATTAATAGTTTTAAGCAAATTTTTAATATCTATATTATTAAGTACTGGTATTTTTACTAATGAAGCTGCATGAAGGTCCTCTGGCTCTTTTGTAGATGGTTCTGTTAATAAGCTAGTTTCTTTACGATTAATATAGGACCACTTAATTTTTTGTTTACTCAGGAGTTTATCTAATCGAGAATCAGAAAAACTATTACTATAGAATCCTTCTGTAGAGTTATTAATGATTCTTAATACTGCTTCAATAGCATAATAGATTTTCCCGTTGAATAGATTTAAATATGACTGTGGTTGAATTTCTTTATATTTGTATTGCAAGTTAGTTCTCCTTTTTAATTTAGAGCCTAGGACGCAAAAAAGTGTCCGTTTCTTTTTGCTAAGAATAGTTTAATAATGGGATTGTCAAAAGAAACAGCAGCTGTAAATTTTGATATTTATTTTACTATTTTATCATTATGGGTTAATTAAACTGATCCAAATATAAAGGAGAACATTTATGTTTAACATCAAGAAAAAAAGTAGTAATTCTAAATCTTGTGTTCAAGGATTACAAGACTCTATTCATCACTTGATGGCTAGTGGTAGCAATGGTTCTAATATTGTTGACAAGGCACAGATATTAATGTATCTACAAAAGACCATTTGCAATAGTATTGTGTACAGTGACTATGTGTATAAGGTATTGCATAATCCACATTCTGCACCTCATTTTGGATTATCGGACTTTTTACCAAGAAATGATAATTACCGTTATTTTGATTTAGAAAACGATCCAATTTATTTGAATTCAAATGATGTTGCATTTATTACGCTACCTTGGAACAATCGTAAAATCATTGATGGTATTAGGGCAATTGGTAGTGATGTAGGGAATCCGTTTGATACCACAAATTCTAATATTGATAATGTATATATTTATCCATTGGGAATTGTATTAGTTGCATCATCTGGTAACCATAGTCAATTTATTGGTTTGCTAAAGGGTGAATTGTCTAAAATAAAAGTAAATCGGATTTATGATATTTCTGAAGAACTTGTTAAAGACAATGATAATCAATTTACAAACTTTTATGGGGCATCGGAGGGGAACGCTCTTATAGGTAAGTGGCAGTCTCTTATGGAAATTGGCAAGTACTTATTGAAGCATAATGAGTTTCCCCCTTCAATGTTGGAACATATGAAAAATGAAGGTATGGAAGAAAACAGTAAAGAGGTAGTATCGATGACTTATAAAGATAGAGTTTTAACAGAGTTCTCCAATACTGCATATCGAAGGGTAACAGGAACTAGGAACTTTGACAATGTACCAAAGGCAATCTGGGATTTATGGTATGATGAAAATAATAAATATTCTGTTCAAAACTTAAGTAAAGCAAATGCTGACGATAGTAAGTGGGAAACTTTATACGGAATGTTTCAAAAGGAATTTGCTAAGTTAAACTGATGTTCAATCCCTGTGACATTAGCTTTTGATAATAGTTTTTACATGATTTTTTAACATCTTTGATATTAACTTTAGATATAGCAATGCTTTAGATGCCATTAAGCATCACCTCTAGTCAGCATTATTAAAACTTACAAAGTTTATTAGTTTTTGATAGATCAACGTTTTACGAAGATTTACCAAGAACTATTTTTGTTTATTTAAGCATATTGCGATTAATTAAAAATAGATGTGAATTTTTATTGATTTCTAATTATAGCTATGATAAGATTTTACTATTAAGTAAGACGAAAGCGAGAACAGATTAATGTCATTTACAACTAATGTACACGTAAATATTATTATTATTCGGATCATTAATTAGATGATGCGAATAATTAGTGCTGTTCGCATCACCATACTAGGGATGTGAACAGTGATAGTGGTAGAGACATTTCTGTCGGCCAGCTGACTGTTCAACAGTTAGCTGTTTTTTTTATTGAAGGGATGTGGAAAAAATGGAAAGTGAAATTAAGACTAGAAGTGATAATAGATCGTAAATTAAACTGAAATGAGAGGTAAACACTATGGATAGTACAGTAACTAACACCCCGCAGACAAACAGCAAGCTTAATGTAAAACGTGATCCTGTCAAGACAGTAATTTTGGCTTCGATGATGGGAACGGCAATTGAGTTTTTCGATTTTTACGCTTACGGGACTGCATCTGCTGCTTATTTTCCCAAAATTTTCTTTCCGCAAATGACCCCTTTACTTGCAACACTTTTAAGTTTGTTAACTTTTGGAGTAGCCTTTGTAGCACGTCCGGTGGGATCATTTCTATTTGGACATTATGGTGATCGTTTAGGACGTAAGAAAACACTTGTGGTCTCACTTTTAGTAATGGGAGTGGCGACGGTAGCCATTGGTTTCATTCCTAGCTATCAGGTTATCGGCGTTTGGGGAGCATTGTTACTTTGCCTTTGTCGGTTTGTCCAAGGAATCGGGCTTGGTGGTGAATGGTCCGGGGCTGTATTAGTAGCTACTGAAAATGCTCCGGCTAATAAGCGGGCATTATATGGTGCATTTCCGGAAGTGGGAGCACCAATCGGATTCTTCCTATGCAATGGCTTATTCTTTGCTTTAGAACGGGTACTAACACCAACGCAAATGATGACGTTTGGTTGGCGAATTCCTTTTTGGGCATCAGCTGTTTTAGTCGTTATAGGGTTATATGTCCGACGTCGTTTACAGGAAACACCTTTGTTTAAGTTGGCTCAAGAACGTGATAACACAACTGCTTCGCCTCTTCGTGAAGTATTCAAATCTAATTGGCGTGAAATCTTAAAAGGAACTTTCATCATGGGAGCAACCTATGCACTATTCTTTACATTAACAACCTGGTCATTATCATATGCTACAACAGCTTTAGGTTTTACCTCTTCGGAATTTTTATTATTATTAATGGGTGCAATTGTTGAATTCGCTGTTTTGATCATGTTAACTTCTGTATTAGCGGATCGTGTTGGCCGGAAAAAAGTTTTATTAACTGCGTCAGTAGCACTAGTTGGCTATTCCTTGGTATTCCCATATTTTCTTACAGGACAACATAACTTAGTTGGCGTTTTACTCTTCTTAGGACTAGGATTCTTAGTGATGGGTACTCTTTATGGTCCAGTCGGCGCTGTCTTGCCTGAACTGTTCCCAACCAGAGTTCGCTATTCTGGTGCAGGAATTACTTACAACTTAGCTGCAGTGGTTGGGGCAGCCGTTGCTCCAACTGTAACAACGTGGTTAATTGCTAATTATGGATTACATTCGGCTGGATATTATATGCTAGTTTTATCAGTACTAGCAGTTATTTCTTGGTTATTGACAAAAGAAACAAAGGATGTGGATTATACTAAATAATATCTTGTTTAGAGGAATTAGTGAGAAAACTTACTGACGATAGTTATTAGGTAAAAATTTATGTCCCCGTTAAAAAAGATGATGCAAAAACTTTGGTCAAGTCATAAATAATAAAGCCACTGGTAACACACATTAAGTGCTACTAGTGGCTTTATTAATTACATTGGTTGTCCCGTTGAGATTTCAAAGCCAGCTGTTACAGGAATTACTTCTCCCGTGATTGCACTAGCAGCTGGGCTAGCAACAAAATAAATTGCAGCGGCGACTTCTTCGGGTTCAACAATCCGATTTAACGGACTGTTCTTTGCGAATTTTTGTTTATCTTGGTGGAAAAGCGGGGTATTAGTCGGACCAGGTGCAACAACATTTACGCGAATATTATTTTTACCGTAATCAATTGCCATTGCCCGAGTCATGTTAATAATTGCTCCCTTGGCGGCATTATAAGCAACCATTGCTCGATCACCAGCCATTCCTGAGACAGAGGAAATATTAACAATACTACCATGATCTTGTTCAATCATTGTTGGCAAGAAGGCTTTGCTAACGAGGAAAGTTCCCTTAACATCGACATCAAAGATTTTATCCCAATCTTCTTCACTTGTTTCATGAACCTCGCCGTGAATAACGATTCCTGCATTATTGATAATCGCATCAACGGTTTTAAATTTATTGAGAGTTATTTGCTTAACATGTTCAACCTCACTTGATTTACTAATATCGGCTTGAATAAAAGCAACTTGTGCCGGAGAATACGTTTCGCCTAATTGTCGTTCAACTTGCATCCCCTTTTCTGCATCACGACCGATAAGCACCGCATTCCACCCATTTTTAAGAAAAATATCAGCAGTGGCAAGACCAATCCCAGAGGTTCCACCAGTAATAACAACTGTCTGCATATATAAAACTCCTCTCTAATCTTTTCTCTAATTATGGCATTTTTGGCCGGATTTAGCTATTTGTTAGAAAAGTCTTTATAATAAAAATAAGGATGAGGAGGAAACGCAATGAATACAGCAACCTTAAAAGCGCTCCAGAATTGGCTTCATGGACGTGGCTATACATTAGAACAAGTAGACGCACAACTAATTCTTAAATATCATGGACAAGAACGAGCAGTCATTACGCCACCTGATCGCTATCAAGTGAAAGACCTTGACCTGAATTTTAATGACTGGGTTGAGTTTAATAAATGCATTCGGAATATTCGCCATTATTTAGCTAGTAACGAATAGGAAGCCTTTTCTTTGGCAAGAATACTTCCTCGTGATAGAGTTATTCATGAAGGGAATATAGTCCAAGGAGGGATAGTCATGATAAGAGTTGGAATAATTGGTGCTTCTGGAATGGCAGGCAGCGCAATCTATAAATTAGCATCGACGAAAAAAGATTTGAATGTAACTGGAATTGTTCGAAACGAGAGTAAGGCAAGAAAGATCCTTGGTGACGATGCCAATTTGATTAGTGGTGATATTTTCGCTTTAAATGATAGTTTGCTATCACGGTTTGATGTGATTGTTGATGCATATGGTACTAGCCCAGAGAATGCTGATCGGCAAGTAAGACTGGCTGAGAAATTAGTAGTTTTAGCTCGAAAACAAAAAATCCGGTTAATTTTCATCCTCGGTGCCGGAAGCCTTAAAACTGGTAAGGATAAGCACCTATTTGTTGATGATATTGAAAAGATGCCTGGTGCTGAGACATGGATTAATACACCACGCCAGCAGTTAAAAGAGTTACAGTATCTTGAAACTATTTCTGACATTGACTGGCTAGGAATTTCACCATCAGCAGTATTTGAAGCTGGGGTTGCTACTAATTATATTCTTGGTCAGGATGAATTATTATTTAATGAACAAAATGAATCAAAGGTAACTGCAGGGACAATGGCGAAGTTAGTGGTCAATGAAATTTTAGCGCCACGCCACCATCGTGAGCGAATTACTGTTATTGATGCAGAATAGTTATTGGAACTACAGTAAATACTAAAAGGAGCTGTGACATAAGTTAGGTCACTTCCATAAAATACGAACAGCGCAATATAACAATGGCCTTCAGCGTCCGGCAAAGTCGAACACTGAAGGCCTATTGTTGCTTGCGGGGGCTCGAAAAAGAAGTCACGAGTGACTTCTGTCTCGCTCCCTTTTAATATTAATCAACTAATTTTCCAATAATTGGGAGCTTTGAAACCGGTGAATACTTTTTGGCTGCTTGTTGATAGGTGACGTCTGATAAATCATGGCCGAAAACATTACCATGGATTTCTGCGCCTTTCCATTCAGGAACTTCAGAAACATCATAAACATTTCCACGTACTCCAATATATGCCGGACGACCTTCTTGACCATTATATTGCGCTAATTCATTGTGAGTAAATGACCGCATAATAATCCCTCCTATTAAGAAGCTGGGAATTGACTCGGCCCCTTCCTGTATAGATGTAACAACATATGAAAATAGATGACGAGTTTATTCGTTATCCTATCATCACTATAACACGAAAATAGTAATGACATCTGAAATTCAATTTATTCAGTTGCTAAGTTTGCAGCAGGGCTTTGGGCTGGGACTTTTACAAGCATTCCGGCAATAACCGTTAGGATAGTAACGAGGAATGGGAAAAATGCCCACGGAATAAAACTTAATGGATTAATTTGTAAGGTACTAGCGATGAATACCCCAGAAACACTCCATGGGACAATTGCGTTGACTGCGGCCCCTGCGTCATTGAGAATCCGAGTTAAATCAACCCGTTTTAAGCCTAATTTATCAAATGAAGGGAGAAATGATTGCCCAGGAAGAATAATTGCGAGGTAGTGTTCCCCAACAAGGAGGTTAACCCCAATACAGGTAAGAGCTGTGGAGAATGCTAATCGACCAGGCGTCTTTACAATCCCAGTTAAGTGATTAATGATGGCGCTAATAATATTGAACTTGATCAATAAGCCACCTAAAGCAAGGGCAAAGATAATTAGGGCTAGAGAAGTAAGCATACTAGAGATACCACCTTTAGAAAGCAATGTATCGATTGTTTTATCACCGGTATGGGAAACGTAACCAGTCATAATAGTATTGGTAATCGTAGTAAGGCTGGTTTTAGGTGCGTGAATCCAGCCAAGTACGACCGCAAAGAGTGAGCCAAGGCCAAGGGAAGGAATAGCTGGAACTTGGAAAATGGCTAACACGATTAGGAGAAGAACAGGGAGAAGAGCCCATCCTGAGATCCAGAACCCATTTTGTAAACCGGCCATCATTTGGTGAACGGCGCCTAAGCTAACATTTTTGGAGTTCAATCCTAGGAAGGTGTAAAGAATAAGACAGATTGCCCAGGCAGGAATATCGGTGGTGAGTAGGGATTTAATGTGCTTGTAGATACTGATTTCACCAACACTGGCAGCTAGATTCGTTGTTCCTGAAAGTGGGGAAATATTCGAACCACAAAAGGCCCCTGAAACAATTACTCCCGCAGTTAAACCGGGGTTAATTTTAAGGGTTGCACCAATGCCAATAAAGGCGATCCCCATTGTCGATACAGTTGTAAATGAGCTTCCACAAGCGATCCCGACAAGGGTACAAACGATAAAAACTGTTGGTAAGAAGAACTTTACAGAAATAATTTCAAAACCAAAGTACATAATTGTTGGAATTGTTCCCGAAAAAATCCAGGTAGCGATTAAGACGCCGATGGAAAGAAAGATAACGAGGGGGTCAACACCGGCTCGCAAACCATGACGCATTCCATTCATTATTGTATCCCATTTAAATCCACGAATTCGCCCGTAAACGGCGAGCAAAACAAAGGAAATAAATAATGGGGCTTGCGGTTCTTGGTGCTTAAAAATAATAGGGTAGCCTAAGATGCATAAAATAACGCCAAGAATAAGTAAACTTTCACTAAAACCAATCACTGGCTCAGGACTATTTTTTGATTTGTTAATAGTTTTCATTGTGTAATTCTCCTTGTTTTTTAATAAAAAATACCAACTAGATCAGCGGCATTTGCTTAATCTAGTTGGTATTACGGTAGTATAAAAAATCGCGGAAAACTACACGCCCTTACTAGATCAATGTACCTAGCAAAGGACTCATTAAAACAACCCTGCTTAGGTACGAACACCGCTGTCCGTACCTAAATGAGTACAGACAATTATGCACGGTAAGCATAGTTGTTATAATACTTGGTTGAAGTTAATGAGTGTTGAATCATGTTAGTCGTTCCTTTCAAGTTAAGTTGTAATCATTAAAACATTCTAATCTACATTTGTCAAACTCTAATTTTAAAATTCACCAGAAATATCCTTATCAGAAAATGAATGAGGATCAGGGACAAAAGAAATATCAGTATCAATTATTCCAAATTTTTCTCGCATTACATTTTCGATGTGTTCTGATAATTGGAAACTTTTGAGAATCGTCATTTTAGCGTTAACCATCACGGAAGCATCAAGCGTGACCACGTTTCCGTTATAGTGAGCTTTTAGTTCGACAACTTTTACAACGTGCGGAATATTGGTGATTGTTTGACGGTATTCCTGTTCAGCGCGGGGATCAAAGTAGTCGGTTAAGTTAAGACTACTTTCAAAGAAAATTTTTAGTCCAGAATATAGAATAAAGAAACCGACGACAATACTGGTAGCACCATCAAGCCAACGAAGGTTAAAGAGGAGGGCACCACCAATTGAAATCAAGGTTCCAATACTTGTGAAGGCATCGCTCAGACTATCTTGGGCAGAAGCAAGCAACGCGGCGTTTTTTAACTTAAGTCCTGTTTGTCGATTCATATACCAAACAACTAACATAATAACTGACGCGATCCCCGCCCCGATCAATGCGACTGGTTGTGGAACCACTCGACTTGCAGGATTGAGGAGACTTTTAATGCCATCGATGATAACGCTTAAAGCAATCGCAACCATAACGACCGCTGTGACAAGGGAAAAAATTGTCTCATAACGCCAACGAACAAATTGTACTCGTTGGTCAGACCCCATATGTGCTTGATAATTTCCAGAAGGCAGCCGTGCGCCAATGATATCATCATCATCGACATCCTGGGCGATATGTAAGCCCATCATCAGTAAAAAGGTCGAGATAATTCCCGAAAGGTTGTTGAAAGCATCGGCCCGTAATGTCTGCGATTTACTTATTTCAGCCAACCAGTACTCAATTATTGAAATAACAACATAAGCAACCAAGTTATAGATTAAATGGTGTTGGGAAGCTCGAATCTTTGCTAGTTCGGTTGCTTGCGTTTTTTCCCAGTTATTCATTTCTTCGGTTGTATGTCTTTTAAATTTAGTCATTAATTTAAGAACTTCCTTGATTAATAAAATCAGTTTAATTGTAACGCAAAAAATAAGGGAGCGAGACAGAAGGCACTTGTGACTTCGTTTTTCGACGCGAAGCTAGCCTCTGGGAGCCCTCGCAAGCAACAATGGCCTCCAACGTTCGGCTTTGCCGGACGTTGGAGGCCATTGTTGTACTGCGTATTTGCTTTTTATGAAAGCAACTTAACTTATATCACAGTCCCAAAAATAATGAAAATAATTGCTAGGCCCGGTTATTAATTACGTGGGCGCATGTTGCAATAATCAGTCCCATAAAACTTACTACAGCGATCATATTACTCATAATTGACATCATATTGAACAACTCCTTTACATAATTAAAATATTTTTTACAGCACAACTAATTACAGTTGCCTTTTTGGAAAATAAATTATAATGATTGTTTTCCCCTCTCCACCAAGTATTGTAACAGGTCTTAGCAGTAGTGACGATAATAATTAGCTAAGCTTTTAATGAGCTTTTTTACGAAAGGAGGGAATGATTATAAGCAAAATATTATAAGTAGCTATTATATGAATGAATAAATTTTAATTATTAAGTAAAATCGAATTATTTCTTTATAAAGTTAAGCTACTCAGCTAATCTGTTTAATTCTTTTAAGGCTAGAGGAAATTTTGTGAAGCCGTCACTAGTCAAAAAGTGGCCGCCTTTTTCTTTAACTATGAGTTTTGCTCTAATTTTATTAGCGACCGCAATGCTATTTTGATAAGGAGCGATTGGATCATCTTTAGCTGTTATAACGGTAGCTTTAGCGAGTTTAGGAAAAATTTGCTCATAATGAGGATGATCTTTCATAAATTCATCTAATTCGGGATAAGCTGGTAATCCCTTATCAAATGGTCCCACAAGTAAAAGCCGTGCATCTTTAACATGATGACGTTCAATATAACGAAGGGCCGTAATGCAGCCGAGACTATGAGCGACAAGGATGAGGTTATCTTGGGGATGAATTTGGTCGTCAACCGCTTGATCCCATTCAGCTTGTTGGGGATTAAAGGGATTTGGTAGCCATATCCGATCAAGGGCGATTGTTGGTTTCGCTTCTTCTTCGAGCCAGGGGAACCAGTCGTCATCCCTGGTAGAAGTGCCATGAATTAAGTATGCGTTCTTCATTATTACGACTCCTATTTCATAAAGTGTTTCAATACTACCATGCCGATGATTAATAATAAAATGGCAATCGAATTAGTAAGAATTTCATAAGGCTGACCGTGGGCGGCAATTAGTCCCCGGATTAAAGCCATAATTCCTAAGCTTAATAGAAAGTCGACTGCAATCCGGCCATGATGTTTTAGCGCGGTAATTATCATTGTCATAAATGAAAAGAAAAGGAAAAAGACAATAACGCGATCCAAAATCTTAAAAATGACATGGTCCGTATTTCCCGCTTGCATAAGAGGAATCAGCGAAAAAGTTTCCGTAAATAAAATAATAGTTAATAAAATTCCTAGAATTGCTAGTGCACCGATTGTACATAGACGCAAAATATGACTAAAATTAGCTGCTAATTTATATATTTTTTTCATTCTCTAATACTCCTCAAGAAAACGCTTTATCTCTAGGATAGCAATGATCAAGAAATTTAGCTAATATTTAACAAAATAGCTATTAAAAATATGCGATACTTAAAGATAGAGGATAAAAGGAGGAGTGAGAAATGCGAAAACCCTTTATTGCAGCTAATTGGAAGATGCATAAAAATGTCCAAGAATCGGTTGAATTTGTAGACGCAATTAAAGGAAAACTACCGGATCCGCAAGAAATTGAAGTCGGAATTGCGGCCCAAGCTTTTGCATTACCCAGTATGGTTCACGCGGCTGATGATTCAGGATTAAAGATAATCGCGCAAAACGCGGCGGCTGAATATTCGGGAGCTTTCACTGGTGAAATTAGCTTACGAGGTTTAGCTGACGCTGGTATTTCATATGTAATGTTAGGACATATTGAACGTCGCCATTTATTCCACGAGGATAATGAGTTGGTTAATCAGAAAGTATTGGCAGCCCTCCAAATGGGTGTTACCCCGATAATTTGTACGGATGAAACGATGGTTCAGAAAGAAGTTAATGGTGAAATCCACTACGTTTTTCAACAATTGATGAGCGTATTGAGGGGCGTTTCTCTTGATCAAATTAAAAATGTAGTCGTTTCCTATGAACCAAGTTGGGCAGTAGGATATGGTCAGCACGCTAATCCAGTTCTTGCTGAAGAAGGATGCCGTCAAATTCGGCGAACGATTGCTGACAATTATACATATGAGATTGCTGATAAGATCCGGATCCTATATGGTGGCAGTGTCAATCCAGATAATATCGGAATGATTATGAACAAGCCAGATGTGGATGGGGTATTAATCGGTCGGGCAAGTTTAGATGTTGATAATTTCTTGCGAATGGTTAATTATTTAAAAAAGGACCAAGAAAAATAAAAAAAGTCTTTCTCTTTACCGTCATTTTGTGTTATAGTTATTAACAGTTGTTATGGCGGTATTGGTGAAGTTTGGTTAACACACCGGTTTGTGGGTCCGGCACGCGTGGGTTCGAATCCCACATACCGCCCTGACCTAGCGCGATGGCAAAGGATTTTTTCCTTTGCCATCGCGCTTTTTGCATTTTCTGTTGTATGAATTTTAATTGATAACATCAAAGAAAGTAACTTAAAATAGAAACGGTATAAGGTGGAGAAAGAAAAAGGGGCGTTAATTATGAAAAACGTACAAATTGGTGGAACAAGCTGGGAAGTATCGAATGTTGCATTGGGCATTATGCGAATGGGGACATTAACAGTGCCCAAAGCAATCGATGCCTTAGAAGCCGCCCACGATGCTGGAATAAATTTTATTGATTCAGCTGATATTTATGGCAATGATCCACAGTTAGGGCGCGGATCGTCAGAACTCCATTTTGGTGAAGCGTTAAAGAAAAGCAGTCTTACCCGTGATGACTTTTACATTCAATCAAAAGGAGGCCTTTTTGCGAACGCGGATAACAAAATAACGCGGTATGATTCGTCAAAGAAGCATTTAATCGCTGCTGTTGATGGGATTTTACAACGGATGGGAATTGATTATCTTGATTCATTTTTGATTCATCGTCCAGACCCTTTAATGGAGCCCGCAGAAATAGCAGCAGCCTTTGACCACCTTCAAGCATCTGGGAAAGTCCGTCATTTTGGAGTATCGAATTTTAACCCGCAACAAATCGCGCTCCTTCAAGCGGCAACAAACCAACGGCTTTTGATTGACCAGGTACAATTTGGTTTAAAGCATACGGGGATGATTGATTTTGGCCTGCATACGAATATGACTGATGATGCTGCAATCAATCATGATGGAGGATTATTAGAGTACACGCGTCGAAAACGGATGACGATTCAAACATGGTCACCTTTCCAATACGGCACATTTGCTGGGACATTTATTGATAATGATCAATTCTCTGAACTAAACGCAATGTTAGAAACTCTTGCGCAAAAATATAAGGTAAGCAAAAATGCAATTGCCGTTGCATGGATTTTACGGCACCCCGCGCATATGCAAGTGTTGCTTGGTACTATGATACCAGCTCATATTATTGACAGTGCTAAGGGGAGCGATATTACATTGACGAGTCAAGAATGGTATGACCTATATCTTGCGGCCGGGAATGATTTGCCATAATGAAAAAAGATTATCTACAGTTTTATCAGCATATTACAGCTCCTTTTTATCGACACCAGTGGACAATTCCATTATTACGGGCGGTTAATAAATTTGTTGTGTGGGTTATGTACGTTGCCTATATCGTTATATTAGTATGGGTGGAAAAAAATGATGTCTTGAAAGCAGGGCCTTTTCTGCTTATTCCCGGCATTGGCTTTATTCTGCTTTCTTTTATTCGCCAACGGATTGACGCGCCACGACCATACGAAAAATTTCCGATTAATCCCTTAATTCGACGGCAAAAAACTGGTGATTCATTGCCTAGTCGTCATGTTTTTTCTGCGACTGTTATTGCGATGTGTGGGTTCAGGCTAAACTTGATTTTAGGAATAATCTTACTCGCTTTAGCTGTTGTTTCTGCTATTACGAGAGTGATTGGCGGGGTTCATTTTCCCCGTGATGTGATTATCGGGTTTATTTGTGGTGTTATTTGTGGTTCACTTTTATTTCTTAGCTAACTTTTAGAAAGGTGTATTTCATGGACAATTCAGTGCTGCAAGACGCAATTTTGAATGGACTTATTAGTACTCAATATCAAGGCAATACGTTACTAGGTCCGCAATTATTAACCAATAATCAATCATCGACAATTTGGCAAACGTTACGGCACGAATTGCTGTTATGTAAAAACTTTACGTGGTCAGTCGCCTTTATTACGTTAGACATGTTGATTCCATTTAAGGCAGTGATGGCTGACTTAGCACAGCAGGGAGTACGTGGGACCATCATTACCAGTGATTACTTGAATTTTAATCACCCTGCGATGTTTGAAGAATTGCAAAAAATTCCTAATTTAACGGTCAGGATTGCTGATATTAATGGATTTCACACTAAGGGGTATTTATTTGATCATGGGGAATATCAGACCGTAATTATTGGGAGTGCTAATTTTACACGGTCTGCTTTATTAGTTAATAAGGAGTGGAATTTGAAATTAAGTTCCCGCCAAGAAGGAAGCCTTTTTCAACAACTAACGGCGGAATTAAATGCTGTTAAACATGAGAGTACTGTTCTAACATCAGAGTGGATTGCGGAGTATCGCAAGAATTGGCAACCACCAAAGACTAGGGTGACGCAACCGAAAAAATTAAAACCAATTGAGCCTAATCAAATGCAACAGGCCGCTTTAGGACAATTAAGTACTCTGATAAAAACTGGCGCTAAAAAAGGACTGGTTGTTTCAGCAACTGGAACTGGAAAAACGTATCTAGGGGCGTTTGCGGTTAAAAAATATCAACCGCGTCGTTTCTTATATATCGTTCATCGAGAACAGATTGCCCAAAAATCGTTAGCTAGTTTTCAACGAGTTATTGGTGGAAAGAAAACTGATTATGGGTTACTGACAGGTAATCGCCATGATTGGAATGCTAAATATTTATTTGCAACTGTCCAAACACTGAGCCAGCAATCAGTTCTGGATAAGCTCAAAGCAACCGAATTTGACTACATTTTGATTGATGAGGCCCATCGTGCAGCAGCGCCTAGTTATCAACGAATTTTAAACCACTTTATGCCGCAATTTTGGTTGGGGATGACTGCAACCCCTGAACGAATGGATAATCAAGATGTATTTAAGTTGTTTGATTATCATTTGGCCTACGAAATTCGTCTGAAAGATGCATTGGCTGCTAAAATGTTAACTCCCTTTCATTATGTAGGGGTCACCGATTATGAAGTTGATGGTGAAGTTATTACCGAGACTTCTAAGTTAAATCAATTGATTGCTGTAAAACGGGTTAATTATGTTCTTAATCAATTAGACTACTACGGATACTGTGGGGATCAGCCTCGTGGATTAATATTTTGTAGTCGGCAGGCAGAAGCAAAAGAATTGGCAGTCCAATTTAATGCGGCTGACCATCCTGCGATTGCATTAACGAATCAAAGCAGCAGTCAAGAGCGCGCAAGGGCAGTTGAACAATTGGAAGCAGGAAAGATTGAGTATATCATTACCGTCGATCTTTTTAATGAAGGAGTTGATATTCCATCAGTAAATCAGATTGTAATGATGCGCAATACCCAATCACCAATTGTTTTTACCCAACAACTAGGGCGTGGATTGCGTAAATACCCTGGTAAAGATTTTGTGACAGTAATTGATTTTATTGGCAATTATCAGCATAACTATATGATTCCTCTTGCGCTTAATCAGGATAATAGTCGAAGTAAGGATCAAGCGCGTCGTGAAGTTAAGGTACCAACGAATTTTGATGTTTCAACTATTAACTTTACGAAGGTTGCCGAAGAACAAATTTTAGCCTCCCTTGATAAAGTTAAATTGGACTCAATGCGTGAATTGCGACAGGCATACCATGATTTAACTAACCAACTAGGGAGGACACCAGTGCTGGATGACTTTTATCGTTATGGTTCTGTTGATCCCCGAGTATTTGCGCAAAATTCCCAGCTCAACCATTATGGTGACTTTTTAGAGAAGATGGGAATCGAACTTAAATTAACTAATTATGAGCGTCAAGTACTAGCCTTTTTAACTAAAGAGCTGCTTAACGGTAAACGGCCACATGAATTGATTCTCCTTCAATGCTTACTTCGCGGTACGTGTTCAATTGATGCTTTTAAAGCAGAACTAGAGCAACAAAATATTCGTGTTACACCAGCTGTTTTACAATCAGTTGATGATATTTTAAGCTTGCAATTCTTTAATGTAAAAGCTGGTAAACAGTTAAAAAAGGATCAGTATGGCGGACAGCCGATTGTTGATCATCCAGATTTATTAACGTATCAGTTTAATTCAAAAATTCGAGAAGGACTAGAAAGTCACAATGATTTCAAACGCTTGTTTACAGATGTATTAACAACGGGCCTTGAAATCGCCAAGCAATATGATCTCAAGCAAGCATTTACCCTTTATCAGCAATATGATCGCAAAGATGTTTGCCGCTTATTAAATTGGCCCCTCGACGTAAGTGCCCCGTTATATGGATATCGGGTGGCAGAAGATGTGTGTCCGATTTTCATTACCTACCATAAGGATGCAGAAGAAAAAAGAAACGCTATCTATAATAATCAACTCCAAGATGGACGTTCGTTGCGCTGGTACACACGGACGCCTCGCCATCTTTCATCTGATGAGGTGCAACGGTTGCTTGCGGGAGTAAAAGAGGGTAAGCCGCAAGTAAAGTTACACTTATTTGTCAAACAGAGCGATGCGGTTGGCAAGGAATTTTATTATTTGGGTCCTGCTTATATTCAACCGGACTCCGTAAGAGAAGAATTAGTTGGGCCAAAGAAAAAAGCGGCAGTGGGGATGGATTTAGTCTTAGAACAGCCGTTAACCCCGGCGATGATGAACCTATTAGCAATATAAACGTAACCATATTGCTTTTGTTTTTTACTAAATCTTCTATAATTAAAGACGAAGAAAGAAGATGAATATTATGGCAAAAGGAAAGGTAAAAACTAGCGATAAGCGTTCAGTTCGGGATGTTAAATTAGATGAATTAGCTGGCTTATTAAATGAATATGATGTCAACACGATGGGGGCCCTAGTAAAGTCCTTAAAGAAGAGTCAAAAGAAGAATAAGCAAAGCAAGAAAGATGAATTACGCGATACCATTGAACGGCAACAAGAACATATTGATGAACAAAAAGGCACGATTGATCAACTTAACAATCACATTTCTAAACTAATTGATCGTCTTGATAATAAGCTATAGAAAAATGAGGCTGAGAAAAAACTTTTGTTTTTTCAACAGCCTCGTTTTTTTATACGAATATTGTTACGATATCGCGGCACTAGCCTCGAGCCTTGTCGCGGAGATTATTTCCCGCTTCCATTTCTTATCATTCTTTTTTATCTACTGGTTGTTTAAATAAATCATTGAACGCTTCGCTGATTGTTGGGTGGGTATAGATTTGGTCACGAAGCATTTGATAGGGAAGTTTTGCCCGCATTGCCAGAACAATCATGTTGACAATTTCTTGTGCTTCTTGGACATAAAGGGTAGCCCCAATAATTAAGTTCGTTTGTGGATCGACCAGTACCTTAAGCAGTCCACGGGTATCCTTCAATACTTTTGCTTTTGGAATTGCAGCAGCTGGCATCTTAAAGAGCAAGTACTTTTTCCCTTGTTTTTGTGCTTCTTTTTCTGTTAAACCAACTTGTGCAAGGGAAGGTTCGATAAAGACATTGGTTGGGACAACTAAACGATCACTAACTCGCCGTTCCTTGTTACCGAATAATTCCTCTTTAATAATCCGGAAATCATCAAGTGAAATGTAAGTAAATTGGGGACCACCTTTAACATCCCCGATTGCCCACACATTAGGAACACTAGTGTGGAGGAGGTCATCGACAACAATCGCCCCGTTTTTAGCGACCTTAATATCTGTATTTTGCAAATCAAGGGCCGCTGTTGCAGGTTTTCGGCCTGTTGCCACTAAAATCTTATCAGCAAAAATGGTTGTTTCATGATTATCAGTTCTGGCAAAAGTAATCGCAGCTTGATTATCTTGTTCGCCAATCACTTTAATATCAACCCCAACTTCAAAGCGAACCCCGTTATCCTTAAAGTTTTGGATTACCATTTCAGCCACATCATCATCTTCACGTGGTAGTAAAGTCTGATGGTGATCAAGAACCGTGACGTGTGAACCAAAGGAAGTGAACATATTTGCGAATTCAAGACCAATATAACCGCCACCGATAATCACCAGTTCACGTGGTAACTTAGGCTGATCCATCGCTTGAGTAGAATTCATAAGAAAACGATTATCCTTTAATCCAGGAATGTCGGGGATGGTTGGTGTTGCACCAGTATTGATGAAAATACGTTCGCCCTTGTAGGAAAGTGTTTGACCATCTGGAGTTTGTACATCAATTGTGTGGTTACCAGTAAAATGAGCGGTTCCATCTAAGACAGTGATATTATCTTCACTTGCTAACATTTGATAATTCTTTTGGCGGAGTTGGGATGTCATCACATTTTTCCCATCGACTGCGTCTTCAAATGAGGTTCCATGAGCAGCTTCAATAATTAGCCGTTTGGAGGGAAGGCAAGCAATATTAATGCAGGTTCCCCCGTACATTTGCTTCGATTTTTCAATAACAAGCACTTGTTCCCCATGCTGAGCGAGAAACTTCGCAAGCGTTTTTCCGCCCTTGCCAAACCCGATAATAATATTCTTGACTGTTTCCATTAAAAAGCCTCCAAAGTTGAAATTATTTTACATACTTTGAAATTATACTAAGAATAAACGTCTTGTCACTTAAAACGCTTAAATAAGCCAAATGTGCAATTTGCATTTTACTGAACAAAGTGTTAGGATGATATCGTAAATATATTAGTCCCAACTGCAGTCAGAACTTGTATATTAAAGAAAAACGTATTAGATGAATATTGTACATTATTGATCATAAAGAGTGTGCTATCGAAATAAAACGTTTTACTGATTTACAAAAAGTTTTGATTGAGGAGAGATTATAATGAAAGCTGCACATTTAGTAGAACACCCAAAAAAAGTAAATGAAAAGAAACCAGTTATTCAAGAGACCAAGTTTATCGACATCTTGAGTAAAGTTGCAACAGTTGTAGCTATTTTGATGTATGTATCTTACATTTCACAGATTAAGAATAATTTGGCAGGAAATTATGGTGCTCCTTTACAACCATTAGTGGCAGCGCTTAACTGTACGTTATGGTGCATTTATGCTTACTTCAAACAACAACGTGATTGGCCAGTCTTCTGGGCAAATTTCCCTGGCATTATTTTTGGCTTAATCACCTTTATCACATGTTTACATTAGGAAAAATAGGATTGAGAGAAAATGAGATTTTCTCCAATCCTATTTTTTATACGCTAATTCTCAACTCTATGATATAATTAATCGAACATATGTTTAGGGGTGAGTAGAGATGCTAAAAGATGGGATGTCAGTAGTTCACTTTAGTTCTTTTGCGCCGGTGACAGAGATGATTTTACAGTCGTTGCCGGTTGAGAAGGACAAAGAGGCTCAGAAAGCGCCAGCCATTAAAAACTTCGATCAATTGCGTCAACGATTAAATAGTCAAGCACGATTTCTTATTTTGGACCTTGAGTTTTTTCAAGATCAGCAGAAGCATCGAAATGGAGTTGCCCAGATTGCAGGGAGAATGTTTGAAACACAAAGCAGCTTTAATTACTACCTCTATGCTCAGAATATGTCTGCTGAGCGGCAATTGGCTTTTTTACGACAATATGACCTTCGTCTTTCGGAAGTAAATGAATATGAGGTTAGACAGATTTTTAACCGGATTTTTCATTTCATTGCGGTGGAACGCCCCGACTATATTGTGAGTTGGGATAATGGAACTGACTTTGAATCGTTGAATTATGAAGCAAATCGATTAAAGATTAGGAAAGAGGATCGTCCCTGGCGCACAATTCAGTCGTTAGATCTGGAAAAATTAGTTGCTAAAGAAGTCTGGAAAAGTAAAAGTGGGATCAGTCTGGAAAAGATGTGTCGGTTGTTGCATCTTCCCCGGGTTAAATACCATCAAGCCCAAAATGATGTGATAGCGATTGAACAAATCTTGAAATTTTATGCTCGCGATTTAGAGCGTGAATTAAATTATCGCTGATCGTTACCAAAATTTAAAATTTAGTTCATGATTTATCTTGATTGACTTTTTATAATTAGTAACAATTGAAAGAAGGTGAACGAGATAAATTTCATTTTTCGACTGCTTAAGCGGATATTTATAATAGGACTTTTAGTAGGTGGAGGATGGCTTTATTTCAATGATGCACGGGTTCAAGCAACTGCAAACCAAACTGCATGGAACGTTCGTGATCGTATTGCTAAGTTAATTGGCAAAGACGATACAAATTCAAACGATAATTCTAATCTGCACTTAAACGATGCAAATAACAGTTCTTCTAAAAATGAACAAGAACCAACGACAGAACAACAAACGAGTACACAAACTTCGATTCCGTCTACTGGACGATGGGCGACTAATCAAGCAACGGTTTATGTAAATACAAATAATGCTCAACTTGATGCAGCTACTAATACTGCAATTCAAAACTGGAATCAAACTGGGGCATTTACATTCAAACCAGTAAACAATCAAAGCAAAGCGGATATTGTTGTTACGACGATGAACCGCTCTGATTCAAATGCTGCTGGGTTAACGAAGACGTCCTCGAATTCGTTAACAAGAAGATTTATGCATGCAACGGTGTATTTAAATACATATTATTTAACTGACCCAAGTTATGGCTATAGTCAGGAACGAATTGTTAATACAGCCGAACACGAACTGGGACATGCGATTGGACTTGATCATACCAATGCTGTTTCGGTAATGCAGCCTGCTGGATCATTCTATACGATTCAACCAGATGATGTGCAAGCGGTGCAAAAACTATATGCTAATAATAAATAAAAATAGCGAGACTGAAAGGATGAATTTCTCTCAGCCTCGTTATTATATTTAGTCTGTCATTTTTCGCGCTTTTAGTGCCCACAGGATAGAAACAGTATCAATTATTTCCTGTAACATGGCGCCAAAAAAGGCTGGAATAATTCCGGTACTAGCAATAAGCATTAGGATAGTACAGATTGTAATTCCGATTAGGACCGCTTGTTTTGCGATTCGCAGAGTTTCCTGAGAAATGCTAACGGCTTTTGCGACTCGCGAAAGGTCGTCTTTTA
The DNA here is from genome assembly GCF_002254085.1 of Limosilactobacillus reuteri. Classification (GTDB taxonomy): domain Bacteria; phylum Bacillota; class Bacilli; order Lactobacillales; family Lactobacillaceae; genus Limosilactobacillus; species Limosilactobacillus reuteri_K. The sequence goes on along the minus strand of NZ_NGPY01000006.1, from coordinate 3,133 downwards.
GGATGACAACTGCAGCGGATTCACTAGCAGCAGTTGATCCGTGAGCCCCCATTGCAATTCCAACATCAGCTGTCACAAGAGAAGGTGCGTCATTTACGCCATCGCCAACCATGAAAACAGGATGTTCATCTGTTGGAATGGCTTTAAGTGCATTGATTTTATCTTGTGGAAGAAGGTCGGCTTTAACTTGGGTGATCCCTACTTGTTGAGCAACTTTATCTGCAATAACAGCTTGGTCGCCAGTTAACATTAATAGATTGGTAATACCAAGCCGTTTTAACTGGTCCATTGTTTTCTTTGCTTCAGGACGAATATGGTCGGTAAAAGTGATTGCGCCATAGTATTGCCCATCAACGCTCACATAGATAGCTGTTGCTGCTAACATCTGGTCAAGATTTTCAGGTGATACGAATTTTAATTTTCCTACTTTAACTTCCTGCCCATCAACAGTTGCTAAAATTCCTTTACCGGTTATTTCTTTAAGTTGATCAACGGTCGATAAGGGAATGTTATACGCAGTGGCGTAAGAAAGCAGTGAGCGTGCTAGGATATGTGATGATTGTTGTTCGGCGCTTGCTGCGTAATGGAGGAGCTGGGCTGAATCGATTTTTCCTGTTGGTAAGATTTTATCAACGGTCAATTGACCACTTGTAATAGTTCCTGTTTTATCAAATGCACCAGTTTTAGCAACTGCTAGTTTTTCCAGTACGCTCCCTGTTTTGACAACAATTCCGTTTCGTGAAGCTCGGCTCATTCCAGAAACCATTGCCACAGGAGCTGCGAGGATTAACGGACATGGTGAAGCGACAACGAGAACTTCCGCAAATCGTTCGGGATGCCCGGAAAGTGCCCATGCAAGTGAAGAGATAATAATAGCAATAATTGTAAATGGTACAGCGTATCGGTCAGCTAATCGAACAAAGTGGGCAGGAGTTGATTCAGCTTCCTTAACCAATTTAACGAGTTGCTGATATTGACTATCTTTTGCTAGTTTGGTGACCTGTAAAGTAATCGCATTATCACCATTAACAGATCCAGACATCACTTCATCCCCGGCTGTTTTGGAAACTGGCCGTGATTCACCAGTTAATGACGATTCGTCGAACAATCCCTCACCATTTTTAATGATTCCATCGACTGGTACTAATTCTCCAGGCTTAACGATAAGCTGGTCGCCAACTTTGACATCGTTAACTGGGATGTCGCTGGTTTTGCCATTGGTGACTAAATGCGCCGTTTGTGGTGAATTATTAAGTAATGCTTTTAATTCGGTGCTTGCTTTTTTGGCAGCATAATCTTCTAAGGCATCTCCTCCGGTTAACATTACAAGAATAACCATCGCTGCCCAATATTCGCTAACAGCTAGCGTTGCGACGACAGCCATAATGGCAAGCAGATCAACGCCATATTTACCACTGCGGATAGTTTTTATCATGCCAATAAACATTGAAAAGGCAACAATTGCGCCGACGACAGTAACTAGAATTTGAGCAAAAAGTTGTAAATGAAATCCAAATTGGAGCACGACTGCGATTGCTGCAATTACTAGGATAATGATTAGTTTTTGCTTATTAGATAGTTTTTTCATAATACCCCCGCTTAGTTCTAATACTTTCTACACTTTAATTATAGAGTTTTTGTGCAGTGATATAATAAAAAGTTAGAAATATTAAGGAGAACTGGTGAAAAATAATGCAAAATGGACAATCTTATCAACGAATTTTTGTAGTGATAATTGATTCATTAGGAATTGGAGCAACGGCTGACGCCAATCGTTTTGAGAGTCTAGGGGCTGATACGCTAGGGCATCTTGGGGAACACTTTCGGATGCGGTTGCAATTGCCGACTTTTCAGAAACTAGGTCTAGGAAACCTGCACCCAATTATGGGGATGCCTTCGCTTGCAAATCCTCACGCCACTTATGGGCAAATAAGTTCAATCTCAACGGGCCTGAGTGATCGAGAGAGCCAGTGGGAGATGATGGGCTTAGCAACGTCCGCTGAACCTGACATTTTTATTGATGGTGTGCCGTTGGAAATAGCGACTAATTTTGCGAACAAAGCCATGCGCCCGGTTTTAAGTAATTCGCTACTGAATATCCAGACGGCATTGAAGGATTACGGACTTGAACAATTGGCAACAGGTGGTCTGCTATTGGCGACGGCTAGTTCTTCGAGTGTTTGGTTAATTGCGCATGAACATACTATTTCGGTTGCCGAATTAAAAGAAGATTGTCAGATTTTGCGAACAATGCTCGATAACTCTCCGTATACTATTGAAAATATAAATGGCCTTCTTTTTAGTGGCAACCGGCCGACTAATTTTTATCCCCAAGAACTTTATAAGTTTCCCTTAGCTCCACCAAGTCCAACAGTTATTGATTGTCTTCTGAAAGAAGGCTATGCGGTAAAATTAATCGGAAAAAGTACCCAGTTCTTTGATTTAGCTCGTAAAGAAATAATTGGAAATAATAAAGAGAGTTTTGTTCAGCTACAAGAGCTAATCGACAAAAAATTTACAGGTGTTTGTATAGCAGAAGTAGGAGAGATGGAGCAATTTGGTAAAGCGCGTAATCCTGAAGGCTTTGGAACAGAACTAATGCGGATTGATCACGAACTTACAAAAGTCATCGATAAACTACAAGATGATGATTTGCTGATTGTGACGGGGAACTTCGGGAATGATCCTACTTATCCTGGTGAAAAACATACGCGTGAATACGTACCGTTACTTGTAACATCTCCGCATCTTAAGCAAAATATTTCTCTTGGTGGCAAAAGTTTTAGCGATATTGGGGCAACAATTCTTGATAATTATGATTTAGGAGATAAGTTGCCAGTTGGTAATAGTTTTTTAAGAGAATTATTTTCTGCATATCAATAAAAAAGGATGGAAAAATTCTGATTTTCCATCCTCTTTTATTAATGTCTTTAGACCTGGTTGAGTGCGCGAGCAGAGCGAGTGCACGAAACAAAAAACCACCTGCTATGCGGGTGGGCGATAAAAATTATATAAAAAAGGCCTCTTTTGCCTTAAGATGTAGGTGTTCAAGCCAAAGTCAATAAGGGAAAAGAGGTTATATAAATATGGCTAATAAATTAAATAGCTTAGCCCATACGAAGTGGTTATGTAA
>NZ_NGPY01000068.1:0-520 GCF_002254085.1 Limosilactobacillus reuteri | reverse complement strand
TGCCGCAACTGTGGGCTAAACAAGCGCGTCAGCTAGCGCCTCAGTAAGCGAATCCGATATGGCCTCAACAAGCGCTTCAACGAGCGCCTCAGTAAGTGCATCAACGAGCGCTTCAATGAGCGCCTCGATAAGTGCATCAACAAGCGCCTCAACGAGTGCATCAACAAGCGCATCAACAAGCGCATCAACGAGCGCCTCAACAAGTGCATCAACAAGTGCGTCAACGAGCGCCTCAGTAAGTGCCTCGACTAGTGCCTCAACTAGTGCATCAACGAGTGCCTCAACAAGTGCGTCAACAAGCGCCTCAACGAGTGCATCAACGAGCGCCTCAACAAGTGCATCAACAAGCGCCTCAACAAGTGCCGCAACAACCGCCTCAACTAGCGCATCCAAGAGCGCCGCCACAAGCTCCGCCACTAGCGCTCAACTAAGAGCCTACAGCAGCACCTAAAACAGTGCAGCCCCCAGCCCACACCACAGACCCAGCCCAACTGCACCACAGCAACGCACAACACCTCGA
>NZ_NGPY01000067.1:0-523 GCF_002254085.1 Limosilactobacillus reuteri | reverse complement strand
TTGGCTGCACTCGTGGGTGCCCTGGTGCTGGCGCTGGTGGAGGCGCTCGTTGCCGCTCTAGTGGATGCGCTGGTGGAGGCTCTCGTTGACGCACTTGTTGAGGCGCTTGTTGAGGCACTCGTTGATGCACTAGTTGTGGCGCTAGTCGAGGCACTTACTGACGCACTCGTTGACGCACTGACTGAGGCGCTCGTCGATGCACTCGTTGATGCGCTTGTTGACGCACTTGTTGAGGCACTCGTTGAGGCGCTCGTTGATGCACTTACTGAGGCGCTCATTGAAGCGCTCGTCGATGCACTTACTGAGGCACTCGTTGAAGCGCTCGTTGACGCACTAGTCGAGGCACTTACTGACGCGCTCGTTGACGCGCTTGTTGATGCACTCGTGGATGCGCTCGTCGAGGCGCTCGTTGAAGCACTCGTTGAGGCGCTCGTTGATGCACTTACTGAGGCGCTCATTGAAGCGCTCGTCGATGCACTTACTGAGGCACTCGTTGAAGCGCTCGTTGACGCACTAGTCGACG
>NZ_NGPY01000066.1:0-103381 GCF_002254085.1 Limosilactobacillus reuteri | reverse complement strand
ATAGCTCTCAATTATCTTTGTTATTAAGCGAATTGACTTCGCAAATGTTTTGCTTCAAATCACATCGTGATTGAAGACCCTACACATTTGATTCGTCGAAACTTTGTTCAGTTTTCAAAGGTCTACCTGTCGGCTAATCAAGCAGCCAATCAACACATTTATTATAACATATATCGGATTAGCTTGTCAAGAAGAAATTTTAATTAATTTTGAATTCCTTCTGATCAGTAACTCAATCAGCAACTTTATTATTATATCATGTTGTCAATCAGATGTCAACAGCTATTTCCAACTTTTTTGTTAAACCATCTCAATAGCACTTAGCTGTTTTGACAACGATAATTACTATACATGGATTTTACTCCCTCGTCAACACTTTTTTATTAACTTTTTTCACTATTTTAAATAGCCGAACTTTCTACTTTTCTCGAATTAAATTGTATGTATTAAAGCAGAAATAATTGGCAAATACTCTTTAATTTAGTAAAAACTCACGTAATTTTTATCACTAACTTTTTCAAAAAATCCTTTTTACTACATCTAACTTAGCTCGATGAAATTATCTTTTCTGCTTTTCTAGAATGAATTCAAGAATCCTAGTTAATTACCGCAGCTCTTGGCTTCAGGTTTATGTGCTATTAATATTTACTACGATATGCCAATCTTAAAGTAATTAGCAATTCTTAGCTCTGCAAAATTATTGATTATAATATTTATTTGATCAATAATGTAAGCGATATCTGGAAAGTGTTAAGAACAGCTCCTGTTAAAAGCACCAGATTATTTTGTTATTACTGGTCTAAACACCACAGAATCTGCTATCTTCGCAACAGTAAAAAAACTCTCTAGCTTGTACTTACTACTTTCTAAGTTTTGAATAATCAAAGGAGTGAAAAAATGGGACAATCAATATTTCCAACCGGAGTTACTAACTTCAGACCTAGTAAAACTTGGTCGGGCTATACACTATTCAATGCTAAAAATGAAGGTACAATCTTAATCGATATGAACGGAAAAATTGTTCACGAATGGAAAGATCTACAAGGCTTCCCTAATAAAATGATTAATGGTGGCAAGGTTTTCGGCTCTTTACGCTGTCGAAAAAGCAGTGACGCTTATCAAGACTATGCCGATTTAACTGAAATTGATTGGGATGGTAATATTCGATGGTCATTTACCCACAATGAAGAAGTTACCGATCAAGAGATAGGAAAAACATGGGTTGCAAGAGTCCACCACGATTATCAACTTGAAGGAAATCCTGTGGGGTATTTCGTACCTGGGCAAGAAACAAAAGATGATTTTAAAAAAGTTTTACTTCTTACTCACCATGATCGAAAAATTGATTCAATATCCCCCTATCCCCTTCTTGACCATGTCTTATTAGAAATTGACCGCGATGGCAACAAGCTTTGGTCTTGGAGTACATTAGATCATTTTAATGATTTCCCATTAACTGATGAACAAAAAAATGCAATCTTTAAGAACCCCAACTTTCAATCTGCTAGTAATGAAGGGGATGTATTTCATATTAATTATGCTAGCTACCTCGGACCAAATAAATGGTTTGATCAGGGTGACCAGCGATTTAAACCGAATAACATTCTAATGGGTTCACGTGAAGCAATGATGAGTTGGATTGTTGACCACGATACTGGGAAAATCGTTTGGCTATTAGGCCCTGACTTTACTAAGAGTTTTGCTTTACGTAAATTAGGACCCCTAGTAGGGATGCATAATGTGCATTTAATTCCTAAAGGATTACCTGGCGCGGGAAATATTCTTGCTCTCAACAATGGAGGCTGGTCTGGTTATGGTGCACCTAATCAAACCTCGTCAACTGGAATGAAAACAACACGCATTGATGGATCAGAAGTAATTGAATTTAACCCAATTACTTTAGAAAAGAAATGGAGCTTTTCTGCAAAGGATATGGGCTATAAGGTAGCAGCCCACGCGAATTACTTCTACTCCCCATTACAGGGTAGCGTCCAACGACTTCCAAATGGAAATACATTAATTGACGAAGGTGCCGGCGGACGTTTCTTAGAGGTTACGCCAAGTCATGAAATAGTTTGGGAATATATTTATCCATACATTGCTGATCATCTAATTTATCGGGCCTATCGGATTCCTTATGATTGGATTCCCCAATTATCTCACTCAACAGAAATAGCAGTAACTCCGCCAGCTAATAGCGCGTTTCACCTACCAGGAGCTGCTGATCCAGGCCTTAATCCAGATGCCACCGTTTCAGTCACTGGAAATTATGGCTATAATAAACCATCACCAGCCAAAAATAATAATTAGAGAGGCTGGGAATTAACTATTAATTCTTGATTCTCTAACAGTAAAATCCGGACTATGATTTTTGATCTATTCAAAAATCGTAGTCCGGATTTTAAATTATTTATGAAATTAGTCTCCAATCGACTAATTGATTGACCAAATTTCGTTAGATTTAATGCCATCAGGGTTAGCCCCATGTCATTTTCCACAGCCCGTTGTCCACGTAGATGAGTTCGGCGTATGCCAAAATCCCTCTTCATGTGACCAAAGACTGGCTCAACGTCGAACTTCCGTCGACGATAAATTGCCTTGCCTTCGTTACTTGAGAGGGTTGCTTTTACTTTAGCCTTGTAATAATTCCACGTTGGGTTAACCTGCATATAGCGTTGCCGACCACCTGGTGTTTTTGCCAACTCATCCAATTGCACTGACAGTTGGTGCTTATCCGCTCGATAGAGTTTGAAATCACGTTCGAAACCATATTTATCGGTTCGCTTACTATATCGATAAAAGCTAAAACGGACTCCTAAATGATCGATGTAGTAATCATTCTCGGCATTATACTGCCAATTTTGTGATTTAGTTGGATCGTTTTTAAATTTACGTTTCTGTTCCTTTTGATAGGTTGTATATGGGATAACCGACTGCTTTTTAAACCGATCAAGAATCATTATGTAATTATACTCACTACCATAGCCTGCATCGGCGACGATATGTTCAAAGAAATCTAAAGCATGAAACTGGGTAAGGAATGGCACTAAGGTCCTGGTGTCAGTTGGATTTGAAAACAGCCCGTAATCAAGTACAAATTGCTTATGGGTAGCGATTTGCAAGTTATAGCCGGGCTTTAACTCCCGATTCATCATCGGATCTTCCTTCATACACATGAAGGTCGCATCGTGGTCAGTTTTGGAATAGCTATTACGACCTTGGAAGATATTTTCAGCACGTTCATACTTTTTGGCACGCGGAATTAGGTCGTTGCTTAATTGGTGACGAAGCTTTTTTAGAAAACGACGGCGCCGTTTTCTAACTGAACCACCTTTGATGATTTTTGGTTCTTGCTTAATCTCTTCATCTAATTTAGTGATTTTCTCCGCCAGTTCTTGTTCCATTACTTCCATGCCTTCGGCGGAAGTAACCAGCTCCGGTGCCATTTTTTGCACCACTTGCTTTTCTACTAGTTCCTCATAAAGCTTACTTGTCTTTTCTCTTAACTTAGCGTGATACTTTTCAACTGCCCTCCGCCAAGTAAATGAATATTTATTGGCATCGGCTTCCACCTTGGTCCCATCGATAAAAATTGCATCATTTTGAATTAGTCCGTGATCTTTCAAAGCCATGGTAAAGTAGACAAAGGCATGTTTAATTAGCTTACTAGCGTGCTGACTGCGGCGAAAGTTATTGATGGTATGGTAGCTATAAGTATAATCATGAGCTAACCAACGCATTGGCAGGTTCTCATCCAACATCATTTCAATCTTTCTTCCAGAATAAGTTTGACGTGCGTAGGCAAACAAGAGAATCTTAAGCATAATTGCTGGATGCGATGAAGGGCGGCCAGTAGCCGCTCCTGAATCTTCTAATAGCACATCTTGTGGAATCGAGTCGACAAAATCACTAATTAGTCGCGCAATATGATTTTGTGGTAAATCATAGTTATAGTTTAGTACGAATTCGGTTTGTCCTATGGTATAATTTTGATACATGGAAATCGCTCCTTTTGGTTGTTTTATGGTAATTACAGCATATCAGGAACGATTTCCTGTGTACATAAAAACCGGATGATGAATTGTTCAAAAAATTTATCATCCGGTTTTTATTTTGGAGTAGGAGTTTTTTCCCAGCCTCTTTTTGCTACTCAAATTTTTTACTTTAATACCAGTTCCGCTTTACAAAATTTTCTCATATTGTTCCAATCAATTTCGTAGCCTAGTCCGGGACGATGAGGAACATTGACGTAAGTTCCATCCACCTCAACTACTGGTTTGATAATATCTTGATTATAATAACGAGTTGAGGCAGCGATATCATTAGGAAGTGTATATCCTTGGAGAGTAGCAATTGCAATATTTTCCGCTCTTGCCACTCCAGAATCTAACATCCCGCCACACCAGCATTGAATACCATGCTTACTTGCATATTCCTGAATTTGTTTTGCTACTCCTAATCCGCCAACCCGAGCAACTTTAATATTAATAATACGACCACTACCTAATCGAATCATTTGCTTAGCATCAGCTAACGAAAGGATACTTTCATCCAGACAAATCGCTGTCTTTAATTTGGATTGGAGTTGTGCATGATCGACTAAATCGCCTGGTTCCAACGGCTGTTCAATCATGATTAACCCCAACTCATCAAGCCGTTGTAACATCGGCAAATCTTTTAAGTGGTATGCCGAATTGGCATCAGCCATCAGTATTGCTTCTGGGAACTCGTTCCGGACAGCTTTAATAAACTGATAATCAGCTCCCGGTTTTATTTTCATTTTTATTCGCCGATAACCATCATTGAGATAGCTGCGAACCGTTTCAACTAATTTCTCTGGTGAGGATTGAACACCAATACTAACCCCAACTTCAACTTTTTGTTTGTCTCCGCCTAGTGCTTTTGCTAATGGAAGCTGAAGCTGCTTAGCATATAAATCCCAGAGTGCACAATTTACACATGCTTTGCTCATATTATTTCGCCGAATATGACTAAATAGTTGATAAATATCATCTGGATGATTAATGTCATGGCCAACAACTTTGGGTAATAATTGTTCTTTTAATAGTTCCCATGCTCCTGAGCGAAATTCTTCATTATAAAATGGAACATCAAAAGCTGAACACTCTGAATATCCACAATTACTATTCTGATCCGTCAACTCTAAGATAATCGTGCGCTTATACTTAATTACACCGAAGCTAACCTCAAAAGCGTTCCTTAAGGGTAAATCAATTTTAAATAATCGTGCCTTTTCAATTTTCATCTCATCACTTTCTCCCTACTAATTTACTTTTTTACCATGGATAGTTAATGAAGCAACAAATGCCAGTAATGCAAAGAATGTTAATACCAAGAAGGCTGCAGTATAGCTATGAGTACCTTGGATAACAAGGCCAATTAGAATTGGTGCTAAGAAGCCCGCGAGTTGCCCACCAAAATTAACTACCCCAATTGACGCCCCGTAATTTGTTTTTGCAACTAATTGTGCCACAAAAGCATAGGAGGCAGCGAAACCAATTGATTTAGTAAAATAGGCTAATACTTCAAAGGTAATCACCCCGGTCAAACTTAGTGAATGAAACATTCCATACATGAATACCATAGTTACTAGAGCTGAAAGGGAAATTAGCCATTTCTCGTGACCGGTAAAGAACTTAACCATAATGAATCCGGCGATAAATGATCCGAGCCCTGCCGTAATGGAAGGAAGGGGAACTAACCAAGCAATTCCTTTTAGATTAATATGACGTGCTTGAAGAAGGTAAGTAGGCATCCAAGTATCTAATCCCTTTGTAATCACGCTAAAGCCAAATACAACTACCGAAAAGCTTAATACTCGCCAGTCAAACTTTCCTTTAACCTTTTGAGCTCCTGTATCATAATCTGGAATTTCACGATTTAATGGTCGCTCGAAGAAATAATAGAATGCCAAATAAACAAGGCCTAACACCCCAACGACATGAAATGCACCACGCCAACTTAACAAGGCAATCAAGGGAGCTACAATAAACGGCGCTAGTGCATTTCCAATATAATTAGATGAAATAGCAACCGCGGATGCTTGACCACGTTTATTTTCTGGGAATGCCAAGCGGACCTGTTTCATTGCTGCTGACGGATATGATCCTTCACCAATTCCAAACAAAACCCTAATAATAATTAGCGAAGTAAATGACCAAGCAAATCCTGTCATCACGGTAAATACTGACCAGGCCAAAAGCGAGAGCACCGTCATCCATTTAGTACCAAACCGGTCGACAAGCCAACCACCTGGAACCTGCATTAATGAATAACTAAAGAAAAAAGCAGAGCCGACTACTCCTAATTGAGCTGGAGTTAACGTAAAGCTTTTTCCAACATAAGCAAGTGCAATATTCATTGCAGAACGATCAATAAAGCAAATAATAAATCCTAAAAAAACTAATACTAATGTTCGATACGACTTTGGCCTTTCATTCTGGCTCACTAAATGTTGTGATTCATCCATAAGGTAACCTTCTTTCCACTATTTAGAATTTAAATTTCGACAAAGATAAGCAATAATCTTTATCCCATCAAGAAAAGCATCAATTGTTATATTCTCATTTGGTGCATGATTATGCTGATCATAATTTGCTAAGGGAATAGTAAACGGCGGAATCCCGATAATATCTCTCCAAATATAATTAGGAACACTGCCAGGCATTACCGGCTCAATCAATGCTTTACCGGTGGCTTCTGTAATTGTCGAAACCAGCCGAGGGATTAATGGGTTACTTGCTTCAATTTTTACAGGATCAAGCTTAACCAAGTACTTAATTTGGATTTGTTTCTCATCTAATTCTGCTTTAAGCGTGTCATTAATTAATTTAATTGCCTCATCACATGTTTGGTTAGCAACCAAGCGGCAATCAATAATTGCAGTTGCTTTGCCTGGAATAATTGTTTTTACCCCATTTCCCTCATAACCACTACTCAAACCGTTAATTGTCATTGATGGCTGAAACATCAGACGATAGTAATAATCAAATTTATTCTTATAAATTGGTGCTGGAATATTGTACTGACTTGGCAGAGCATTTAACCACTCTCGTTCTTGACTGCTTGGCTCAACGACTTCTTTATAAAATTCCTTAATTCTACATTGACCAGTCAATGGGTTAATTAGCTTATTTAAAGCCCGCATAAGTTCAACAGCCGCATTCTTACTAACATTTCCAAAATTTCCTGAATGCAGATCACTTCCGTTAGTCCTTACTCCTAACCTAAACGATAAGACACCCCGGTTTCCTAATCGTAAAACATGATCTCCTGATTGACTTATTGATCCATCCATTACAAAAACTGCTGAAAGGTTATTTAGGTACGGATCTTTCAAGGTGCGAACTGCTTGAATAAGGTGCGGACTTCCAATCTCCTCTTCACCCTCAATGAGAATTCTGGCTGTAAAAGGTAACTCCCCATATAATTGCTGATAAACATAAAAACCACATATTTGTGCAATTAATTGGCCCTTATTATCGCCAGTACCGCGACCATACAAGCGACCATCACGCTGAGTCAATTTGAATGGCTTTACTTTCCATTCAGCCAATTCTCCTGGTAACTGAACATCATAATGCCCATAAAACAAATATTCATTATCCTTTCCTGGAGAAAGTGTTGCGATAATAATTGGATTACCAGCCGTTTCAATAATCTCCACTTTCGCATGAATAAATTGTTCTAAAAGTTCTTTCAAGAATTTAACCGTTGCTTGGATTCCTTCTCCTGTTTGACTAAGACTTTTTTGACTTACAAAGTTAGCCAATAGATTAATAAACTGCTGCTGATTTTTCCTAACATAGTCATCAATTGTCATTTCATCACCCCAAAAATTATAATATAATTAGAATATTATCATTTATTTTTAAAATCCAATATTACTTTTTATGTAGTTAGTAACAAAATTGCTATGAAAGAGGTAACAAAGATGAACTTATCGCAATTGAAATACTTTACCGAAGTCGTCAAAACAATGAATATGACAAAAGCGGCAACTAAATTACATGTTGCACAACCATCTATCAGTCGCAGTATTCGGGAGTTGGAGAACGAATTAGGCGTTTCGTTATTTATTCGTCAAGGAAAGAAGCTAATCTTGACCGCTCAAGGTAATTATTTTTTACGGTAGTTAATCGGTCATTCAATCAACTACGGTTAGCAAAGGAAAATGTAAAGGCAATTCACTCACTTAACAATAAAAAGATCACTATTAAGATGTGTGAAACTACTCCCTTACTGGTTTCGTTTCTCAAAATAATTCATAACAAATATCCACAAATTAATCTTCAATTTATCCAAAGTAAAATCGATAACGATCCTCGGCATTATGATTTTCAGCTTGTACCTCTACCGGTTCCTGAGCAACATAACGAATTATTACTATCCGAAGAAGTCTTTTTGGCAACGAGTAAGGAAAATTCACAATCAACATTTCAATTGGAAAAAATTAACCAACTGCCCCTAATTGAAATGAACGAGTCACCATTTGCCGACTTTATCCAACGCTTTCTTTCTGCACAAAGAATAGATCCTCAAGTTGTATTACGAACAGGCGATCGTAATCTCATGATTAATTTAGTAGCTCAGGGCTATGCTTCATGTTTTGTTCCTGAGTTATCCTGGAACTCTACAGCTAATCTTGAAAAAATTTCATTACATAAAATTGGGAAAAATGGCTTTCATAGAAGAATTTATCTCTCCTATCCCTATGGACCAAGGACAAGCATTCAAGAGCAAGTTGCAACGCTCCTTCTTAATTACTCCCATTCTTTAAAAAAGACATAGTTCCCCAAAGCTAACTGAGAAAGAGAAAGTCAAATATAAGAGGTTAATCCTTATTACTTAAATAAAGAATAAACAGTGAAATACACAAACGGCCCCCAGTGTGAACTCTGGAGATCATTTTTTATTATTGAGAGATTAAAATTATTGTTGCTGGATAGATGATAATTTCTGATATTGTTTCATCATCCATTCTGTATAAGTCATCTTTCGACTTGGCTTTGTTTCAGTCACCCTTAAAACGGGAACATGATTCTTTTTAGCAAGCTTAACAAGATTATCTACAACATGATCACTTGCTTGTGTATTATCAACAAAGAAAGCAATTTGGTGGTTCTTGATTGCAGTCTGAATTTGAGGAATATCCTTAGGTGAAGGATCGGTTCCCTCTTCAATTGCCTTTTCAAAGTGTTGATCCATTACTTTATAACCAAGGTTTTCCAACGCGTAGTCAAATACCGGTTCACTTACCGCAGCTTCCTTCTTTTGCGGATTTACCTGGCTCTTAACTTGAGCAATCTTTTGGTCAAGTTGATCTAATGATGTGATATATTTTTTAACATTCTGGTGGTAGTAGTCAGCATGTTGAGGATCAATTTTACCATAATCCTTAGCTAACTTATTAGCGAGTTTCGTCATGGTATTTGGTTGATACCAAATATGTTCGTTGTCACCAACTTTTTACCCATCAGAGAGCCAATGTTAACATCCATGTTCTCCAAATCAACATTTGTAATACTCAAATCGCCATCAGCGACATCAAGTTTTCCGGCTAATTTAGTTCCCTTAGGCACTGTAATAATAATGGTATCGTCTCCATTATTGTAGGAAAAGAATATCCCACGCCCTTCATCTTGATGAATGGTTGCGGGCTGATTAGTTACCGTAACCTTAGGAAGTCGTGCATTACTACCTTGGTAACTAATTGAAAATTTTGATCCTGTCTTGATTAAAACATTAGCACTTGAGCTAGTAAGATTAACTCTATTAAACTCTTTAGCTGTGCTTAATTTTTTAGTAACTTGTTTCTCAATTACTGGGGTAGTTCCCTCAAAACTAACATTTTTCATTCCGTGACCAGCAAAGCCAACTACCATTAAAACAATCCCAATAACAAGTATTCCTAAACCAACCTTAAATGTTTTTTCATGCTTCTCAGCCTTCCTTTGAAGTAGTTTTTGGTAAATATACTTAGCTAAATTAGCAATTGCCTGTGCTAACCAGCGAATAATCCAATATCCTACGGGAATACATAAGAGTAAAAAGCCAATCATTGTTACCCCAATTCCGGCATACAGGATCCCCGTCCTTGGTGCAGCAGCAATAACTCCAAGTCCTGAATAGATCATTACCCCGCTACTAAAAATCAAGCCAACTAGGGTTCCTAATATTCCCACACTGACCCGAAAGACAGCTGCCAAGGCGCAAATAAGAACGATTAATGCTCCCAGACTTAACACAAACGTAATCGGCGATGTAATGATTGCAATAACTACTAACCAAAAAAACCGCCAGTTGGACCGGGGTGATGCTGTATGGTTATTCTTAATTTCCTCATTATTAGCCTTAATTGAGTAATCCGCTAGAATCTTATGACTTAATTGTCGAGGATTTCCTAGCTCCTTAATCATAACCACCCGTCAATCGGGTAGTTTGCACATCGGCTATAAGCCGATAATAAAAGCCGGCGTCTCAAGACGCTGGCTTTCGCTTTGCTCAAGCCAAAATGCTCTGACTACTTTGTCACCGCTTTAAGCGGTATTTGTACTACCTCACTTACCCTTAAAAGGGTCCGAATATTCCACACTTGTTAGCTTATCCATTGCTATATCATGTTTCTCTTGGTCTCGGATATACTTCTTTATCGTTGATTCATTTAATCCAACTGTACTCACATAGTAGCCTTCAGCCCAAAAATGTCGGTTCCCATATTTGTATTTTAAGTTTGCATGTCGATCAAACATCATTAATGCACTTTTCCCTTTTAAGTATCCCATAAACTGCGATACACTTAGCTTCGGCGGAATACTTACTAACAAGTGCACATGATCTGGCATCATATGACCTTCAATTATTTCTACTCCCTTATATTTGCACAACAAACGAATATAATCTCTTAGGTTTCTTCTAGGTCTCTTCGGTATTGATTAAAAATCGCTTTATGCCTATACTTTATGTGATATTTACATAACTACTTCGTATGGGCTAAGCTATTTAATTTATTAGCCATATTTATATAACCTCTTTCCCCTTATTGACTTTGGCTTGAACACCTACACCTTAAGGCAAAAGAGGCCTTTTTTATATAATTTTTATCGCCCACCCGCATAGCAGGTGGTTTTTTGTTTCGTGCATTCGCTCTGCTCACGCACTCAACTAGGTCTAAAGACATTAAATCAAAAAGGAAAGATCCATTCGAAAATTTTTTCAATTTCCGAATGGATCTTCTTAATTTAGGGACTTATGTCACAGTACCTACCTTTTTGTCTTACCTAATTCAACTACAACTATTATGATTGTTTATAACTATAGTGTTATAGAATTATGGAGGAGTAATCATGAGAAAAAAGTTGAGCATACTACTACCCCTTCAGAATTAAAGCAAGAATTCTGTACGGCAGGTAATCAACCTTTTATATTTCGTTTCGAGTAATTTACAGAGAAATTTAGCAATAGCTCAGGAAGTTCTTTCCCCAAAGCCATTCAAAATAACGACGTGTCTCTTCCGCAGTCATAAATTGATTGTCAATAGTGCTACTAGCTCCCGGTTTCATTGTCAGCTGGTAACCTAAACCATGCGCCATTTTAACCGTTGCATCGATACAGTATTCTGTTTGAGCTCCACAAATTTCCAACTCGTTAATTTGCAACTGTTTTAAAAAATATTGTAAGTCTGTTTGGTAAAAAGCATTCGGATGACTTTTCCTAATGACAAGGTCGTCCTTCATAAAGTTAAGCTCTGGTAGTAGTTGCCAATCCGTCGTTCCAGCAACTAAGGTATCATCTTCATGTTGGATAAAAATTATTGGTAGGTCCTGGGCACTATACTGATTAATTCGTTGGTTAACCAAATGAATTAATACTGGTAATTGCCACAATTTCTGGCCACCTTGGTTACAAACACCATTTTGCAAATCAATTACTAATAAAGCTTTCATCTGTTTGGCTCCTCTCAACTACACAAAGCTTTCGGATAACGTATAACAAATAAACTTAGATAACACCCCAAATAACTTTTCGGTTCAGATAATATAAATATTGTTTCTGATAGCTTTTTAGCCATTTTTATTAACAAGCATATAATTTAACCTAATCATAATTAAAGTGGCTTAAAAGAGCTTCTAGTGGATAATAAGTAGAAATATTAAGTCGATTCCATCTGATAATCCCTATTTTACACTATTTATAACTAGAAATACTTGTGTCCTAATTAAAACATCCACCGAAATGGTGTATTGAAATAACCTAATAAACGTAGAAAGAACCCGTACCTGAGCAAATCAGATACGGGTTCTTACATTTTTTGCGCCAGACCCTTTTTACTTTCTTTTCTAAAAAATGGTGTATTTTTGGTGTACACACCATTTTTTATAAGCAATTTTAATACTAATAAGCAAGATAAAGCAATGGCTTAAATTGCCCCCAAAGCCCAGCATTACAACAATTACTGGTCTTACTTCTTCTTGTTCTTTTTCTTCTTATCGTTCGTTTCTTCCTTTTCGGGACGCATAGTTGGGAAGAGGATTACGTCACGAATTGACTTTGCATCAGTAAGCAGCATTACAAGACGATCGATTCCGATACCAAGTCCCCCAGTAGGCGGCATTCCGTATTCGAGGGCTTGAACGTAATCTAAGTCGACTGGTTCAGCTTCATCATTACCGTTAGCTTTTTCCTTTGCTTGCATTTCAAAACGTTCCTTCTGGTCAATTGGATCGTTTAATTCACTAAAGGCATTTGCCAATTCGCTACCATCAACATACAATTCGAAACGATCAGTCATCGCAGGATTATCAGCATTCCGCTTTGCTAATGGTGAAACTTCGACTGGGAATTCATAGACAAAAGTTGGTTGAATAAGTGTGTCTTCAACGAACTCTTCAAAAAATGCGTTCAAGATATGCCCCTTTGTCCAGTAAGGCTTATATTCAACCTTGTGCTCATCGGCTAACTTCTTAGCATCTTCGTCCGTCATTGATTCATCGCTGAAGTCAATGCCAGTCTTTTCCTTAACGGCATCCACCATCGTGATCCGTTTAAAGTTTCCTCCAAGGTCAATTTCATGTCCTTGGTAAGTAATCGTTCCATCATCTGAAACAACTTTAGCTGCTGCCTTAACGATTCCTTCCGTTTCATCCATAACATCTTGGAAGTCAAAGTAAGCAGCATAAGTTTCCATTGTAGTAAATTCAGGGTTATGGTGAGGATCCATCCCTTCATTCCGGAAAATCCGACCCAATTCGTATACCCGTTCAAAGCCCCCAACGATTAACCGCTTGAGGTACAATTCGGTAGCAATCCGCAAGTACATATCAATATCAAGCGCATTGTGGTGAGTGATAAATGGACGCGCATTAGCACCACCAGCTTGCGTATTCAAGATTGGGGTTTCAACCTCTGTAAAGCCATTATCATCCATGTACTTCCGGACAGCCTTGATGATCGCTGTCCGTTGGTGGAAACGCTTGAAACTTTCTGGGTTAGAAATTAAATCAAGGTAACGCTGACGATAGATAGTTTCAGGATCAGTAACCCCATCCCACTTATTAGGAAGCGGACGCAATGCTTTTGACAAGAAGGTAATTTTATGTGCACGAACAGTTAATTCGCCTGTATCTGTCTTGATAACATCCCCTTCAATTCCCAGGAAGTCACCAATATCTGACCGCTTGAAAACATGGTAAGGTTCATCACCTACCATATCCTTACGAGCGTAAACTTGAATCTTACCAGTCCGATCAACAAAGTCAGCGAACCCAGCTTTACCGCTACTCCGCTTTCTTGTCATTCGCCCCGCAATAATTACTTTGGCGCCCATCTCGTTTAATTCTTCTTTATCGTATTGATCAAACTTATCATGCAAGTCTTGGGCAAGATGGTCTCGTTTGAAGCGGCGGCCAAATGGTTCAATTCCCGCTTCTTTTAACTCTTCCATTTTTTCACGCCGAACGCGCATTTGATCTAGTTCTTGTGACACTTAAGTTCTCCTCCTCGTAATTAAGCTTGCTGTCTTTTTACAGTTCGTTCTGCAGTTTGTTCAGCAAAGCGGTCAAAAATATCGTTCATTTCATCAAGTGTTTCGGCCTCGACTAATGCTACCTTAGTCCGGGCAGCACGCGGAATACCCTTGATGTAGTACGTAGATAACCCACGGAACTCACGAACTCCCACATATTCACCTTTTAAATCAACTAAACGATTAAGGTGGTCTTTTGCCATCTCAATTTTTTGTTCGGGGGTTGCTTCAGGAAGTAATTCGCCGGTTTCAAGGTAATGTTCTGTCCGCTTTAACATCCACGGATTACCCATTGCTGCCCGGCCAATCATTGCCGCAGTTGCTCCCGTCATATCAAGGATCTTTTTGGCATCTTCTGGTGTTCGTACATCACCGTTAGCCATGAACGGAATCTTTAATTGACTCGCTACTTCTTTTAGTATATTCCAATCTGCTTGTCCCGTATACATTTGTTTTCGAGTTCGACCATGCATCGCAATCGCGCTAGCTCCTGCCCGTTCAGCTGCTAAAGCATTTTCAACAGCTAAAATATGCTTATCGTCCCAACCCGTTCGCATCTTAACGGTAACTGGCTTTTTAACAGCATCAGTAACATATGACACCATTTCATAAACTTTATTAGGATCCAGTAACCATCGTGCACCCGCGTCAGTTTTTACAACCTTATTAACAGGACACCCCATATTTATATCAATCACGTCAGCTGCGGTATGTTGATCCACATACTTGGCAGCTTCAACTAATGTTTCTTTGGTTCCACCGAAAATTTGAATTCCCATTGGATGTTCTTCCGGGTCGACATCCATCATATTTAAAGTTCGTTGATTATGGTACATAATGCCACGGTCTGAGATCATTTCACAGACAACGTAGCCAGCACCAAATCTTTTACAGATAACCCGAAAGGCGGAATTGGTTACTCCAGCCATTGGTGCAACAACAACTTGATTAGGAATTTCAACGTTACCGATTTTCCACTTCATTTTTTCACCTCATTACTGCTTAAGAAACTGTGCTGGCCATCCAGTTTCATTTTTAATTGTCCGATAACTCAACTATCATAGCATATCAACGCGCTTAGCACCAAAAATTACTTTTCATCTGTTGATTTTTTATCATCATTCGCCGTCATTTCCGCGTAGATCTTCTTTAATTCGTCTTCGTTAAATTCGTACTTCTTCCCGCAGAATTGGCAAACAGCTTCTGCATGGTGGTCTTCGTCAATCAGCTTCTTCATGTCATCTTTAGAGATACTTGCAAGGGCGTGTGCAAAACGTTCCTTTGAGCAATCACATGCATAACGAACTGGCATTGTTTCAAGGATCTTTAAGTCATCATCAAAAATCTTCTTCAAAATATCTTCTGGCGTATCACCATCACGTAACATTTGTGATACCAATGGCAAGCCCTTCAATGTCTTTTCAAGTTTGCTAATTTCTTCATCACTAGCACCAGGCATTACTTGAATCATGAAGCCACCAGCAACGTCAATATTTTCATCAGGGTTCACGAATACTGAAAGACCAACTGCTGAAGGAATTTGTTCAGATTGAGCAAGGTAGTAAGTAAAGTCATCACCAAGTTCACCAGAAACTAAATTTACTTCACCGGTATATGGTGTCTTGTCGCCTGGAGCCATTTTGGTTACAGAAAGAGTTCCTTGATTACCAATTGCCTTTGCAACATCAATCTTCCCCTTATCATTTGCTGGTAAAGAAACGTGTGGATTACCCATGTAGCCTTTTACAGTTCCTTCAGCAGTTCCATCCGCAATAATAAAGCCAACCGGCCCATTTCCCTGAATCTTGACCGTCATTCCTGCTTCTCCTTGTAAACTAGAAGTAGCCAAGAGAATCGTTCCAATTAACGTTCGACCAAGGGCAGCAGAAGAAGCACTCCATGTATCATGAATTTCATGTGCCTTTTGAACGACTTGGGTAGCATTTACAGCATAAGCCCGAAACTTTCCATCCTTAGTCATCGACTTTACTAAATAATCTGTTGTTTTCATTTTAAATTCCTCCTTAAAATTAATCCTAAAGAAAAAACGGAAGACCACCACCTACCAATCAGGTTTTGTATCTTCCGTCTTTTCAATAGTTTACTTGTCTTCAGAATTGCCTGAATCATCACTTGATTGTGAATCATTTGAGTTGTCACTCTTAGTATCGGATGAATCATTTTGATTATCCTTTGCTTCAGCGTGACGCTCATTTTCCAATCGTTCAAGTTCACGCTTGGATTCTTCAAAGGTTTGTGCACGTGCCTCTTCGTCTTCAGCAGCCACATCCTTATCAGGAACTTTTCCAGTCTTATATAGACTAAGAATTTGTTTTTCATCAAGCGTTTCGTACTTGAGTAATGCTTCAGCGATTTGCTTATGTTGCTCACGGTGCGTCTCAATAATGTGTAAGGCAGTTTCGTGCCCTTCAGTTAAGATTCGACGTACTTCTTCATCAACTAAAGCAGCAGTCTTTTCGGAGTAAGGCGATTGGTCATAGCCTTGACCTGTAAAGACCTGACCAGAACTTTGCAGTTCTACTGGACCAATCTTATCACTCATTCCGTACTGGGTAACCATTGAACGAGCAATTTGAGTTGCTTGTTCAAAGTCATTCGAAGCTCCTGAAGATTGTGACTTAAAGACAAGCTCTTCAGCAGCCCGTCCACCCATCAGACCAGCGATTTGTTCCATCGCATTCTTTTTCGACATTAACATCTGATCTTCACGTGGAAGCATGATAGCATATCCACCTGCGCGCCCACGTGGAACAATTGTAACCTTATGAACAACTCGTGCGTCATTTAATACAAGACCTACAATTGTGTGACCTGCTTCGTGGTATGCAACAGTCTTTCGTTCTTGTTCAGATTGGACACGGTTATGCTTAGCTGGTCCAGCAATTACCCGGTCTTCTGCTTCATCTAAGTCAGCAGCATCAATTTCAGTTTTGTTTCGCCGCGCAGCTAATAAGGCCGCTTCGTTTAAGAGGTTAGCTAAGTCAGCCCCCACAAAACCAGGAGTCTGTTTAGCAATTTCCTTTAAATCAACGTCGCTTGCCATTGGCTTGTTCTTAGCATGAACTCGCAGAATGGCTTCACGGCCCTTAACATCTGGACGACCAACCAAAATCTTTCGGTCAAAACGTCCTGGACGTAAAAGTGCGGGATCCAAGACATCTGAACGGTTCGTAGCTGCCATGACGATGATTCCCTCATCACCTTGGAAACCATCCATTTCAACTAACAATTGGTTCAAGGTTTGTTCACGTTCATCGTGACCGCCGCCCATGCCATTTCCACGGCGCCGACCAACAGCATCAATTTCATCAATGAAGATGATTGCTGGAGCAGCTTTCTTAGCTTGATCAAACAAGTCACGAACACGACTAGCACCAACCCCGACAAACATTTCAACAAAGTCAGAACCAGAGATTGAGAAGAATGGTACCCCTGATTCACCGGCAACCGCCTTAGCTAGCAAGGTCTTACCAGTACCTGGAGGCCCCTCTAGTAAAACACCAGATGGAATACGAGCACCAAGCTTAGTGAACTTCTTTGGATTCTTCAAGAATTCAACGATTTCAACTAATTCTTGTTTCTCTTCTTCTTCACCGGCAACATCTGAGAAACGAACTTTGTTTTTCTTAGCATCAGATGGCTTAGCCTTCGTCTTACCAAAGCTCATCACTCCACGGCCGCCACCACCTTGGCCAGCTTGGCCCATCATCATGTAGAAGAAGAAAATCATGATGACTAATGGCAAGACAGTCAACAACAGGTTCATCCAGACACTGTTAGATTCTTCAGCACGAGTACTAATCTTTACATTATGACGGTTAGCATAGTTTTGAAGTTGACTAACAGTTACGTCACTTTCCAAAACAGAACTTTGGAATTGGGTTACCTTATTGTTTCGTTGTGGTGTAAGAGCAAAGCCAGTATTGTTGGCGGAATTGTCATTATTTGACTGGGGTTTACGGTAAGTACCCGTAACCTTATATACACCACCATTTGGCTGAAGCTGAACGCTCTTAACCTTATTACTCTTCAGTTCGGAGATAAACTCGCTTTGGGAAACGGTCTTACTTTGTCCATTTGAGGTATTACCCCCAAAGAAGAAGTAGGCGATTCCCATAATACACAAGAACATCACGGCATAGAAGAGAACGTTATGAGTAAAATTATTTTTTTTACGATTGTTGTTCATAACAACCTCCTATCTACCAGCAACGATATTTTATAATTGTAGTCACTATCATAGCATATTTGACAAATATTGACCATTAATTTCACAGAAGAATTAATAGTTTTATCGCCAATGTTATTAATAATACATACTACATATTTACGGATCCATAAAATGGACGTTAATTAAGAATATCTTTAAAATACCGTCCATGTTAATATCGATTTTTCCGTCATCCTAATTATCTAACATTTTTAGTCATTTTGGTATACAGATGGCTTCAAAATTCCAACATATGGCAAATTTCGGTAGAATCCTTTGTAATCAAGACCATAACCAACTAAGAATTCTTTAGGAACCGTAAAGCCAACATAGTCAGGTTCAACATCTACTTTCCGACCTTCTGGCTTATTTAATAATGAACAAACCTTGATGCTCTTTGCTCCCCGGTCAGCTAACAGGTCCATCAAGTATTTCAAAGTACGACCAGTATCAACAATATCTTCCATAATTAGAACATGCCGATCTTTAACGTCTGTTTTTAAATCATGGATAAGTTTAACTTTTCCAGTCGAACCTAATCCACCAAAATAACTAGAAACATCAATAAAGTCGATTTGGGCCATAATATCTAGCCGTTCAATCATGTCAACAGTAAATAAAACTGCTCCGCTTAGAACGGAAATGATAATCGGCCGTTTATCCTTATAGTCTTTTGTTAAGTCCGTTGCTAATTCGTCCATTCGTTTGCCAAGCATTTCTTCACTATATAAGACACGCTCAATATCGTTATTCATTTACCTTCTTCTCCTTATTTTTTATTCCAATAAAACATGGCTGCCATGTCTGCTGATAGTCGGTCGGCCGTTCAAACCAACTCCACTTTCGATTAACTATCCAGACGACCTCATCATGAGCATCGACCAAGACCATTTGCTGATCACGTTGTTTTTGGGGAACTTTTTGATCTATTAGTACCCGTTTAACTAACTGGTGATGACCGTTTTTTAAGCGAATACGATCTTTTTGTCGCCATTTTCGTAGACCTAGTGGAAATTGATCAGAAGCAAACCATTGCGAAACCACCTGCTCTTCATCCTTAAAGAAAGATTTTTCAGCTGACACTGCCATTAATTTTATTGAATCTACTTGATACCATTGTTCCAATTTTATCACATGATCTTGGGGCTTTTGTAGGTTCTCAAGCGGATTATCCAATTTTTTTAATGCACAAGTAGCGTAGGATTTCTCAAGAATATATCGGTGCGGCAATTCAATGATTTGCTGTGGCTTTTTCTCGTTTTCTAAGGTCTGCAGCAATTCATCAAGTTGCTGGTCCTTAATATCATATATTCCTTGTTGATTAAACCATTGTCTTAAAATTTCTTTTCGAATAATTTCCTTGTTTTTCGCTAACCTTGCCAGGATCATCCTTCCTTGTTGATCAACACATGCTGCTAATTGATCTGCAACTGCTTGATCACGCCAAGCAAGAAGATCCGTTAACTGTTGATGATAGCTTTCGAGGTGAGAAAGCAACTGGGGATTTTCCTCTTCAAGCATTGGAATTATCGCATGCCGAAATCGATTCCGTTGAATGTTCAAGTCTTTATTCGTCTTATCCTCATACCACTTAAGATGGTGCTGTAAAGCATATTTCTTTAACTGCTGTTTGCTAAAGGGCAAAAGTGGTCGAATTAAGGTTCCAGAAGCAAATGGGCGCCGATCCCGTATTCCCACTAATTGACTCAACTGACCACCACGAGTCATCTTCATCAGCATTGTTTCTGCTAGATCATTTTGGTGGTGTGCCGTGAGCAGGATTTTTGCTTGGTTATCTTTCATCACTTCCTGAAAAAAATGATAGCGGGCTTGCCGAGCAGCGTTTTCGACCCCGGTCTGTGGATGAAGAGTTTGTGGCCAGTGTGCAACCGCTAGTTTTAAATCATTTCGTTTACAATATTGCCGAATAAACCGTTCTTCAAGCTGGCTTTGTTTTCGTAACTGATGGTTCATATGGGCAACAATAATCTGGGGACGATTCTTTGACGGCAAGTGCTGCAAGAGATCTAACAGAACCATCGAATCGACCCCGGTTGAAACGGCAACTACTACCTTATCCTGGGTAGCAAAAAAGCGACTCCTTTCTAGGTGTCGCTCAAATGCTTGTTGTAAATCCGTCATATTAGCTCCGTCGACCACCACGGCCGCCACGCTTACCATCAGTTTGACGCTTCAAAGTAGATAAACGTGATTCACTTTCCTTTAAGTAGCCAGCTAACATGTCATTAAAGTCTTCGTGTTGGTGACTATTATGGTGGCGACCACTAAAGCCACCACGGAAGTTATCATTGTGGCCACGGAAATTGTTATTCCGTTCGTGATGAAAATCCCGGTGATTATTTTCACGATGATGGTTATTTTCATGATGATCTTGATGTTCACGAGGAGCTGCGGCCTTGATTGAAAGGGCAATCTTACCGTCATCACCAATCCGTGTTACTTTTGCTGTAACTTCATCCCCGACAGCCAATACATCATGAACATCCTTGATATATTTATCAGAGATTTGACTGATGTGTACTAGCCCTGTCTGATTGTCATCTAAATCAACGAATGCACCAAAATTAGTGATTCCTGAAACTTTACCTGAAACCTTTGCTCCAACTTCAATTGCCATGAAACCTATAGATCCTCCTGAACCATCTCATATTTTTTGTATTTGAGTATATCATAACTTCATCTTGAAAACGTATGAAAATAACTAATCTTCTCATTAAAAAATTAAGTTGAAAATCACCCAATTACATTCTTAATTTTAACATTTAAAATATTCTAACCCTACTAAAAACATCTTATTGAGCTAATTTTGTGATCATTAGTTCAAATTATAGATCGTCTCGCCTTTTTTAGAGTAATTATACTTGGCACGAATAACCTGTTGGATGTATTCGGGATTATGTAACATCTTAATCTGACGTTGTAATTGTTGATTCTTTTGTTTTTGTTTTGTTAATTGTGATTGTGCTTGTCGAATATTACCATTAATATCCGCTAATGTCCGTTTGCTTTGAAATATCTGAATTCCAAAGATTAAGAATATAACCAAAAAAACAGCAATAATCCGCTGACAACGGCGCTTATGCACATGCCGATTATATGTTTTTTGATTCGAAACCTGGCGGGCATATGGGGTATTTAATTGTGAAACTTTGCTATCAGATTGTCCTTTCATCTGACATTCCCCTCCATTTTAACTTATCACGCTTTAAGTATAGCAAGTTACCGCAGAGAATGTCTATATAATTATCAACTTTTTTATATCTCAGAAGACATTATAGTTGGTCAAAGGATTCCGCATAAGTTTCATCGACAATTTCATACATATCTTCCGCTTCACTCTTTTTCGTCGTTTCAACAATTCGATTAATTTTAACCGTTTCTGTCTTATTACCAAACTTAATTGTTAAAGTATCACCAACCGCTACCCGACTGGATGATTTTGCTGGTTGCCCATTAATTAAGATCCGTCCTTGATCCGCGATTTCCTTAGCGATTGATCGACGTTTAATAATTCGTGATACTTTTAAAAATTTATCTAATCTCATTTTTCCGCTCCTTTTTCATCGGCTTGAATAACATTTCCTAAAGCCGTTACAAATTGTAGTAACTGGTGAAGCCAATCATCAGTTGTCATTTTAGGTTGAATAACCAGCCGAATCGTTAGTTGCTGATTATCCTCACCAATTGTTGCTTTAAACCGCGTATTAGCTAACTCTTTAATTATTGCGGGGGCCTTAATCAAGCGGCTAGCACGTTCGGTAAACTTGATATTAATATTATCTCGTTGTCGTTTAATCTCAGCAATCATTGCCAGATCAGCACGATTCTTCAATTGGCTTACAAGTAACAGCGTCCCAACAGGTGCCGGATAATCGCCAAACCGATCAATCAAGTCACCTTGAATATCAATAACTTCTTCATCCGTCTTAGCTTGGCGAATTGTCTTATATAATTCAATCTTTTGCCGTTGATCAGCAATATAGTCCGTTGGTAGGTAAGCTTCAACCCCTAACTCAACTTCCGCATCAGAGTGAATAGTTTGCTTCTTACCCTGCTTTTTAGCTACCGCATCACTAAGCATCGCTGAATAAAGGTCATAACCAACAGAATCGATAAACCCATGTTGCTGTTTTCCCAAGAGGTTACCAGCTCCCCGAATAGCAAGGTCGCGCATCGCAATCTTAAATCCAGATCCCAACTCGGTAAAATCACGAATTGCGGCCAACCGTTTTTCTCCTAATTCGGTTAAGACCTTATTAGGTTGATACATAAAGTAAGCATAAGCCACTCGATTACTACGACCAATCCGTCCACGAATCTGATATAACTGTGCTAACCCCATCCGATCAGCATTTTCAACAAAGAGGGTATTAGCGTTGGGGATATCAACCCCCGTTTCAATAATAGAGGTAGTCACTAATACATCGTAATTTCCTTGAATAAACTCATAGAGGACTGTCTCCAGTTCATTTTCACTCATCTGACCATTAATATAGCCAATTCGGGCTTCAGGAACAAGTTCTTGTAACCATGCCACTGTCTCTTCAATGTCATGAACACGATTATGAAGGTAATAAACCTGTCCGCCACGTTGCATTTCACGAATAATCCCATCACGAATCGCACCACTATTTTGCTCCATTACATAGGTTTGGATTGGGTAACGGCCAGCAGGCGGTGTTTCAAGAACTGATAAGTCTCGTACGCCCAGCATTGACATATGCAAGGTTCGGGGAATCGGGGTTGCCGTTAAGGTTAAAACATCAACATTATTTTTTAATTGTTTTAGTTTTTCCTTATGTTTTACTCCAAATCGCTGTTCCTCATCAACAATTAACAGCCCAAGGTCCTTAAATTCAACATCTTTTGATAGGATTCGGTGAGTTCCGACAACGACATCGACACTTCCATCCTTTAGCCCTGCTTCTGTCTCTTTGAGCTCTTTTGGCGTTTTAAAACGTGACATCAAGGCAATGTTGATTGGGAAGCCCTCAAACCGGCGCATGAGGGTGTTGTAATGTTGCTGGGCAAGAACAGTTGTTGGTACTAAGAAGGCAACCTGCTTCCCGCCAGTGACTGCCTTAAAAATTGCCCGCATTGCAACTTCGGTTTTACCATAGCCGACATCCCCTACCAATAGTCGATCCATCGGCTTTGGCTTTTCCATATCTTCTTTAATTTCATCAATACTTCGCAACTGATCACGAGTTTCATTATATGGGAAATTAGCATCAAATTGTTTTTGGAGATAATCGTCTTTCGGAAAAGCATACCCCTTCTCCGCTTCTCGCTTAGCATATAAGTCAACTAATTCATCAGCGATATCTTCAATTTTTGAAGAAACGCGCCGTTTAGTCTTTGCCCATTCGTTACCGCCAAGCTTGTTGATATGCGGGGTCTTAGATTCTGATGATACATACTTTTGGACAAGGTTTAGCTGAGTTACTGGCACATATATCTGAGCGTTATCCCGGTAATTTATGATCATGTAGTCTTGGTGAACATGGTCAACTTCCATCGTCTTAATTCCACTAAAAATCCCAATTCCATGATTGACATGAACTACATAGTCACCTGGTTTAAGGTCAGTATAATTTTTTAATCGTTCGGCATTGGCAAGTTTTTGTGGACGATGATGAACTTTCTTTACCTGCTTAAACATCTCGCCTTCCGTAATAACAACCAGCCCAGCCAGCGGCATTTCAAATCCATTATTTAAGTTAGCAGCAACAATTTGCACAACATTTGGCTTGATATTTGTTAATTCAGTTTCTGTTGCGGTGATATCAAAGTCAGCAAGCGTTTGGGCAATTTGCTTTCGTCGTTCTGGACTATTAGCCATCAGGACTACCGTTTGCCCTTGATCAATCCATCGTTGAAGTTCGGCTTTCAACAGTGGCATTTGACCAAAGAAACGTTGCATGGTTCTGCTTTTTAGGTCGGTAATTTGGCTAAGTTTAATATTACCGAGACCTTTTTTAAACAAGGCACCATAAATTTGCGGATGCAGGTCTTTTTTTATTATGGTCGATACGTCATTGCTAAGATCTGGAACGTCCGTTAATTGATGGTGAGCAACCTTATCTTTAAACCAGCCTACATCTTCTTGAGTCATCTGCTTGGCAAATTGCTTTATCCGCGTCAAATCATCAAAGTAAATTGTCCCATCATCAGGAAGATAATCAAATAAGGAATGCTTAGCCGGATAAACCAGGTTGCTAAATTCTAAAAGTTCATTAGGCAAGTGCTGGTTCTTAAGTGCGTTCAATAATGGTTCAAAGCGGTTAGCCACCTGCTGTTTAATATCAGCATCATCAGCACTTAATTCTTTCACTACCTTTTTGTATTCAGCATCAAGCGCTTTAGCCACCCGCGAAAATTCAGGCGATGGGATGATAAAGTCTGTCGCTGGCAGTATCTGAACTTCTTCAACATTATCAATACTTCGCTGGGTACTAGCATCAAAGTACCGGAGCGAATCAACTTCTGTATCAAAGAGATCAATTCTAACCGGATTATCAGTATTTAAGGCATAGATATCAATAATCGACCCACGAATTGCAAAATCACCAGGACGCAAAACCATTTTTTGATATTGGTACCCCATTGCGCTTAACTGCTGCCGAATTTTAGCTGGATCCACTTCCCCGCCAGTCTTAATTTTTAACGAGGACTGAGCAAAGTATTCCGGTGAAATAATATTGCGCCGTAATCCCGCGGCAGATGCAACCACAACTGCCGGTTCGTTATTAATCAACGCATTCAAGGCCAGTACCCGCTGAAGACGATAGTTAGGAGAACTAGTTGCTACTTCTGCTGCTAAAACCTCTTCAACCGGAAACTGATAAACACGATTGGCAGGAAGGAGGTTCTCTAAGTCACTAGCTAATTCCTGCATATGGGAAATCGTGTCGGTCACTACTAGAATTGGTCGCTGCCCTTCTTTAGAAAGAGCACTTAGTAATTCAGTTCGCGCTGATCCAGAAATCCCAGTTATTAATTGATGATGCTTGGGTTGGAGGTCAGCCGTAATTTGTTTAAATGATGGCGTCTTCTCGATTAAATTTTCTATCTGCACCATCAACGCCACCTTTCTATTTTAATTGTAAGTATTCATTAACTTGGCAAAGTCTTCTCCATTAATCCAGTCTTCTAATGCATGCTCAGCTTGTTCAACTGCTTGGTCAAATTTAGGGAGTTCTTCTTTAGAAAATTTACCTAAGACATGACTTACCACCGTTCCATGTTGGGGATGATCAATTCCCACTTTTACCCGGTTGAAGTTCTTGGTTCCTAACACGCTGATAATACTTTTAAGTCCATTATGGCCACCAGAAGCTCCATGTGTTTTTAAGCGTACTTTGCCAACTGGCATATCTAAGTCATCATTAACAATTACAAGATCATCCAAATCAATATCATAATAATCTACTAACGGTCCGACTGCTCGTCCTGAATCATTCATGAACGTCGTTGGCTTAACCAACATTACTTTTTCACCATTAATTACTCCACTGACTGCGACTGCTTCTTGCTTTAGGTGAGTAAATGCTCCCAGATGATAATCTCGTGCTAGTTGATCAACTACCATAAAGCCAGTATTATGACGGGTCTCATCGTACCGCGTCCCAATATTTCCTAAGCCAACAATCATTTTCATTATTCTTTCATTCCTTTCACGCAAAAAAGCTGCACGGTCACTCTTCCCGTCCAGCATAAATTTTAATTAGTATTATACCCTATGTTACTTTTTTCAGCATACTGATTTGAATTAACAGCATAAATCTTCTAATCTTTTTCTAATCCTTTTGATAGAAATGTGTTATTATAATTGGTGCACTTAATCGATAAAAAGGATGTTAATTATGATTTTCAATTCATTAATCAAACCCAAAGCAACCTTAACAACTCTTCCAGAAACCGCGACATTGGATGAGGCTCTGACTATCTTAGAGGATACTGGCTACCGCTGTGTACCAGTTTTGGATAAGTCGGGAAAGATTTTTCGGGGAAACATTTACAAAATGCACCTTTACCGGCACAAGGCACGAAATGGAGATATGCAGTTACCGGTAACTGCATTATTAAAAAATGCCACTAAATTTATCTCAATTAACGCCGCTTTCTTCTCTATCTTCTTTGCTATTCGTGATCTTCCATATATTGCGGTACTGGACAATAATAACCAGTTTTACGGAATACTAACCCATAATAGTCTTTTACGAATGCTAGCTGCTGGCTGGAACGTCAACAACGGAAGCTATGTTCTAACCGTCATCACTCCTGATGAACGGGGAGCTCTGGTAACGGCTGCCAAAGAAATCACTCGTTTTTGCCAGATCGTAAATGTCATTTCACTCGATCCCGAAGACGAGACAATGAAACGAGTCTTATACACCTTACCTGCTGATGTTACTAAAGAAAAGATGGAGCGAATTGTTAAACGACTTAAAAAAAAGGGGTTGGAAGTTTCAGAAATTGAAGACTTGCACCAAAGCTATTAAATTAAAGAGAGTGGGAAATAACCCTCTCGACAAGGCGGTTGGCTAAGCTAGAACGATGATTAGCACGGCACGGGCTGATTATCGTTCGTACTTAGACTCGAGCCTTGTGGTTATTTTCCACGTTATCTTACTATTATTTATAAAAGCGGTTGAGGCTGAGAGAAAACAAAAGTTTTCTCCCAGCCTCTTTTAATTCTCAAAATATTAATTTCCGTTGGCGATTCCTCACCCAATTTTCCCACCTGCTTTCAACACTTATTTTGCATTAACCACAACGTTTCCTAAACCGCTATCAAACTCAACTTCCCACTTACCAGCAGTGAGCTTAGGTGGTAAGACAAATGTTCCAGATGATACCATTTGGCCCTTGGTAAATGCTTTTCCTTGTTCAGCTAATTTTTGCACTAACCATTGAAGAGACTTAAAGGGATTGCCCAAAACTTCTGATGATACCCCTTCTTTTAATTTCTCACCATCTTTGAATAAAACAGCATGAACATTAGCAGCATCGTCAACGTTTTCAAATACACTATCTGCATCATGTTCTTCACCATATACAACAAGACCACCAACAGCACAATCAGCCATTACATTATATTTTCCTAAATCTGGAAACCAGTCGACAAAACGTGCATCAGGTAATTCTAAGGCACCCGCAACAGTTACCTTATGAAACAAATCTTCTAATGTATCACTAGGCTGCAAGTCTTCTTTTGCGCGGAAGGTTAATTCAACCTCTAATAACGGTTCGTTTAACATCTGCAAGTCAACATCCGCTGGTGACTGTAGGAATCGTTCAGCAACTTGTTGTCCGTACAATGGTGAATCAGCATCAAACATGTCTTGAGTTTCTTTACTAGTTAACGAAACTTTATAGCCTGCAGTTGGCTTTCCTTTTAACTTTACTACCGCATCTTGAACTGCATATGCGGTTTCATCATCAGTAACAACGTCTTTCCATTCTTCCTCGTTTAATGGCGTATTAGTGTCATAAGCTTCAAAAAGAGCCTTAGCAAATTCTTCCTGTCGTGCGTTTAATTCAGTCATAATAATTACCTCCAAGACAAAATATTTTCTTAAAATTTAGAAAGAAAAAAGCGCCCTTACATTGCTTTATTGCAATTGTAAGAACGCTTCTGCGCGGTACCATCCTACTTTGATCAACTCGTAGTCAATCCTCTCATTCACAAACAATCATTTGTGGCCAAAATAATGGATGGCAGCCAACCTCAGCTTACTTGGTTTCAGCCGGTAACTCAGGAACGATTAACAATTAGAAATCTTGATCAGCTCACACCACCCGCTAATTCTCTGTCACCAATTTCAAATCGTTATTTCCTTCAACGTTTTTCTAATCTAAATTTAATTGTTGAATATAATATACCGACCATTCCCTAACTTGTCAATAATTATTATGAGATTTTTTTAATTTTATTTGATGTTAACTTTGGTTTCAGCTGGTTTTGTCTCGGCAAGGACTTTCCCATGACGAATATTATAAAGAACTTCAACATGCTTATTAAGGGCATTATAAAAGTCGTGGGCATTCAATAAGATACAGTTTGCCGGTTTTCCTACTTCAATTCCGTAATCATCACTAATATGCAATGTCTTCGCGCCGTTATAAGTTACGTAATTAAAGGCATCTTGCAGTTGGTGATACCCCATCAAGTGAGCAATATAAACACCCATCGTAACTGCATCTAACATGTTACCATTGCCGAGAGGATTCCACGGATCTTGGATATCATCTTCCCCAAAAGAAACATTAATCCCTGCTCCTGTTAATTCCTTAATCCGGGTAACGCCGCGACGCTTTGGGTAAGTGTCGAAGCGGCCGCCAAGGTGAACATTGACTAATGGATTTGATACAAAGTTAATATCACTCATCTTTAATAGACGGAATAATTTATAAGTATAAGCATCATTATATGATCCCATCGCTGTCGTATGACTTGCCGTGACCCGGTCCTTCATCCCTCGTTCATAGGCTTCGGTCGCTAAAACTTCAAGGTTACGCGAAGCTGGGTCATCGATTTCATCACAGTGGACATCAACTAAACGATCATACTTATCCGCGAGAGCCATTAAGAAATGGACAGATTGCCAACCATATTCAGTTGTAAATTCAAAATGAGGAATGCCACCAACAACATCTAATCCTTCCCTAATCGCCTGCTCCATTAATTCACGTCCATGAGGATAGCTGAGAATACCTTCTTGTGGAAAAGCAACCAACTGCAGGTCGATTTGGTCTTTTAATTCTTCACGCAGTTCAAGGAGAGCACGGGCAGCAATCAAATGAGGATCAGTCACATCAACATGGCTTCGAACGTGTTGAATTCCATGACCAACCATATTTAGTAGTGTCTTTTTCGCACGCGATTTAACATCTTCTTTAGTTAAATCTTGTTTCCGTTCACTCCAAATCCGGATACCATCAAATAAAGTCCCGGTTTCATTCCATTCTGGCTGACCAGCAGTAAGCGTAGCATCTAAGTGAACATGAGAATCAACAAATGGTGGCAAAAGTAAATTTTCTTTACCGTCAATAACCTCTTCACCATCATAGGGCGCTAAGTTAGCCTTAATCTCACTAAATTTTCCATTGAGAATTCGAACATCGACTACTTCTTCATGATTATCAACATGTACATTTTTTAATAGCATAATTCATCTTCCTTTCGGTCAACCAGCAACATAATTCCATAGTATAGGATACCACTCAAACACATATCAATAAATGTGGCCCCAATCGTATTTACGAAGATTGGCAGCTGATGCACGCCTAAGAAGAAAGCAACCCCGATAGCAAAAACAATAATCGCTACCCAGTTGACGCCTCCGCGATACCAATATTTTCCACCAACTTTACCTAATTCATCAACATCATATTGCCGGTGAGCACGGAAATAAAAATCAGTACAAATAATGGCAATCGTCGGACCTAACACCATCCCCACATAGTCAAGGAACGATTCAAAAGCACTCAAGAAACTACCGACAAACATCGGAATAAAGGTCACAACTGTCGCAAGCAATACTACGATCCATAATGAATACTTTAATTTGAGCTTTGTAAAGATATTTGAAAGAGCTGATCCGGCCGCTAATAAGTTAACAGCATTGGCCGTCATCGAGGTCAAAATAATAACAAGGAGGGCAACTATCCCCAGTCCTAACTTGCTAGCAATCGTTGAGGGATCGGAGTTATTTGCGTTATATACCCCACTTGAAATTGCAATACTAATTGTTGAAATCAGGCCGATAAAAGCAAACCATACAACCCCTAGTAAAGCACCAAGGAACGGCGTCAAAGTTGCGTTCTTTTCTTTAGCAGTAAAGCGGGTGAAATCAGCGCCGGCAGTTACCCAAGCTAAATTAAAAGCTGCTACATAATCAACCGCCGCGCCGACTGCCATTTTTGATTGCGCAGGAACATGCCAATTTACAATTTGACTAAAGGAAACAGTGCGAAAAACAGCCACCGACTCCCAAATGACAAACACAAGAACAAGGATTATTCCTAAGCGTTCAATCATTTGGACTGAACGTGATCCACTAGAAACACTAATAATGTGGAGCACGCTCATGATAATAATCCCGACTACTAGCCCTAAATAGCCACCATGTTGTCCCCACACAGGCCATCCTAATAAGTCATGGAAAAGAATGCTTACCGATTGGGCCGCAATAAAAGTATTAACTGCTGTCCAACCAATAAATTGGGTAATATTAACTAATGATGGAAGATAACTGCCTCGTTCACCAAATGAAGCACGGCTTAAAGTCATCGTTGATACCCCAGTCTTATAACCAATGTAACCTACCAAACTTAAAAATACATATGATAAGGCAGATGACAATACTAAGACCTTCATGGCAACTGAAAATCCACAAGCGGCGAGCACTCCGCCGACAAACCATGTCCCATTATTGGCATTTGCCCCGACCCATGTGGCAAACATATCCCAAGTATTAGTCTTTCTGTTCTTCATTGGAATACTAAAAATTGTTGTCCCCTTTTGTTCTTTCACAAGATATCCTCCTTAGACCTAAAAAAGCTCTAGTCCCTTTAATGGTCCTAGAGCTTTACAAAAGAGGAAGCATAGTTTTGTGCCCACTATGCTTATATTATTTTGTCTTTTGTAGTCTCTCTGGGCTACATTAAAAGAACCGTGATTAATTTAATAGTGAGTATACGAGTTCTGACGCGAATTGTCAAACTCATTTATTTTCATCATAGGCAGCATTTAATCCCACACTAATAGTTAATGCTCTATCCACTTTTGCCATTGCCTCTGGCGATAAATGAGCAATTCGGTCTTTCAATCGTTGCTTATCAATCGTACGTAATTGCTCCAACAAAATGACCGAATCATGAGTTAACGGTAACGACTTACCTTTTAGTTGGACATGAGTAGGCATCTTCTTTTTTTGCATTTGGGCAGTAATCGCAGCAATGATTACTGTTGGACTATAATGATTTCCCACGTCATTTTGAAGGATCAGGACTGGACGAACGCCTCCCTGTTCCGATCCAATTACCGGGGATAAGTCAGCGTAATAGATGTCACCCCGTTTTACTTTTCGTTTTGTCATTACCTTCGCTTCCCTTAATTATTTACTTTGGCGATAAATGCGATGAACCCGATTACTAATATTAGTTAGGATTTCATAGTTAATAGTTCCGGCCTGTTCAGCTAAATCAGTTGCTGTAATTTCTTGATCACCGGACTTGCCCATCAATACTACTGGAGTGCCGACTGGGTAACACTTAGGAAGGCGAACCATCATTTGGTCCATACATACTCGTCCGGCAATATCGCAAAATTGACCGTCAACTAATACTTTATAACCAGTCATACACCGTGGGTAACCGTCAGCATAACCAATTGGCAAGGTGGCTAACCATTCATCTTGTTCTGCCGTATAAGTGGCCCCATAACTGACCGATCTTCCTGCCTTTAATTGCTTAACAAAAGAAATTGATGAAACTAATGAACTAACGGGCTGTAAATCAAGTGTTAATTTCAAGTCACGTCCAGATGGGTTTTGTCCGTACATTGAAATCCCCATTCTAACTGTATTAGCCGTGATTTTCTCCCGATGCCATAAACCAGTCGCTGAATTTGCCATATGAACATATGGTGGTAGTTCATCAAGGCTGGCAACAAATTGATGCCAACGTTGGACTTGCTGATTAAAGTAATTTTCATCAGGACTATCAGCAGTTGCGAAATGGGTGAACATCCCCTCAAATTCAAATTCAGGATTATCAAGCAACTTAACAGCTTGCTTAAATGTGTCTACCGCTGTAAAACCAATCCGACCCATTCCTGAATCAATTCCAAGATGAACCTTTAATGGTTTCTTAGGCTTGGCAACTTGTGCTAGTTGATGATATTGCTCAAGCCAATCTAAGGAGCCAACTGTTAAAGAAACTCCGGCTTGAGCAGCAATTAACGCATCTTCAACGGACGTAATTCCAAGGGCAAGCGTCATCGCTTCAATCCCGTTATCCCGTAATTCTAATGCTTCATCTAGGATTGCCACGCATAAACCGCTCGCACCACTGGTCATTGCCGTTTGGGCAACTGGAATCAATCCATTGCCATAAGCATTCGCTTTTACAACGGCCAGGATTTTGCTATTTTCGGGCAATACTTTTTTCTGTTCTTGAATATTATGACGTAATGCATCTAAGTCCACTATTAATGATGTATCTCGCAAACGACCATTAACCATTATTTATTCTCACTTTCTAAAATTACTTCTGTCATTACTAAGGTAGCAGTATGACTCACTGAAGCATGAGCATTACCATTATACGGCGATTTAGTCACAATCGGCGCCCCATATTGGTTATCAATGATTTCAATATCATGAAAGCCTAGTTTAGCACCAATCCCCGTTCCATATGCTTTAGCAAAAGATTCTTTTAATGACCACCGACCAGCGAGATATTCTACTGATCGCTGACCGCTAAATTGACTATATTGTTCTAGTTCAGGCGGTGTCAATACATGCTGGATGAATTGAGAATGCGCTGTCGCAGCTTTCTTAACTCGTTCAATCTCGGTTATATCAATTCCAATTCCCTTAATCATCGAGCGTTCGTCTCCTTAATTCTCACTATTATCTACCGCTTAATCTTATCGAAAATGAGCGCTTCTTGCAATTATTGTTACATTAGTCCATCATTGTCCTGTCATATAAAATTATAAATAAAGTTTAGGTTTTTCTAGTTACAATTAGCTCAGAAAAAGTTATAATTTTAAGGCAATAAGCATTCTTATTTTTGAATATTTCATTAATTTTTTCTTAAGGACTTTATAGTAAGGTGAAAGTAACTCACCCTATTAGCAGAGATACATAATTAATGGTATTCTTGATATGAATGCCAATTACAAATTTATAAAGATGAGAGAAGGAGAACTATGGCTCAGATTATTCAACGCCATCCTGCATTACGATTCATCTTAAAAACATTATTTTACTTTGTAGTGCTTCTTTTATTAATCTACCTTTACGGTTATTATGGAGCAGGCCAAGAGCCATTTATCTACAACGAATTCTAATGCGGAGGAAATAGATAATATATGAGTAAGAATATTATTACCGTCTTTGAGCAAATCGCCAAAGACAACTCAACGCGGATCGCATATGATGAAATGGGCAAAACGACCACTTATGCGGACTTAAGCTCAGCAATTGATACTTTAGCGGCATGGCTTAGTACTCAATCTTTGCCTGATCGTAGTCCGATTCTCGTATATGGTGATCATCAAGTTGAAATGATTATTAGCTTTTTAGCAGCTCTAAAAGCTGGACATACTTATATTCCCGTGTCCAACGATTCAGCAATTCCACGGATGCAATCAATCCTAGATACTGCTAAACCAGCGATGATTATTGCTGTTAATGATTTTCCAAGCAATGATCTCCAGTTTAATGCCCCAATTGTCGATCATCAACAGCTTGAAAAGATTTTAGCAACACCACAAACTTTTGATACTTCAGCAATGATTAATGGTGACGAACTAGCTTATGTCCTCTTTACATCTGGAACTACTGGTTCACCAAAAGGGGTTGAAGTTAGTCACGATAATTTTATGACCTTTGTTGACTGGATGTTAAGTGACGAGTTTCAAATCAAAGAACATGCTAATTTCTTAGGTCAACCACCATACTCATTTGATCTTTCAAATATGTACTGGTTACCGGCATTACTTAACGGTGGGACAATCAAGGCGCTCCCTCACGAAGTTGTTGAGAATTTCGGTCAGATGTTTACTGCCTTACCAACCCTTGACCTTGAGGTATTTGTAGGGACGCCATCCTTTGCTGATATGTTAATGCTTAGCCCAGCATTTAACCAACAAAAAATGCCAACCTTAAAGACATTCCTCTTCTGTGGGGAAGAATTAACAGTAAAGACTGCTAAAGGTCTTCATCAACGATTCCCAGATGCTAAAATCTTCAACACTTACGGTCCAACTGAAACAACAGTTGCCGTATCAGAAATCGAAATCACACCAGAAATCATTGAAAATAATGATCGCCTACCAGTTGGCTATGCTAAGCCAGGAGTCAAATTATCCATTTGGAATGGCGATCAAGAAATCACTACTCCTGGTGAACAAGGTGAAATTGTAATCAGTGGTAATAGTGTGGCACGGGGCTACATGAATAATCCAGAAAAAACAGCCAAGTCATTCTTTAAGATTGATGGTGTGCCTGCTTACCGGACAGGGGATGCGGGAACCCTTGACAGTGATGGCTTACTTCACCACAAAGGCCGCATGGATTTCCAAATTAAATTACATGGTTACCGGATTGAACTTGATGAAGTTCGTGCCTCTCTTGAAAAGAGTCCTTTAATCAAACAAGCAGTTGCGGTTCCAAAATATAATAAAGACGGCAAAGTTACACACCTGATTGCTTATGTTATTCCAACCGAAGCGACTGACGATGAGGCGGGATTAACAAAACAGATTCGTGAAAGTTTGGACGGCTTAATCATGCCATACATGATGCCTACCCAATTCGTTTACCGTGAATCATTCCCAATGTCTGCAAATGGCAAGATTGCAGTTAAACAAATGATTGCTGAGGCTAACAAGTAATGATTGATTGGATTTCGAACCTTCCTAATTTCAGTGCTTATGGAACCCCGGTATACTTCTTCTACTTACTTCTTGCTATTTTGCCGTTGGGAATCGGCCTTTACTTTGGGAAGAGGTTTAGCTGGTATGAAGCATTAATTAGTTTCATTTTTATCTTCTTAATGTTCGATGGTTCAAGCTGGCAACAAGGAATTTCATTAATTGCTTATGTTATTTACCAGACAATTATTGTGATGGCTTATCATCGCTACCGGCAAAATAATAATTCGAGTGGTGTTTTTTACTTTACTACCGCCCTATCAATTTTGCCGATTGTAATTGTTAAGCTTTCACCAGCAATGGTTGGTCATAACTCCCTCCTTGGGTTCTTGGGAATTAGTTATTTAACTTTCCGGGCAGTCGGAACAGTAATTGAAACACGTGACGGAATGATTAAAGAGATTTCCCCATGGAAGTTCATTCGTTTCATCCTGTTCATGCCAACCATTACTTCTGGACCAATTGATCGTTACCGACGTTTTGAGAAGGATTATAAAAAGGTTCCGACCCGCGAGGAATATTTAAATCTTGTTAACACCGGAATTTTCTACTTATTCCTTGGTTTCTTGTACAAGTTTGTCATCGGCTATTTCTTTGGTCAGCGTTTTTACCCCTTCTTTGAAAAAGCGGCCTTGGCTGATCCATCATTTCCTTCTTGGAACTTAGTCGGTGTCATGTACACTTACGGACTTTACTTATTCTTTGACTTTGCTGGTTATTCATTATTTGCAGTTGCTATTAGTTACTTTATGGGTGTGCGGACCCCAATGAACTTTAAGCAACCGTTCAAATCGAAAAACCTTAAAGAGTTCTGGAATCGTTGGCACATCAGCCTTTCGTTCTGGTTCCGTGATTATATCTTTATGCGGTTCGTCTTTCTTGCTACCAAAAAACGGTGGTTTAAGAATCGAAATGCCTTGTCATCAACCGCATATATGCTTAATATGTTACTAATGGGCTTTTGGCATGGAATTACCTGGTACTATATTCTCTATGGTTTTCTCCAAGGTCTAGGCCTAGTAGTTAATGACTGGTGGCTGCGTTTCAAGCGCAAAAACTTAAAACAGCTACCACATAATAAGTTCACTACTGGAGTTGCTATTTTTGTCACATTTAACTTTGTAATGTTTACTTTCTTGATCTTCAGTGGGTTCTTAGATACTTATCTATTCAAATAATTTTAGGAGGATTTTAATTATGCAAGAACAAATTATTAATATTTTAGCTGATGCAACTGGTCGGGACACTGCAGACTTTAGTGATGCAAGTCAAAACCTTTTTGAAAGTGGTCTTTTAGACTCAATGGCAACTGTTAGCCTTCTTCTTGGTTTACAAGATGCTTTTGGCGTTCAAGTACCAGTTTCAGAATTTGACCGTAGCCAATGGGACACTATTGAAAAGATTGAAGAACGGGTAAAGGAGCTCCAAAATGCATAATGGCAAAAAGCTGTGGTCAATCTTTGGCCCGCTGATTGTCGCTTGTCTATTAGTAGTTCTTTTGTTTTCACTGCCGATTAGTAAAAAGCACTCAGCGGCGATTGAACATAAAGCTGCAGTATCACTAAGCCCCGTTGTTTTTAAGAATCAATCAATCAAACAACAAGCACTCAGTGATAAGCACACCCACTATGTTCCATTCTTTGGTTCTAGTGAATTACGGCGAATGGATCGCTTCCATCCTTCTGTAATGGCTGCTCGTTATCATAACTATACCCCCTTCCTTTTTGGTTCACGGGGTACCCAATCTCTTCCGCAATTCTTTAACATTAATTCAATGGAAACGCAGATGAGAGATAAT
Organism: Limosilactobacillus reuteri; assembly: GCF_002254085.1. Lineage (GTDB taxonomy): Bacteria > Bacillota > Bacilli > Lactobacillales > Lactobacillaceae > Limosilactobacillus > Limosilactobacillus reuteri_K. The sequence continues at coordinate 66,615 of NZ_NGPY01000066.1, read as the reverse complement.
AAGGCCGTCTATATCATTTCACCACAATGGTTTACCAAGCAGGGTGTTCAACCACCAGCTTTCAAGTACTACAATGGTGAACTCGCTAACCTTAACTGGCTTCAACACGCTAATCCTAAATCACCATACGATCGCTACATTGCAACACGATTAATTGCAATGCTTGGCAAAGATGGGACTGTTTCTTCGTATGCTAAAAAAATCGCCGAAGGAAAAGCCCTGAGCAGTTTCGATATGGGAGTTATCCGCTTCCGGCTTAACATGCTGGTTCATGAAGATGCCATTTTCTCAGGTTTTCAATTAAATAATAACTATGGCAAGCATATCCTCCCAAACGTTAAGAAACTTCCTCCGCGTTACAATTACAATGAACTTTATGATGATGCAATGAATGAAGCCGCCAAGGATACTAATAACAATCGTTTTGGTATTAAAAACAGCTTCTATACGCAGCGTGTGAAGAAAAACTTAGCGAAAACAAAGGGATCACAACGGAATTTCAATTATACTAAGTCACCAGAATATGGCGATTTGGAAGTAGTTTTGAATCAGTTTAAGAATACCAATTCAAACGTCCTCTTTATTATCCCACCGGTTAATTCAAAGTGGGAAAAGTACACGGGAATGGACATGAATATGTATTACCAATCTGTTGAAAAAATCAAATTCCAGCTTCGCCAACAAGGGTTCAATCACATTTTGGATCTTTCTCATGATGGTGATAAGCCTGGATTTATGGAAGATACTATTCATATCGGTTGGGCTGGTTGGGTAAAAGTTGATAAAGCTACTAATAGTTTTATTTCTAACAAGCAACCGCAACCACATTACCAAATCAATAGTAAGTTTCTTTCACCAGAATGGACTAACTTAACCCCAACTCCTGGTAATTTACAGAAATTCCAAGAAAAATTACATTAACAAAAAGCGAGACTTGAAGAATTTCCTTCGGGCCTCGCTTTTATTAAACTACTAATTCTAATTGATCAACAACATCTTGTAATAAACTCATTCCTGCCAAACTATTTCCATGTTGATCAAGAGCTGGACTAAAAATACCAATACCACATTTTTGCGGGGCACAAGCCAATAAGCCACCGCCAGTACCACTTTTAATAGGGAGTTCAATTTTAATTGTGTATTCTTTGGATTCTTCAAACGAACCAACTGTTGTTAGCAATTTCTTTACCAGCTCGTTATCTTCATGACTAATAAGACGCTCATGATCCCAAGGTTTAATTCCATCATTTGCCAAGACTGCTCCTAAGTTAGCCAGACTTTGCGACGTCACCATCATTGAGCTTTGCATAAAGTAAGTTATCAATGTTTGATCAACAGTCTCTAAAATATCCTTATCTTTCATATAGTAAGCCAGTGCATGAATATCTTTGTCATTCATAATTGCTGACCGAAATAAACGCTCATTCAAACTGATACATGGGTCATTGCAGATCTCCCGGCAGAAACCAAGAAGAGCATTAAAACTATTTTGACCCATCAACTGGTCAATTAAGGCTGTCGTTAACAAGGCGGAGGAATTATTAAGGTAATTTACTCGGTGTGCTTGCTCGGTCAACTCATCATCCAATAGTACCGAACTTAGGCTATAATCTGCCGAACCATTTTCCAGTTCTGCTAAGACACGCTCATGTCCTAATCTCTTGATCGCTAATATTAAGGCAACGACCTTTGCAATACTCTCAATTGCAAATCTCGTTCCTGCCATTCCAGCAGTTCCAATTTCGTCCTCGTCAACGTCATAAATGGCAATGCCCAATTGCTGCGGATCAACAATTCCTAATATCGGAATATAGTTTGCAACCTTACCATGAGCTGTTTCAGCAAAGTTTTTATCAATCAATTGCTCTAATTTTTGCATCGTCAAAACCTCTCTCACACAAGGCATAAATAACCCTGCAGCTCCTCAAGTACCAAACAAGAAAAATTAGCCCCCCTTTACACTTAATTTGCATGATGAAATAATAGCCGAATATCTACATGAGATCATCTTCTCAGATACTAATCATCGTAATAATCGTAACAAATACATTATAAATAAATCAAATAATTAGCATAAATATTTTTATAAAAGGATAACGAAATACCCCGCTCTTATTTACACATTCCTAAATAAGAGCGGGGCATTTTTAATTTATCCTAAACCAGTTTAAGTTTATCAAACGACTAATTAATTTAATCGCGTTTCTTACCTAATCCTGAAAGTCCGAATAAGCCTAATAGACTTGCAATTGCTAAACCAGCAATGCTTAAGCCACGTTCTGTTTCATTACCTGTTTGTGGTAATGTTTCCTTGCTATTTGTATCAGCAGCTTTTTCTGTCTGTTGACCAATAGTAAGGTTTGTTCCATGACTTCCCGTTAGGTCGGCTTGGGTATTGTTACCTTGAACCGGAGCTTGAGTTGCATTGTTATTATCTTGGCTAGCACTGTTGCCTTCAGTTGGCGTTTCAGTATTAGTTTGGTGGTTAGAAGAATTATCAGATTCAGTAGAAGCGTTTGAAACCTTAATATTTTCAATTGCCGCAATTCCAGCTGCCTCTGCTTCACCAATTGCACTAGCAGTAGTAGCATTGTCAATCGCTGTCCGCGCATTTTCTGCTGCTTGTTCAGCTTCATTAATCAACGCTTCCTTCGCTGCTGGGCTTAGGTTAGAATTGTTGATTTCTTCCTTCTTAGAATTCAAAGCATTATCAACGTTCTTCTTCGCTTGGTCGCGAGTCTCTTCAACAGTTGGTACTTGAATATCTAAGATTGCTTGCACGCCATTCTTCGCAGCAAGTTCAGCCGCATCATTAGTTGTTGCTGCATCAATGTTCTTGTTTGCAGCAGCAGCTTCTGTTTGTGCTTGGTCAATTAACTTTTGCTTTTCAGCATCAGTTAAATTTTGAGCAGCGTTAATTTCAGCCATCTTAGCTGTTAATGCATCGGCAATAGCTTGTTTAGCATCACTCTTTGCAGCATTCAGAGTTGGGATGGTTACATTCAAGATTTCGTTGATTCCTGCTGTTTCCGCATCCTTAACAGTGGCGTCAGTGGTTGCATTCTTAATATTATCAATTGCCTTATCTGCAATCTCGTCTACTTGGTTCTTCAATGCTTCTTTTTGCGTCTCAGTCAAGTTCTTAGCTGCTTCGATTTGGGTCTTCTTAGCATCCCGAACTTGTTCAACTGCTGTAATTGAAGCATCTTGAGCATCAGTTAACGTTGGTACTGTAATATCAAGAATTGCTTGAACACCGTTATCCCGAGCAGCATTAATTTCCGCACTAGTTTGGGCGTTATTTACGTTGTCAACGGCGGTCGTGTAGGCTGCCTGAGCCTGTTGCTTAAGATCTTGCTTAGTAGTTTCAGAAAGATTATTAGCATTATCAATTTCACTGACTTTATCAGCTAATGCTCTATCAAGGGCAGCAATAGCATCCTTTTGTTGATCTTCTCGACCAGGAACCTTAATGTCAAGGATTGCCTTAACACCATCAGTCTCAGCATCCTTAACTGCGTCATTAGTTGTTGCCTTCGCAATATTATCCTTAGCAGTATTAGCCGCAGTTGTAGCGTCCTTAATTAAAGCATCTTTTTCAGTATTGGAAAGGTTAGTTGCAGCATTAATTTCTGCCATCTTTTCTTTCAATACCTCATCGATCACCTTAGTTGAAGCCTTCTTAGCATCATCAAGACTCGGAACAGTTACATTTTCAATTGCTTGAGCACCATTGTCTTCTGCAGTTTGAACATCATTATTGGTTGTAGCATTATCAATATTCTTCTTCGCTTGATCTGCTTCATCAGTTGCTTGGTTAATCAAGTCTTGCTTTTGACTATCTGAAAGGTTTTGCGCATTATTGATTTCATTCTTCTTTTCGTTGAGAACATCATCAATCAGATTCTTTGCTTGGTCCTTCGCGGTTTCAAGACTTGGGACTATTACATTAGCGATCGCGTTAATACCATCTGTAGTAGCTGTTGTAACCTCACTATCAGATGTTGCTTGATCAATATTATCTTTAGCTGTATTAGCCGCGTTCTTAGCTTCATCAATTAAGTTGACCTTTTCCTCAGCAGTAATATTAGTAGCATTGTTGATCTCATTAACCTTATTAGTTAAGGCATCATCAATTGCCTTGATCGCTTCATTCTTAGCAGCTGATGTTGTTGGGACATTGATAGCATTAATCTTTTCAATCCCAGCATTCTTTGTCTCTTCAACACTTTGGTTAGTAGTTGCGTTGTCAATAGCATCCTTAGCATTGTCGGCAATGCTGTTTACCTGATTGATTAGATTTTGCTTTTCATCAGAAGTTAGCTGTGAGGCGTTATTAATTTCTGTTTCCTTTTGTTTAAGGGCATCATTAATTGCATCAATGGCACTTTGCTTAGCATCAGCAAGAGTTGGCACTTCAATTCCTAAAATCTTATCAACACCTGCTTGAGATGCAGCTAATGCTTGATCATTGCTGGTAGCTTGATCAATCTTTTCAATGGCTGTATCTGCTTCTGCGTTAGCACGGTTAATTAATTCTTGCTTAGTGGCAGAATCGAGATTTGAAGCAGCATTGATCTCATTAGTCTTGCTTTCTAAGGCATCCGCAATTGCTTGCTTAGCATTAGTCTTAACTTCATCTAAGCTTGGCACTTTAACATCAAGAATATCTTGAATACCCTTATTTTCCGCGTTCTTAGCTGTTTGATCATCCTTTGCTCCATTGATTGCATTAATGGCATTATCAGCAATTTGATCAACTTGCTTAGTCAACTCGTCCTTTTCATCTTGGTTCAAGTTGTTTGCGTTGTTGATTTCTTCTTTCTTCGCATCACGCACTTCATTAAGAGCATCGATACTATCTTGCTTCTTTTCATTAAGACTTGGAACGGCAACATTAAGAATGGCTTCTACACCGTCTGCACTTGCTTTATCAGCATCATCATTGGTTGTTGCCTTATTAATATTATCAAGGGCCTTATTGTATTCTGCATCAACTTGTTGAGTTAAGTTAGCCTTTTCATCTGCAGTTAAGTGACCTGCTTCATCGATTTGGGCAAGCTTAGTAGATTTAGCCTCGTCTAAGGACTTGATTGCATTCTGTTTATGATCTTCTAAGCCAGGAACCTTAGTATCAACAATTGCATCGATACCCTCTTTTTCGTCCTTGGCAACTTCTGCATCATTAGAATCATTGTTAATCTTATCCTTTGCCTTATCAGCAATATCAGTGATTTGCTTGATAAGATCATTCTTTTCTTGGTCAGATAAGTGAGTTTGCTCATTAATTTCCTTCGTCTTATCTGCTAAAGCATCATCAATTGCCTTCGTGGCTTTATCCTTAGCATCATCAAGACTCGGAACAGCAATATTGGCAATCTTTTCTGCGCCAGCGTCTCTTTCCGTAGCTACATCGTCATTAGTTGTCGCTTGGTTGATCTTGTCTTTGGCTTCGTCAGCGGCGTTTTGTGCTTGGTGAATGAGGTCTTGCTTCTCTTGATCAGTCAAGTGGGAAGCATTATTGATCTCAGCTTCTTTTTGCTTAAGAACGTCATCAATTAATTGACTAGCATCTTTCTTCGCATCATCAAGACTTGGGACAGTGACATTTGCAATAGCATCTACACCATCTGTCGTAGCCTTGTTGACTGCTTCATTGCTAGTGGCATTCTTAATATTTTCCTTAGCCTTTGCTGCTTCATCGGTGGCTTCATCAATTAAGTCTTGCTTTTGCTTATTAGATAAGTTGGTTGCATCATTGATTTCTTTAGTCTTGTTAGCTAAAGCATCATCAATTGTTTGGTTAGCTTGATCCTTGGTTGATGAAGTTGTTGGAACTGCAATATCGTTGATTGCAGCAACTCCGGTATTCTTAGCATCTTCAACCGCTGGAATGGTAGTAGCTGAATCAATTGCCTTCTTAGCGGCCTTTGCTTCTTGGTCAACTAAGTCATTCAAGGCCTTAGCTTCATCGGTGGTTAATGGTGCCTTTGCAATTTCAGCCTTCTTACCAGCAACTGCATTGTCGATGGCGGCATTAGCAACATCTTTATCAATGGCAAGCTGACCATTGTCAACGGCAGTCTTAACCTCATCGGCAGTCTTCGCATTATCGATGACTTCTTGGGCCTTCTTAGCATCAGAATCAATTTGATCCTTAGCTGCTTGCTTCTCTTCGTCAGTCAAGTTGCTATCTTGGTCAATTGCCTTCTTAGCATCGTCAACGGCATCATTAAGGTCAGTGGTTGCTTGTTCCTTCGCAGCTGACTTAGTTGGTACCTCAATACCATTAATGGCTTTAATACCATTGTCTTCTGCTTCGGTTACTGCGGCATTGGTAGTTGCGTTATCAATTGCAGTATTGGCAGCATTTTGGGCATCAGTAACTTCTTGCTTCAATGCAGTTTTTTCTTCATTTGTTAAGTTTGAAGAATCGATTGCATTGTTCTTAGTTTCAGCAGCTTCTGCTACTGCCTTCTTAGCTGCTTCTTTGGCTGCTGATTCGGTTGGTACTTCAGTATCATTGATCTTCTTAATACCATTTTCTTGCGCAGTGGTTACAGCTTCTGGCGTAGTGGCATCATTGATTGCTTCCTTAGCATCTTGAGCCTTTTGAGCGACTTTATTGTTTAACGCAGTCTTTTCTTCATCGGTTAATGGTGACTTAGCAATTTCGGCCTTCTTACCAGCAGCTGCATTATCGATTGCTGCATTAGCAATGTCTTTATCAATGGCAAGCTTACCATTATCAACGGCACTGTTTACCTCATCATCAGTCTTCGCATTATCGATGGCTTCTTGGACCTTCTTAGCATCGGAATCAATTTGATCCTTCGCAGCTTGCTTCTCTTCGTCAGTTAAGTTGCTATCTTGGTCAATTGCCTTCTTAGCATCGTCAACTGCCGTATTAAGGTCAGTGGTTGCTTGTTCCTTCGCAGCTGACTTAGTTGGAATTTGAATGTCTTTAATTGCAGCGATGCCGTTTTCTTTAGCAGTTGTTACTGCTTCATCCGTTGTTGCACTGGTGATATTTGATACCGCGTTACTGTATTCTGCTTGAACTTTATCTTTCAAGCTGTTCTTTTCATCAGTAGTTAAATCAGCAGCATTATCAATTGCGCTATTCTTAGCATCACGGGCTGCATTCAACTCTTCAATCGCCTCTTGTTGCTTCTGAACTAGAGTTGGAATAGTGATGTTATTAATGATATCTAAACCTGCTGTTTCTGCGCTCTTGACTTCATCATTAGTTTGAGCAGCGTTGATTGCCTTAGTTGCCTCATCAGCAGCTTTATTGGTTTGATCAACCAAAGCTTGCTTTTCTTGATCAGTTAAGTGAACAGCGTTGTTAATGTCATTTAACTTAGCATTCTTAGCACTTTCAATTGCATTAAGAGCATCAGTTTGCGCACCGTCTAGAGTTGGAATAAATAGATCAGTAATTTGCTTGATTGCGTCATCACGGATTGCAGTAACTGCATCATTGGTAGTAGTTGCTGCATCATTAATCTTAGCAATTGCATCGTTAGCAATTTTGTCTACTTGATCAGTTAATTCTTTTTGCTCTTTAGCACTTAAGTTAGATGCAGCAGAGATTTGCTTATTCTTAGCATCTTGAACTTGTTTAATGGCATTAATTGCATCTTGTTTAGCTTGAGCTAAGCTTGGAACAGTCACATTAGCAATATCTGCAATACCCTTATTCTGTGCGTCAGTCACAGCATCATTGGTAGTGGCATTGTTGATATTGTCTTTTGCATTTTTAGCTGCTTCACTTGCTTGATTGATTAAGTCTTGCTTTTCTTCAGTACTTAAGTTAGATGCATTATTAATTTCATCTGTCTTAACTTGCAAAGCATTGTCAATTGCAGTGTTTGCTACCTTCTTGGCATCTTCTAGTGAAGTAAAGCGAATGCCTTTAATGTTGTCAATTCCTGCATTGGCTGCATCGCGAGCAGCATCATTGGTAGTGGCATTTTCAACACTATTCTTAGCAGTAGTTGCTGCTTCAGTTGCCTGATCAACTAATTTTTGCTTTTCAGTATCATTCAAGTTAGAAGCATTGTTAATCTCATTTACTTTAGAGTTTAATGCATCATCAATAGCTTGGTTAGCGTTCTTCTTAGCATCATCAAGAGTTGGAATAGTGACATTTTCGATGTTTTGAACACCAGTAGTTGCAGCAGCTTTAGCATCATCATTTGTTTGAGATTGGTTGATGTTGTTAATTGCTTCAGTTGCAGCATTAGTTGCATCATTGATCAAACTTTGCTTTTCATCTTGAGAAAGGTTAGAAGCATTGTTAATTTCGTCAGTCTTGGCATCTAAAGCCTTGTTAATTAAATCAATACTTTCTTTCTTAACATCAGACAAGTTTGGAACTGTTACATCAGCAATTGCTTTTTCACCATTTGTTTGGGCAGTATCAACATCGGCATTAGTAGTGGCGTTGTTGATATTGTTCTTAGCAGCATTTGCTGCTTCAGTTGCCTGATTAATTAAATCAGTCTTTTCTTGAGGATTGATGTTAGAGGCATTGTTGATTTCATCAGTCTTATTTTGTAATGCTTTATCAATTGCCTTAATAGCATCGTCCTTAACTGTAGAAGTAGTTGGCACTTCAATCTTGTTAATTGCATCTACGCCACTGTTTTGTGCAGTAGTTACTTCTTCAACAGTAGTTGCATTAGCAATATTTTGTTTTGCATTATTTGCTTCAGAATTAATTAAATCAGTGTAAGCTTGTTTTTCGTCAGTAGTTAGTGGATCTTGAATTTCCTTAAGCTTACCTGCAACTGCATTATCGATTGCTGCGTTAGCAACATCTTTATCAATTGAAACCTTACCGCTGTTAACGGCATTGTTTACCTCATTGTCAGTCTTAGCACTATTGATCGCATCTTGAGCAGTCTTAGCCTCAGTATCGATTTGAGACTTTACAGCTTGTTTTTCTTCATCAGTCAAGTTGCTGTCTTGATCAATTGCTTGCTTAGCTTTTTCAACTTCATTATTAAGGTCGGTGATTGCTTTTTCCTTATTTGCTGATGTTGCTGGGACTTCAATATTCTCAATTGTCGTAACACCATTGTCTTTAGCTTCAGTTACTGCTGCGTTAGTAGTTGCATTATCAATGGCTTGATCGGCAGCGTTTTGAGCTTCAGTTACTTCTTGCTTCAATGCAGCTTTTTCTTCAGCTGTTAAGTTTGAAGAATCAATTGCAGCATTCTTTTCATTAGCTGCATTAGCTACAGCTTCCTTGGCTGCTTGTTTTGCTGCTGATTCAGTTGGTACGTCAATATCATTGATATTCTTAATACCATTTTCTTGCGCAGTAGCTACAGCTTCTGGAGTAGTTGAAGTGTTAATTGCTTCTTTAGCATCTTGAGCTTTTTGATCTACCTCATTGTTTAAAGCAGTCTTTTCTTCATCTGTTAATGGTGAATTAGAAATTTCGTTCTTCTTACCAGCTACTGCATTATCAATGGCTGCATTAGCTACATCCTTATCAATGGTTAATGTACCAGCGTCAACGGCCTTCTTGACATCATCATTGGTCTTAGCATTGTTAATGGCATCTTGAGCGTTCTTAGCATCAGAGTCAATTTGATCTTTAGCTGCTTGCTTCTCTTCATCAGTTAAGTTGCTATCCTGATCAATTGCTTTCTTAGCATTTTCAACAGCAGTGTTAAGATCAGTTGTTGCTTGCTCTTTAGCAGCTGATTTGCCTGGCACGTCAATACCATTAATTGCATTAACGCCCTTGTTCTCTGCTTCAGTTACTGCTGCATTTGTTGTTGCATTATCAATTGCTTGATTTGCAGAGTCTTGTGCTTCAGTAACTTTTTGCTTCAAGGCAGCTTTTTCTTCGTCAGTTAAGTTTGAAGCGTCGATTGCATTGTTCTTTGCTGTTGCTGCGTCGGCTACTGCTTTCTTAGCTGCTTCTTTAGCTGCTGATTGAGTTGGTACGGAAGTTTCATTGATATTCTTAATGCCATTTTCTTGTGCAGTGGTTACAGCTTCTGGGGTAGTGGCATTATTGATTGCTTCTTTAGCATCTTGAGCTTTTTGATCTACCTCATTGTTTAAAGCAGTCTTTTCTTCATCTGTTAATGGTGAATTAGAAATTTCTGCTTTCTTACCAGCGACTGCATTATCAATTGCGGCATTAGCAACATCTTTATCAATTGAAAGCTGACCATTGTCAACGGCAGTCTTAACCTCATCGTCAGTCTTCGCATTATCGATGGCATCTTGAGCAGTCTTAGCATCCGAATCAATTTGATCTTTAGCTGCTTGCTTCTCTTCATCAGTTAAGTTGCTATCCTGATCAATTGCTTTCTTAGCATTTTCAACTTCGTTGTTAAGATCAGTAATTGCCTTTTCCTTATTTGCTGATGTTGTTGGAACTTTAATGCCGTCAATTGCACTAATACCATTGTCTTTAGCTTCAGTTACGTCTGCGTTTGTAGTTGCATTGTCAATTGCAGTATTTGCAGCGTTTTGAGCTTCAGTTACTTCTTGCTTCAATGCCGCTTTTTCTTCTGCTGTTAAGTTTGAAGAATCAATTGCAGCATTCTTTTCGTTAGCTGCATTAGCTACAGCTTCCTTAGCTGCTTGTTTTGCTGCTGATTCAGTTGGTACGTCAATATCATTGATATTCTTAATACCATTTTCTTGCGCAGTAGCTACAGCTTCTGGAGTAGTGGCAGTGTTAATTGCTTCTTTAGCATCTTGAGCCTTTTGATCTACTTCATTATTCAAAGCAGTCTTTTCTTCGTCTGTTAATGGTAAGTTAGAAATTTCTGATTTCTTACCAGCGGCTGCATTATCAATGGCTGCATTGGCAACATCTTTATCTATTGCTAATGTACCAGCAGCAGCTGCCTTCTTAACATCATCATTAGTCTTTGCATTGTTAATAACATCTTGAGCAGTCTTGGCATCAGAGTCAATTTGGTCTTTAGCTGCTTGCTTCTCTTCATCAGTTAAGTTGCTATCTTGATCAATTGCTTTCTTAGCATTTTCAACTTCGTTGTTAAGATCAGTGATTGCCTTTTCCTTAGCATCTGATTTAGCTGGTACATCAATACCATTAATTGCCTTAATACCCTTGTCTTCTGCTTCAGTCACTGCTGCATTTGTAGTTGCATTATCAATGGCTTGATCTGCAGCTGTTTGTGCTTCAGTAACTTTTTGCTTCAAGGCAGCTTTTTCTTCAGCTGTTAAGTTTGAAGAATCAATTGCATTGTTCTTTGCAGTTGCTGCGTCGACTACTGCCTTCTTAGCTGCTTCTTTGACTGCTGATTCAGTTGGAACTTTAATGCCATTAATTGCATTCACGCCATTAGTTTGAGCTTTAGTAACTGCAGCGTTGGTAGTTGCTTTATCAATTGCTTGATCTGCAGCTGTTTGTGCATCAGTTACTGCTTGCTTCAACGCAGCTTTTTCTTCAGCTGTTAAGTTTGAAGAATCAATTGCATTGTTCTTTGCTTCTGCAGCTTCTGCTACTGCCTTCTTAGCTGCTTCTTTAGCTGTTGATTCAGTTGGAACTTTAATGCCATTAATTGCATTCACGCCATTGGTTTGAGCTTCAGTTACTGTTGCGTTAGTTGTTGCATTATCAATGGCTTGATCTGCAACATTTTGAGCTTCAGTTACTGCTTGCTTCAACGCAGCTTTTTCTTCAGCTGTTAAGTTTGAAGAATCAATTGCATTGTTCTTTGCAGTTGCTGCGTCAGCTACCGCCTTTTTAGCTGTTTCTTTGACTGTTGATTCAGTTGGAATTTTGATGTCATTAATTACAGTAACACCAGTATTTTGTGCTTCAATTACAGCAGCATTAGTCGTTGCCTTAGTAATTTCTTCTTTTGCCTTATCTGCAACCGTATTAGCTTCTTGTGTTAATGCTTTTTTTTCATCAGTAGTTAAATCATTAGCGGAATTGATCTCTTCTAATTTCTTAGTCAAAGCATCGTCAATTGCTTTATTTGCATCAGATTTGACAGTATCTAAGCTTGTTGGAACAATCTTCTTAATTGCATCCACACCATCTTGGCCTGCTTGAGCTGCCTCATTGTTTGTTGTAGCAGTTTCAATATTTTCTTTAGCCTTATTGGCTTCAGCAGTTGCTTGATCAATTAGATCTTTCTTTTCTGCATCACTAAGATTATTAGCTTTATTAATTACCTCAGTTTGAGCAGTAAGAGCATCATCTACTGCTTTATTAGCTGCCTTCTTGGCATCCTCTAAGCTTGGAACAGTAACATTATTAATATTAGTTGTTCCTTCATCTTGTGCAGTCTTAATTGCATCAGCTGTGGTTGCTTTATCAATAGCTTCCTTAGCATTATTAGCTGCATCGGTCGCTTCTTTAATTAATTGATCTTTTGTTGTTTGATCAATATTGTTAGCATCGTTGATTTCCTTAGTCTTAGCGTTAAGGGCATTATCAATTGCTTCTTTTGCAGCATTTTGACTATCAGTAACGCTTGGTATCTTTACGTTGTTAATTGCATCAACACCATCTTGGCCCGCTTTAGTTGCTGCATCATTAGTTGTAGCTTTTTCAATAGCATCCTTTGCGGTAGTTGCTGCATCAGTTGCTGCTTTAATTAACTGATCTTTTGTTGCTTGGTCAATATTGTTAGCAGCATTAATTTCCTTAGTCTTAGTATCAAGAGCTTGGTCAATTGCTTGGTTTGCGGCTTGCTTTGCTCCATCTAAACTTGGAATTTTTACATTGTTAATCTTAGTAATTCCTTCAGTTTTAGCAGTATTAACTGCCTCGGCATTAGTTGCTTGATTAATCGCAGTATTAGCATCTTCTGCTACCTTCTTAGCATCGGCAATTAATTGATCCTTAGTAGCTTGATCAATATTAGTAGCGTTAGTGATTTCGATAGTCTTAGTATCTAAAGCCTTTTGAATATCTTCAGTAGCAGCATTCTTTGCATTTGCAAGGTTAGTATCACCATTCAAGCCATTGATTGCATCAGTAATAGCCTTTGCTGCATTGTCTACTTCTGCCTGAGTTGCATTAGCATTCTTTAAAATCTCTTGACCAGCAGTAATTGCATTGTTAAGAGCTTCTTGATTTGCTTGGTCAGCGTTAGTATAGTTACCACTTTCCTTAGCATTATTAGCATTGGTTAAAGCTGTTTCCAAGGCTTCAGTATTAGTAGCCTCACCTTTAAGGTTATCTTTTGCTGCATTAATTGCATCTAAAGCATTCTTAACGTCACTTGCAGATGGATTTGCTTGATTCAAAACTGCTTGCCCAGCATTAATTGCATTATTGTATGCAGTTTGGGCTTCTTCACTACCGTTGTAGTATGCCGGCGTATTTCTTACATTTGGCGCATCCTTAACAGCGGCTTCTAAGGCAGCCTTGTTTGCAGCTTCAGTCTTAACATCCCCATTTAAGTTATTATTTGCAGTTTCAAGATCTTGAAGAGCTTGGTTTACTTCTGCTTGAGTTGCATTAGTTTTATCCAAAACTGTTTGCGCAGCTGTAACTGCATTATCATATGCAGTCTTTTGAGTTTCGTCTGCATTAGTATAGTTATTGCTTCCTTTTACAGTTGCAGAATTGTCAACTGCTGTTTGAAGCGCTGATTTATCAGTTGCTTCACCCTTAAGATTACCCTTAGCAGTATTAATGGCATTTAAAGCATCTGTAATTTGAGTAGCAGTTGCGTCTGGATCAGCTAAAACTGTTTGACCAGCACTGACTGCCTTATCATAAGCAGTTTTAGCTTCATCAGAGCCATTGTAGTATGCAGCATCATCTGATTTTACAGTAGGTGCTTCATCAACTGCTTTTTGAAGGGCTTCCTTACTTGCTGCTTTCTTAGCATCACCATTTAAAGCATCTTTTGCGTTATTAATGGTGGTTAATGCCTTATCTACCTCAGTTTGAGTAGCATTAGCATTACTTAAAACTGTTTGACCGTCACTGATTGCATCAGTGTAGGCCTTTTGTAAATCAGAATCTGCATTAGTATAGTTATCACTTGATTCTACTGTTGATGCTTGGTCAATAGCATCTTGAAGTTCTGTCTTGTTGGTAGGTTGACCAGTTAAAGCCTTCTGAGCATTTTGAATGGCGGTTACGGCATCATTAACGTCAACTTGATCGTAATTATTTGGATTGGCAAGAATGTCTTTACCAGTTGAAATTGCATCAGTATATGCCTTTTGAGCTTCTTCAGTAGCATTGTAGTAACTTGCTTTCTTTTCTTCTTCCGGAGCAGCATCTACTAATTCTTGAAGAGTAGTGGTATTAAGTGCACGTAATGCTGCCACACTTTCAGTTTGAGAGGATTCAACGAAATCTTTTGTAGCAGTAACTGCAACTTGTGCATCATCAGTCAAGCTACTTGCAAGTTTTGATAAATCAATAGAGAAGTTACCACCAGTTGAAGCAGTTTGTGCAGCGTAATCAACATTGTCTGAAGTTACTGTGCCGTTAGTGTTGGTGTACACAGTGTAATTTCCGACTACTGGCACATTAGTGCTTACTCCACCAACAGTAACAGTTACATAAATTGGGTTGTTGCTACCACTTGAAGCAACAGTACCAGTCAATACATTATTCTTACTTAAATGAAGGTTAGATAGAGTAACGTCTTCACCAGCCTTAACAAGATCAATCAAGTTCTTGTTAGCAAGACCTTCTCCAACTTGCTTAACAGTATTTTCATCTTGTGCCGTAATAGTGTAAGAAGTAGCATTACCATTTCTATCATAAGTTACATCAATTTTGCCCAAAGGCTGTGATTCGTTTCCATCAGTAACCGTCTTAACACGGGTGAAATTGATAGTACCATTTTTAATTAGTGACTTACCAGTACTGGTATTTGCGGAAAGATCGATAGCAAATGAATCTGGTTGATCTGAAGTGAATGTACTACCAGATGACAAACTAATAGCAGTTAAAGCGCCTGTACCATCTGCACTCATCTTAAAGTTAGAGTGAGGTGCAAGTTTAACTGTTCCCTTACCCGAAATTGACATCAAATTATCGTTGTAACTTCCAGTATTAGTAGCACTTAAATTAAACTTACCACCATTACCAACATTAATTGCTGCATTACCTGCAATGTATACGGGGTAACCATTATCTCTAGTACTTGGAGTACCAGTTGAATTGATATTCAAATCACCATTTACATTAAGAGTGGCATCAGAATTTAAATATAAAGCACCAGCTACATCGCTATCACCGCTAGCTTTTTCAGTATTAATAGTTAAGTTAGCACCTTTATCAACGTTAATTGTAGTATTGGCGTTTGAAGCAATCGCCCGGGCAATTGTTCCAGTTCCAATACCATTACGATTTTCTGGATTTCCCTTAGAATGTGGGTTAATAGTTACATTAGCACCATTTTTAACGTCAATTGTAGCTGTACCACGATCAATTTCAAGTACATTTGAGTTGGTTGTCCCTAAGGTCACATTACTGTTTCCATCAAAAATAATATGATTTGTTCCACCCTCAAATTGAAGAATTTGTTGGGTGTCCCCACCTTGACTGGAACGTGATTTACCATCAATTGGACTAGTGTATGATCCTACTGTAGTAGCTGTAACTTTGTTTTTAAATGTAACGGTTGCATCAGTATTGGAAGCCGTATAAATAAGCTGTGATCCGGTGAAGTTTACATTATCATATACATAACCACCAGCATTATAAACTACCCCCCAGTAACTACGTGCATAGATATCTAAATCCTTGAAAGTTACTGTGTTTGGGGTACTCATGTTAAAAACATAACCAGAGAAATCAATAGTATGTTTTACGCCATTTGTTGCAGATTTAATTGTAAAGTCTCTAGTGTTAATTTTTCGAATATATTTATAGTTAGAATCAGGAACTTTAGCAAGATTAATATCGTTAGCTACATTAATAGTTGTAGCAGACCCTTTTTGAATTGCATCGATTAATTCTTGAGCATCCGTAACTGTTACTGCATTAGTATCTTCTGCTGTTGCATCTGATGTAGCGACAGCAGGAGTAGAAGCAGGAACCGCAGCAAATGACGTCAAATGAATTGCTCCAGCAGAATTTGAATTCCGCCGAGCAACTGCATTAAGGACTTGCCGAGTTGCATCAAGGCTTGTATTCCCAGAACCATTTTCTTGTGCTACTGGTTGTGCTTGTGCTGGGGTTTGCACTTCTTGACCAGCACTTGGTTGATTTTCTGCCGTAGATTGATTCTTAGTTGCTTCTACAGCTGCATTTGAAGCAACAGCATTATCATTAGCAGGAGTGTTAGCAGTTACTGCTGTTTGACTATTAGCTGACGATTGACTTTGGACTGCACCATTAGCACTAGTTGCTGATGTGGACGATTGACTAGCATTCAAAGCAGTATTGCTTAAAGCGACTTCTGACTTATCAGCTAAACTGTTATCACCCGTATCACTTGGGGCAACTTGGTCACTAGCATTGGCAGTATCAGCGTGTGCTACTGCTTGTCCACCACCGTAAATACTAAAAGTAATTCCAAGCAAGACTGATGCGACACCAATATTTAACTTACGAATTGCAAATCGTTGCTTTTCATTGCGCCGATTCTTTTCCGCAATTAATTTTTTATTATTTTTTGATACCATTCTAGCTTCCCCCTTGTGTTATTAAAATAGGTTGCCCTTTATTAATGTATCCAACTAAGACAATAATTAATCAGCTTATTAACAACTATTGCAAAAAGTGTCTAATACATTAGGAAAAAGCAACCTAATTATCCTTATTTTTGTAGCATCTAATAACAGATTCCGCTGATAACGAAATTCAAAGAATCCGTTTAAATATAAATACATGATAAGTATAACTGAATTACAATCAATAAGCAATCAAATCAAAAAAGTCCTTGGTCAAATCTCAACCAAAGACTTCTTAGCTAATTTAATTTTCTTTCCGATGTCGGATGTTAAATGAATGACGACTAGAATGGCTCTTGCCATGGTTATCGTTCCGGTGACCACCATGTTGGTGACGACGGAAATTCTTACGCCGGTAGTGGTTGCCACCATGCGAGTTATTTCGGTTGCCATTACGGTTATTTCGCTTGTTGCGCCGTGGAAGAGGACGTTCAGGGGTTATCTTGACAGGAACCTCACTCGCTGCTTCCTTCGTCATGTTATTTAACAATGCTGCTACTAGGTCAGTTGCATTATGCGTTTCTAATAGCTTTTCAGCGGCTTCTTCATAACGATCAGTTGAATCCTGCGCGATTAATTCATCGATATCATTAAAGGCTGAGGCAACTTGACCCTTAAATGCTTCTTCAGCTGTTGGTGGCTTAAGCGGCAGCATCCGTACTCGGGTTAATTTTTCAATCTCATGAAGGTAATCCATCTCATTTGGGGTCACAAAGGTTAAAGATACCCCGTGATGGCCGGCCCGTCCTGTTCGGCCAATCCGGTGAACATAGCTGTCTGGATCAGATGGAATATCATAATTATAAACATGCGTAACCCCCGAAATGTCTAAGCCCCGGGCAGCCACATCTGTTGCAACTAAGATATCAAGTTCATTGTTCTTAAACTTCCACATGATCTTAGAACGCTTATCCTGAGTAAGGTCACCATGAATACCAGCTGCATTGTAGCCACGCGCAATCAAGCCCTTCGACAATTCATCTACCCGCCGCTTTGTCCGACCAAAGACAATTGTTAAGTCGGGATCTTGAACATCAATTAAGCGGGTCATGATGTCAAACTTTTCATAGTCACGCGCGCGAACATAGTACTGATCAACTAAGTCAGTAGTCAATTCCTTGGCCTTGATCCGCACAGTTTCCGGATCAGACATAAATTGAACCCCAATCCGCTTGATTTCTGGTGGCATGGTTGCTGAGAAGAGCAATGTTTGCCGATCATCTGGTGTTTCCTTGATGATTGATTCAATATCCTCTAAGAATCCCATGTTTAGCATTTCATCTGCCTCATCGAGAACCAGGGTCTTAATGTGGTCAAGTTTAACTGTATGACGGTTAATATGGTCCCGTAACCGTCCAGGGGTCCCAACGAGAATTTGGGGGTGTTGTTTCAAGCTCTTAATTTGGCGCCGAATATCTGCCCCACCATAGACTACCTGCACGCGAACATGTTTATCTTTACCAAGACGATAAAGTTCTTCTTGGGTCTGGATTGCTAATTCACGTGTTGGTGAAATGATAATTGCTTGAATATTGGGATTTTCAGTATCAACGTTTTCAATAATTGGCAAGCCAAAAGCGGCCGTCTTACCAGTCCCAGTTTGTGCCTGGCCAATAACATCCTTACCTTCAAGAACCATTGGAATCGTTTGTTCTTGGATTGGTGTTGCTTCTTCGTATCCGCTCCGTTTGATTGCTTTTAATAGGCTCTCGGATAAGCCTAATTCACTAAACTTCAAAAATTTTCCTCCTAAAAATGACCAGTCGATTCATGATATAAGCATCAGTAATCGACTGGCAAATATATTAACTATTCTGCTTTTAATGCCGTCAAGACTTCTTCTAGGTGAATGCCATGACTTGCTTTTAATAGAACAATATCTTCACCCGTCAAAGTAGCCGTAAGATCAGCAATTAATTGTTGAAGGTCACTGGCAGCATAATGATGGATATCTTCAGCTGGATAACCTTCTTGGATCAACTTATCTTTAAGATTTTTCATTTGTTCGCCTACAAGGTAAACACTAGCAATCTTTTGGTGGTCAATCTCTTCTGCTAAGCTAGCATGCAACTTTGGCGCAGCATCCCCTAATTCCAGCATGTCCCCTAATACGGCAATTCGGCGACCATCCACTGGCGTTTCCGCGATTGTTTTAAGGACTTCTTTGGCAGCGGTTGGGTTTGAATTGTAAACATCACTTAAGATCTGTTCACCATTCTTTCCTTTAACCCATTCAGCACGATTTTCCGTTAATTCAACGTTTGCCAACGCTTGCTTCATATGGGCGGGAGTAATATGCAGAATCTTACCCACTTCCATAGCCGCTAACGCATTATTAATATTGTATTCACCAACCATTGGAATAGTGAATTCTTCATCTGGCCATTCGTTGACGGTAAATGATAGCTGCCGTGGTTCATCGTGAACACTTGTTGCATACAAATTATTGCTTAGTTGCCGACCAAAGCGCATCTGTCGTTGGGTAAGATCTTTTACCCGTTCCTCTAATAATGGCTCATCCCCATTAAATACTAGCGTTCCATCTTCCTTTAGGCCATGGGTAATTTCCATCTTTGCATCAGCAATCTTATCACGAGTCCCGAAGAATTCGATATGTGCTTCCCCGATCATTGTAATAACGGCAATGTCAGGATTTACAAGTTTACTCAAGAAGTCAAGCTGGTCAAAACGGTCCATGCCCATCTCAACTACCACTGCTTCGGTATTAGACTCCATGTTAAGAAGCGTTACTGGAACCCCAATCTCATTATTAAAATTAGCATATGTCTTTGTGACATTAAACTGTGTACTTAAGATTGACGCAATCATATCTTTAGTCGTCGTCTTACCATTGCTGCCCGTAACCGCAACGACAATCGGATTAATCTTATGCAAGTAGTACTTACCTAGTTGTTGAAGAGCCGCTAATGGATCGTTAACAACTAATAATGGGTGCGTCTGATCTGTTATCTCATGGTCACTAGCCCATAAACTAGCTACTGCACCATTGGTAAAAGCACTCAGTACGTATTGGTGGCCGTCTTGGGCACCTTGCAACGGAACAAATAAGCTCCCTTGATCTAAGTGTCGACTGTCAAATGACACACTAGTTACTTCTACGTCCTTCCATTGTTCAATGTCATTTTGTGCGTTGATCGCCTTGGCAATTTCCGCTAATTTCATTTTCATGAAAAAGATACCTCTTCTTTTGATACTTTGGTCTAGCTTTTTAATTATATCACCCTCACTAGTATAAGGCGATTAAAAACGATGAGTCGTGAGTAAAAATAGCAGAGACTGAGAAAAAGCAAAAGTTTTTTCTCAGTCTCACCTCATTTATAATTCTATTACATTTGACGCAACCGTTCAATTCGCTTATCTAGCGGTGGGTGGGTGTCAAATAGATTTGAAAAAGGATGGTGCTTAGCGTTCTTTTCTGGATCACTAATATATAAAGCTGAACTGCTTGGGTCCACATGTTTCATTGGCACGGCAGTTTTTAGCTTTTCTAATGCACTGATCATCCCTTGTGGATTACGTGTTAATTCAACAGCACCTGCATCGGCTAAGTATTCCCGATTACGTGAAAGGGCCATCTGCGCAATAGTTGCTGCTAATGGCGCTAAGATAATCAAGAGAATCGAACCAAGGATTGCGAAAACACTTGATGGATTATCTCGATCATCACTGCTGCTCCGACCACTAATCCACCAGAAATTTCCCGCAAAATTGACAAGCATTGCGATTGCGGATGCTAAGGCTAACGCAATTGTTTGCAAACGGATGTCATAGTTACGAACGTGAGTCATTTCATGGGCCATTACCCCTTCTAGTTCTTCACGATTCATTTTTTCCATCAAGCCAGTAGTAGCGGCCACAGCAGCATGCTCAGGATCATTACCAGTCGCAAAAGCATTGGGACTTGGGTCATGGATGATATAGACTTTCGGCATCGGTACCCGGGCAACTAAGGCCATATCTTCAACAATATGCCAAAGTTCTGGCGCATCACTCGCTGATCGTACCTCTGTCGCGTTATTCATCCGCATCACTACATCAGTCGATTGACCAATGATCACGGACATATAGATCACCGCAATAATCGCCGCAATGATCATGCCGCCAATCGCTGTCCGCGCAAATAAATAGCCAATCGCCGCGCCAATTAAAGCAAGCAATACAAAGAACCCAAACATCACCAAAATTGTTTTTCGTTTATTACGGGCAATTTGCTGATATAACATGCTTAATCACCTAAATCATCAAATGAAACTTTTGGCACAGCCTTAGCTTCTTCTGGCACTTGTAAGTAATCCATTTGTTGGAAATGATGAATTTTAGCTACAATATTGCTTGGGAAAGATTGAATCTTAGCATCTAAAGCAGCCACAGTACTGTTGTAAAGCTGCCGGGAGTAGGCAATCTTATTTTCAGTATTAGTTAATTCTTCCATTAATTTTTGGTATTCAGCACTTGCTTTTAAGTCTGGATAATTTTCAGCGACGGCAAATAATGTCCGTAAAGTTCCCGTTAATTCATTGGAAACTTCCATTTTTTTAGCATGATCGCTGTCTGGAATACTGTTTAATTCTGTCCGCAGCTTTGTTACCTTTTCCAAGGTTCCCGCTTCATACTTGCTATAGCCCTTAACTGTTGAAATTAAGTTAGGGATCAAGTCGTTACGTCGTTGTAATTGAACATCAATTTGACTCCATGATTCTTGTGCGTGTGTCCGCAATTGAATCAAACTGTTGTAAAGTCCTGCATAAATAGCAATCAACAAGACAATGACAACAATTACAATAATAAGGGTCATTTTTGTTCCTCCTCTAAAAATATTTGTCCTTAATTTTACCAAAAACTTAAGGATAGTGTTAGAATTACCGAATATTTTAGCAAAATATTATCTTTTTCGGTATGATAGAAGTATAAATGAGGTGATTACATGAACGTTTTATTTGTCTGCTTAGGAAACATTTGTCGGTCACCAATGGCCGAGGCAATGTTCAAGCAAATGGTTGATGACGCAGGATTAAATGGCAAAATCAATGTTGATTCTGCTGGAACAAGCAACGAAGAAGAAGGAAATGGTCCCCATCCAGGTGCCGCAAAGACAATGCACGCACACGGGCTATCAACGGACGACTTAATCTCCCGCCCAATTACACGACAAGACTTCGATTGGGCTGATTACATCATCTGCATGGATAATATGAACAAGTACAACTTGCAACGCATTGCACCAGCACAAGATCGTGATAAAGTCCATTTAGCATATGAAGTAATTCCCGGCAAAGAGGATCAAGAAATTCCCGATCCTTGGTATACTCACCGCTTTGAAGATACTTACAATAGCCTAAATGAGACATTGCCATTATGGCTGGATAAAATTACTAAAGAATTATCATAATAAAAGAGGTTTGGAAAATAATTCCTTGCCTCTTTTTATAGTTTAAATTGATTGTATCCGGTAATTTCAACATCCTTAGCGGTTAGCTTGACCTTCATCAGCGCGCCGTTATGTAAGTTTTCATACTTATATCCAGATTCGCCATACATCCCCGCAATATATTGGATGATCGATCCATGAGCTACTACGACCACATTACTTCCGTCAGGTAAGCTTTGTAAAAAGGCAATTGCCTGCTCTATACGAGTATTTAACTCATTACTATCTTCTGCAAGGTGGGCTGGATCGGCAGCTTTCAGCAGGTCATGCGCTTTTTCAACGCCAAATTCATCAACTAATTCACCGATACGCCTAAATCGCTTGCCTTCAAGATAGCTTGCCCAGATGGCCCCTTCCTCATTACTATGGCCTTCAAAAGACCCATAAAATACCTCACGGAAGAATTCCTTTTGAATTGGTTCCTTCATCGTCGCAGTTGGGTGGTCCACAATTAAAAGCCGTGCAGTATCAACTGCTCGTTTTAAATCACTGGAGAAAAGGTAATCGATCCTTAAGTCCGCTAAAACTTGGCCGATCTTTTTAGCATTCATCTTGCCCTTTTCTGTAAGTGGGGTATCTGACCATCCTTGCAGGCGGGCAAACCGATTAAAGTAGGTCTCACCATGCCGGACAAAGTAAACTGTGATTGCCATTCCATAACCTCCATTATAATTAGGCGACTGCTGGCGTGCCTAACCATTCAATCATATCTTTCATTTTAGCAGTTATTGCATCTGTTCCGGGAAGTAATAATTTCCGTGGATCATATCCTTTTTGTTCTTTATTGAGGTCTAATTCATTTTCAATATACTTCCGGGTTGCATCTTGGAACGCTAACTGGAATTCAGTATTGATATTTACCTTTGCAATCCCCATTGAAATTGCCTTTTGAACCTGTTCTCTAGGAATCCCTGAACCACCATGAAGCACGAGCGGAATATCAATCGCATTCGCAATTTCTTGAAGGCGATCAAAGTCTAACCCTGGCCAGTTAGCAGGATAAATGCCGTGAATATTACCAATCCCACAAGCAAGACGGTCAACCCCCATCGCTGCAAACGCCATTGCATCTTCAACATCAGCAAGTTCCCCACTGCTAGTATCTTGGTTTTCGCCTACTTTACCGATTTCAGCTTCAACCGCAATGCCGCGTGAATGCGCTAATTGGACAATCTCTTTGGTTTTGGCGTAATTTTCTTCAATTGGTAACTTATGTCCGTCAAACATGACTGACGAATATCCTAAGTTAATGCATTCAATTGCTGCATCATAGTCACCATGGTCAAGATTCAGGATAACTGGAACTTTAATTCCCATTGCATCCATCTGGTCCTCAACCATATCTTTAACAAATTTATAACCACCCATATACTTGGCCGCTCCCATTGAAACTTGGATCAGTACTGGGGTATTAGTCTCTGCTGCCGCCCGCAAGATTGCCCGGGTCCATTCAAGATTATTAATATTATATGCTCCAATTGCATATTGATTCTTCCGTGCGTCATCAAAAAGTTTGTTTCCGTTATCAAAGTAAGCCATCATTCTTCCTCCTAAATTACCTGTAACTTTTGCTTGCTCGCTAATTCGATATAATTGATCATTTGTAAAAAGCTTTCAATCTCGAGACTTGCACGACCGATTAGTGCCCCATCAACATTTGGTTTACTCATAATTTGGCCAATGTTCTCGGGATTAACGCTTCCACCATAGAGTATTCGAACTTGCTCGCCAATCTCATTACCATACATTTCAACCAGGTTTTGACGAATTGCCAGACACCCCTCTTCCGCAATGTCTGGATTTGCTTGATGCGTGCTCCCAACGGCCCAACTTGGTTCATATGAAATAACAATCTGTGATAGTTTGTTAGCTGGTACCCCTTTAAGGACACTTTTTAGTTGGCGAAATACATAATGAATTTGTCCGTTAACTTCTGTTTGAACCATCTCTTCATCCGTACAAATGATTGGAATAATGCCGGCATTGAGGGCTGCTAAAACTTTTTGATTGATTGAATCATTACTTTCATTGAACAGGCGCCGGCGCTCTAAATGGCCTAGCATCACATATGTCACGCCCGCATCTGCTAAACTTCGCATGCTAATTTCTCCAGTATACGGTCCTTCTAACTCAGCAGATGCATTTTGAGCAATAATTTGTAAGTTGGAAGAGGCCGCCACTTTTTTCATGTTATATAGCGAAACTGCTTGCGCGGCGATCCCAATTTCTTTATCTGCTGGGAGCTTTCCTTTAATTGCTTTAACAAACGCAACAGATTCATGAACGTTTTTATTCATTTTCCAGTTCGCAATAATAAACGGTTTGCGCATTTCTTTGCCTCCTTAAAACAGTAGTCTAAATAAGCGTCGACTATATTCTTCTTTTGCATCAAAAGGTCCAGCTGTTACACTAATTCCTTCACGATGGTTCCCCAAGAAATCTGTATCAAAATCACGGGCGGTCTCGGGAGTAGCACCAACTGCGATCACCCGACTGGTATCTTCGTTCAAGTAGTCGCAAATATTACTATCAAGAAATACTCCATCTTCATTTGAATCGATGCCGACCTTAACGTCTTCTTGCTCATCATTCATAAAGATATTTCCGGCTTTATTAGCTGGAATATAGCTTCGTTGTCCACTGGCTAGGCCAACATAAGCAGCATTATCATCGCTAATATGATTATCAATTGGTTGTTCACTTGCCTGTTCGTGGGCAAATGCAATTAATTTTGCCATTTCACTCCGGAGGTTCTTCCGGATAAAGACATTGTTATAGAAACAGGAAGAATCGTAAGGAGCACTTTCTGGCGCATTTTGTTGGTAAAGGCGGTGGTAGTAAGGATCATTTTCAGCAACATTCGTATTGCTTAACCATTCCACACTGCCATTAATTAAGTTATGAACGAGAAGGACGCCCTTAGATTCGAGCTTAAGTGCACAATCTGACAATAAGAAATTGTTATCAATCAAGGTCACACCCATCGAATCCTTAATTTCAATATCTTCACCTAGAGCCGCTACTAAGTCCTCCCGATTCTCGTTCGTGACTTCAAATGAATCTGGCAGTGAATTGTTGTAGAACACATTCCGTGAAATTTGGGTATCTTCAACCTTGCCACCAAGCCATATTCCGCGTGTGCAATCATGAATGCAGTTGCGTAAAATCTTAGCCCCAATCGCTGGCGAAAGATTGATCGCACTGACATCATCACTGACAAGGTTTTGGCGGACGTTAATGTTGTAAATACTATTGTGTTCAATAATCGGCGATGGGTTACCTTCAACACCGATAATTCCGGTCTGCCCGCAATCATGAATCGTGTTGTTCTTAATCCGATGTGGATAAACCTTATCATCGTCAATGGTTGGAACAATATTTCGACCAAGGGATATCCCGGAACACTTAGCGTGAGAAATGTCACACTTGGCAATCTTCCATCCTTGACCACGATTAGTACCAATAATCCCCTTATTATATTGCGAAGATGCCCACCGACAAGCAGCCTTCGTCATTGTAAAGCCCGATAGAATAAGGTGATTGAGTCCTGCTTTTTCTGGGTAGAAACACGTCTCCCGGAAAGTCAGTTCAACATGTTCATCATTAGGATTTTGCACTTGAAAGTTCGCATAGATTACCGTTGAATCTTCTGCTGGCAACTGTTCGGTATACCAGGTATAACAGGTAAATTTCCGGTCACGTGAAAGTTTATTTTCGCTTGGTGTTTCAACTTTTGCTAACTGATCAACCTCATACATTGCTTTATTATTCAGGAAGATTTCACCGGCATGATTAAAGGTTTGATCAACTAAAACGTTGTATGGATTATAGTCACCAAATTCGGCATTAGGGAGTTTTAATTGCCATACCGGACCAGCAACATGCTGCCAGCTAGTAACACGGTCAGCACCTGTAATGATTGCCTGATTTTGCTCAGCAGACGCATAAATAATCGGCTTATCACTAGTACCGGAATATTGCGGATGAACTTCTTCATGATATTCACCCGGCATCACTTGGACATAATCCCCTGGTTGAGCGATATCTGCCGCTTGCTGGATGTACTTAAACGGAAACTCTTGTGAACCATTACCATTTTCAGAAGCATTAATATCAACAAAAATTTGCATTTTATTCAATCCTTTCTACCATGCATAACTTTCCACAGCTTGTCGTCTCTTACCAGTCGCGTTATCCAGGATTATGCGCTGTTCAATCCTTGCCACGTTCTGTTTTGTTTCTTTAACCATATCTGGATTAACTGAAATATAATCAATCCCTTGTTGAATTAAGAAAGATGCTAATTCAGGATATTCAGATGGTGCTTGCCCACATATTGAAACCGTCTTGTTATCTTGGTGAGCAGTCTTAATAAGGTGGCTAATTGCCCGCTTTACTGCAAGATTACGCTCATCAAAGAGGTGGGCCACTGTATCATTATTCCGATCACAACCTAAAATAAGCATTGCTAAATCATTGGACCCAATCGAATAACCATCAACATATTTATTAAACTGATCCGCCAAGATGATATTACTTGGAATCTCAGCCATCATGTATACCTTAAAATCTGGACCACGGTGTAACCCGGCAGCTGCCATTAATTTTGTAACTTTATCAGCTTCGGCAACGGTGCGGACAAACGGAATCATTACATTGAGGTTCTTTAACCGGAATTCTTGACGCACCTTTTTTACCGCCGCAAGTTCTAACTTAAAAGCTTCGATATATTTAGGATCATAGTACCGAGAAGCGCCGCGCCATCCCAATAAGTCGGCAGGTTCATGGGGCTCATATTTATCGCCGCCTGTTAAATTACGGTATTCTCCCGACTTAAAATCAGAAAAACGTAAAACCATCGGCCGTGGAGCAATCGCCCGGGCCACTTTAGCAATCCCATCTGCTAACATATCAACAACTTTTTCAGGATGACCAGTTTCAATTAAGTAGAGGGGATGGTCATGAATATAAGTCGTCCAAAGAAATTCTTCTCGCATTAAGCCGATGCCATCAACAGGAAGTTCTGCATATTTTTCTGCTAGTTCTGGATCGCCTAAATTCATCATGACCCTGGTTGCAGTCGGCGCATAATATTCTACATGGTGACATTCCGTTGTCTCTTTTTCGCTGTTAAATTGTTCTGCGAGATCGCCTTGATAAACGACCCCATTTTTAGCATCAACAGTTACTTGTGCGCCATCTTGCAACATTTCAGTAACTGCTTGCCCACAGCTCTTGGTGCCAACGATACATGGGATCTGCATTTCACGAGAAACAATTGCGGCATGGCAGGTCATTCCACCATTATCGGTGATGATTGCTGCTGCTTTCTTCATTGCCGGAACCCAGTCAGGCGAAGTCATCAACGTTACTAATATTTCTCCTTCTTCAAATTCATCAATATCTTTAGGATCCGCAATTACGTGCACCTTTCCAGTGGAAACGCCTGGACTTGCTGGTAACCCTTTGATCAATATTTTTTCGGTTTTGTTCATTGAGACAGTGGACTCCTTTGTTGCTTGCTTATTATTTTTATTTGACCAAACTGTTTCGGGACGCGCTTGCACTAGCCATAATCGATCTGTTCGTGCGTCTAACGCAAATTCCATATCCATGTAACAGCCATAGTGCTTTTCAATTTCCTTTGCGTATCCTGCTAATTCATAAATTTGGTCTTCAGTTAGCGCTGGCCGGATTGCCCGGTCTGCTGGCACTGGTTCTTCATGCACTCCGCCACCAGGGGTTTGACACAATTCAATTGCCTTCGGAACTACCGAACGTTCTACTACTTGAAGGTTATTTTTATTAATCACAAAATGATCCGGTGTTACTTTTCCTAAAACAATGTATTCACCTAATCCCCAAATCGTATCAATAACAATTTGAGCGTCATTTCCGTTCGCCACGTTAACTGAAAACATAACTCCGGAAGCTTTTGAGAAAACCATCATCTGAACGGCCGCCGATAAAGCCACTTTTTCATGAGGAAAATGTTGCTTATGCCGGTAATAGGTTGCCCGATCGGTAAACAAGGAAGCATAACATTCTTGAACCTTTGCTAATACCATTTCAGCACCACGCACGTTCAAATACGATTCTTGCTGCCCCGCAAAAGAAGCATTTGGTAAATCTTCAGCGGTAGCACTTGACCTAATTGCTACAAATGGTTCAGTTTCACCCATTTTTTCTGATAAGGCTGCATAAGCTTTTTTGATTGTCATAGCGATCTCACTTGGCATCGGTGCTTCGACAATCATCTGCCGAATACGTGAGCAAACCCGATGAAGTTCATCAGCATTTTCATAGTCATTAATTTCAGCTAATAATTTATTAATTTGGTTGTTTAATCCCGTTTCTGCCATAAATTGACGATAAGCGTGAGTTGTCGTCGCAAAGCCATATGGAACTGGAATTTTCATTGCAGAAGTCATTTCACCTAATGAAGAGGACTTCCCACCAACGAGATTAACGTCAGAGCGATGCAATTCATCAAACCATAAAACATTCTTTTGTTCGCGTTTTTCCATTACTGCATCTCCTTAAATTCAATGTATCTCTTTCTTATGCGGTTCCTGAAAAAGAGTCAAGAAATTTATTCACGGCAAAAAAATGAGCAAACGGTGGCATTCTTGTCCGTTCGCTCATCTGTTTACTTAAAATTTATTTTAATTTGGCTATTTTTTATCGTCATTGTGTTTTTCTTAATTTGGAATGGATTACAAATATCGCTAAAAATTTGCAAACAAAAAAGGAGGCTGGAAGAAAACTTTTTCTCTCAGCCTCAACTACTTTTATGAACAATAGAAAGATAACGTGGAAAATAACCACAAGGCTCGAGTCTAAGTACGAACGATAATCAGCCCGTGCCGTGCTAATCACCGCTCTAGCTTAGCCCACCGCCTTGTCGAGGAGATTATTTCCCACTTCCCTTTAACGACCTGTCGTATATTTTTCGCTAAAATTCTTTTGCACATTTTGTGGTGCTTGCGTAAATGGTTCTGATTTAACAAATTTACCGCGAATCATCAACCGATTAGCCCCGGTAGCATCACAAGTAATCAAAGTAATAATCTTTTCCGGCGTATTGTCTACCACATCAACCCGGGTCGCCGCAATGAATTCACGTTGATAAATCTTATATTCATAAACGCGATCCATGTTGGTGATATAAATCATCTGCCCCATCTTAGCATGATAATACAATGGGGAAAAGAGGATTTTACTCCCATGAGCCATATTATGACCAGCTAACGCATAGTTACCTTCCCCCATCTCCATGTCTGGACGAAGGGTTCCTGCTGCTAACGCAAGAGTTGTATTATCAACCCCATTAGCAATTGGAATCGTCATATTAATAGCCGGAACCGTAATTGCCCCAATGGTATTAATCGATTGCTTATTTGCACGAGCCTTAGCAGCCGTTTGCAAGTTAAGATCTTTGACACTTTGAAAATCATAGGTCGCTTTTTTCTTTTGGTTGCTTTGAACCGTTTGCCGAGTAATCTCAGGTTTATAACTCCCTACTAAGTAAGACTTAATCTGCTGGTTAAAAATTAGGACAACTGATACCAATAACAGTATAACAACCGCTGTCCACCGTAACCATTCAAATGATCGCTTTTTATCTTTTTTCACGATATTGAACTCCTTACTTTTTATTATGAACTTAGTATAACCTGCTTAATTAATTTTGAGTAGCCCCCTGCTTATTTTGCGAATTAGGATTACCGTTATCATTTGGATCAAGCAGATACTCTTCAATCAACCGTACAATCTGCTTATTTTGCGGCAAGCTAGAGTGCTGAGCATCTTTTCCCGTAACCGTCATACTCGTATAATGGGCAACTTGTTTTTGGTAAATGTACTTACCAGCATCCACGCTTCCTTCTGGGACGAGGCCATCGGATGTATAAGTTTCTGTCCCCGCGACCGAATAAACTAATAGGTTTTTAGGAATCCGACTCCGATACTTTACAAAATCAGAAAACATTTGCGTCGGATGGCTAACAGAAGATTCCGCAAAGTTGTATGGCGTTCCCAATGTCATTAGCCTTTTAATTGTAATCGCATCTTTATACTCAGAGTAGTAATGTTCCAACCAATAAGTCCATACTAGACCCCCATTGGAATGACCAAACGCCTTAAAGTTATTAAAGTTATACTCTTCCGTCAATCGTTCAAAAGCCTGGTTAACCATTTGTGCTTGTTTCTTTATATTTTGATAACCATCGTGATTATTCTCAAAGCCAATCACGATAATCGGCTCGTTATCGCCGCGATTTATCCATCCTTGCGAAACGATTTTACCGCTGTTCATTACTTCTAATCGCAACACACTATGTTTTTTAGGGCTATCTTCGTTAAGTTTACGAATAAGCGGATTAAAGCGGTTTTGTGTTGCTGAGCTTCCAGGAACCATAATTATCGGCGACATTCTTGAATTATGTTTGGCAGCTAAATATTTATTTGTATCTTTCATCCAAAAATATGCTGGAATTGCCATTAGGACTAAGATCAATATTAGGCCAATCAATACTAAACGAGTGTGGAGAATTGATTTAGTCATTTTTTTCATGACTGATCACGTCCTGTTCTGCTAATGTTAAGCGATTTTCAACGACTAAGGCCATTTTTACAAAGGGGATATAGGTAGCGATATCGATTAAAAGCAATACCAAGGTAAAAATCAAGATTCCCCAATTACCATTTGTTCCCAAAAAACTAATAAGCGGTCCTGGTGTCCCCTGCAAAACCGGGTAAGGCGTTGAAGGTATTAAGTGAATCGTAATCGCTAAACTGGCAAGGAGAATATTTACAATCGGTAAGAAGACAAACGGAATAAGAAATAACGGATTAAATACAACCGGTAAACCAATCATTGTTGCATAATTAAAATTAAATAATGTTGGTAAGGCCGTCCACCGCGCAACACGATGCATATAAGAGCCATTAGAGGTTAACAGAATGGCAACTATCAAAGCAAGAATCAAGCCGTCACCCCCAAAGTTAGCAAATGAATTATAAAGAGAACTGCCTAAAAACTCATACGGCACATTCCACGGAGTTCCATGAGTAAGCGCATAGTTCAAGTTAGCAGTAAATGAATCTCCAGAAGTTAACGCCATCGAAGTGTATGGAACACCTAATCCTAACCAATCAAATATTGTTAGCCCCATCGTAGCTAATAACGTCAGCCATAATTGCCGATGTTCTTGGGCAGTCGTAACTAACGTGGAATAACTTGTTGACCAAGCATGATAAATTGTGTTGGAATTTAAAAAAAGAGCAACCGTTACCCCAAAAATCAGACTAATTGTCATTGGCAGCATTGAACTAAATGATCGTTCTTGCAATAACGGCAACGCATTGGTATTATCACCGTCTTTTGGTGGAGTTAACCACCGGTAAAGCTGGCCGACTCCATATCCAAGAATTAAAACAATTAACAAACTATTGCCACTAAGGAGCCGTTGATAAAAGCTAAGAGAAAATTGCGGGGACGACTTGCCATAACGATAAGACATTAGTAAAAGGGTCAAAATAGCGGTTATTCCGGCAAATTTACCGTCTCGCCGATACCTTTTCGCCGTAAATTTTGCTGCCATATAAACAGTATAAATTCCTAGAATCCCTAAGGTTAATTGACTAATGCTAGTTAACATAAATTGAATAATCCGCAACACGTTCTGTGGTATTACATCAAGAAAAGCAATATTATAAATAAATCCATCTGGTTTAAAAATAGTTTTCAACATCATCTTTGCCATCGTTCCAATAAAAACAATGGGAAAAATCATAATTAATGTCTGCCGGGTTATCCTAACAAAAGAATAACGATGCAAGGCAATTATTCGATTAATAATTTTTTCATGCATAGGTAGCCCCACTTTCTCAATTATCAATATTATACGCAGAGAAAGATCAATACTTAAAGACGCAAAATAACATTAATAATGATTTATTGGCCTTAATTCAAAAAAGCCGGGAAAAACTTTCGCTTTTCCCGGCTTTTTTTGAATAATAAGAAGTTCGATTACTTGAGACCGTACTTCTTGTTGAACTTGTCGACAGCACCGTCGGCTTGAGTAAACTTTTGCTTACCAGTGTAGAATGGGTGTGAGTCTGAAGTAACTTCAACCCGGATTAATGGGTATTCATTACCGTCTTCCCACTTAACAGTTTCACTTGAAGTGGCTGTTGAGCCAGAGAGAAACTTGTAACCAGTAGATGAATCTTCAAAAACTACTGGATGATAATCTGGATGAATTCCTTGTTTCATAATTTATTACGCTCCTTTTGCCATGAATCATTGCCTGAAACATAGATAATCAACTTTAACAGGATACCACGATTTAAAGAAGTACGCAACTTCTAACCGATTTTTACTGAAGAATCGTCCTCAATAGAAACATTGGCGTGAAGGCGATTAAGCTTCCAGACAATCCGATCGTAACCCCGTAAAATATTTCCGGCATTATTAATTACAGTCTGTCCATCTGCCATTAAACCAGCAATTGTTAAAGCTGCTCCGGCACGAATCTCACCTGCCGAGACCTCTGCGCCATGAAGCTTTTCTGTATGTTTAACGACGATCATCCCATCATGCGCTTCAATCTTCATCCCCATTTTTTGTAATTGGGAAATATGTTTTACACGCTTTGGATAAATAGTATCAACAATCGTACTATCACCATCAGCAAGCGACATCAACGGGGTAAGCGGTTGTTGTAAGTCAGTAGCAAAGCCAGGGAATGGCATCGTCTTAACCGTAACTGGATGTAAATTGCTGGATTTTGGTACATAAATCTTATCGCTATCAATTTGTAGGTCAACACCCATTTCAATCATTTTACTTGTAAATGATTCTAAGTGTTCAGGAATAACATTATGGATCATAACGCCATCACCAAGCGTTGCGGCCAATGATAGGTATGTTCCTGCTTCAATCCGATCAGCAATAATTGTATGAGTATTCATTGACTGAAGGGCCTTTACTCCAGTGATACGGATCGTATCGGTTCCAGTCCCGCGAATTTTGGCGCCCATATTATTTAAGAATGTTGCCAAGTCGATAATTTCTGGCTCACGAGCTGCATTTTCAATAATCGTTGTTCCTTCAGCGCGAACAGCTGCTAAGATAGCATTAATCGTTGCACCAACTGATACCATATCTAAAAAGATCCGAGACCCATGTAAGCCATTCGGCGCATCTAAATGAACAGTACCTTTTTCTTCGCTAACGGTTGCTCCAAGTGCTTTAAATGCTTTTAAGTGTTGGTCAATTGGGCGGGGGCCGATATTATCGCCTCCCGGAAATGTTAATGTCGCGCGATGGAAACGACCTAATAATGCACCCATAAAATAATAGGAAGCCCGAAGACTTTTAATTGCCTTGCTTGGAAGTTCAGCTTCTACGATTTGTGTTGGATCAATATCTAAAACTCCGTGACTAAACTCGGACTTTACATTCATTGACTCCAAAATAATCATCAGATTGTGAACATCCAAGATATCTGGAACCGTGTCAAACTCTACAGGGGTATCCGCAAGAATAGCAGCTGGAATTAATGCCACTGTACTATTTTTGGCACCACCGATCGTGACTTCGCCAGAAAGACGGTTTCCTCCTTGAATGATCATTTTCTTCATTTCTGCGTTTCCTCACTTAAAAATTTTAGTCTGTTTTTCATTTAAGCTAAGTTAATGATTATTTCAGTTACAAAACAGTCAACTGTAATGATAATGAAATATCAAGAGAATTACAACCTTTTATAAACAATCTTAAAAAAAATCATAAGGTCAGGTCAAAAATTAGCATCTTTAACTTAAAATTTAACAATTTTACTAATATAAAAAACAAGAGAAGTGACATTCTTGCCCCCATCTCTTGTATTAAATATATTATACACTTTAAATTTTTATTTGTCCTCAGCGGCTGCTTTCACAAATGCAGCAAATAATCCTTCTGGGTGATTAGGACGTGACTTAAATTCTGGGTGGTACTGAGCAGCCACGAAGAACTTTTTATCAGGAATTTCAACTACTTCAACTAAATTCCGATCTGGATTCACCCCAGAGATAACCAAGCCATGGTTTTCCATTTCTTGACGGTAGTCGTTGTTAAATTCATAACGGTGACGGTGACGTTCACTGATCATTGATTGGTTACCGTAAGCCGCTGCAGCAACTGTTCCTGGCTTAAGCTTACATGGATATGCACCAAGCCGTTGTGTTCCTCCCATATCTTCAATGTCTGCTTGGTCTGCCATCAAGTCAATAATATTGTGTTTAGTATTTGGATCAAATTCAGTTGAGTTTGCATCAGTGTAACCTAATACATCTCGTGCAAATTCAATACATGCTGTTTGCATCCCTAAGCAAATACCGAGGTAAGGAACATCATTTTCCCGAGCATACTTAATTGCAGTGATCATTCCTTCTACTCCCCGGTTTCCAAAACCACCAGGAACAAGAATCCCATCGTAATCTTTCAAGGTCTCTTCAACATTTTCTGGAGTAATGTTTTCAGCATTAAAGTGGTCAATCTTTACCTTCGCATTTACAGGATAACCAGCATGCCGTAATGATTCATTAACTGAAATATAAGCATCCTGTAAGTCAGTATACTTACCAACCATCGCAATCTTAACGGTCTTAGTTAAGTCATGTTCGATATGATTTACCATTTCTGTCCATTCTGTCATGTCAGCTTCTGGTACATCTAAACCAAAGTGGTCGACAACCAATTGATCCATACCTTGCTTTTGTAAGTTTAACGGAATTTCGTAAAGAGTATGAACATCCATTGATTCAACAACGGCTTTAGGATCAACATCACAGAATAAGGCAATCTTCTTCCGCATATCATCAGTAATTGGTTGCTCTGTTCGAACCACCAAAATGTTAGGTTGGATTCCTAAACCACGTAATTCGCGAACACTGTGTTGAGTTGGCTTAGTCTTCATTTCACCAGCAGCGCGAAGATATGGTACTAAGGTAGTGTGGATGTACAATACATTATCACTGCCCACCTCTTCTTTCATTTGGCGAATAGCTTCCATGAATGGTTGTGATTCAATATCCCCAACTGTACCACCAATTTCGGTAATTACAACTTCAGCATCGGTACTTTCACCAGCGCGCTTAATCTTATCCTTAATGGCATTAGTGATATGTGGAATAACTTGGACTGTCCCACCAAGGTAATCCCCACGGCGTTCCTTACGAAGAACTTCAGAGTAGATTTTACCCGTTGTAACATTTGAATATTTATTGAGATCATTATCGATAAAACGTTCATAATGACCAAGGTCCAAATCAGTTTCTGTGCCGTCATCAGTCACAAAAACTTCACCGTGTTGGTATGGACTCATCGTACCGGGATCCACATTGATGTAAGGATCGAATTTTTGGATCGCAATCTTTAGGCCTCGATTTTTTAATAATCGTCCTAAAGAGGCAGCAACGATTCCCTTTCCTAATGATGATACAACTCCACCGGTTACAAAAATGTATTTCGTCATTGTTGTCTACTCCTTTTTTATATTTGCGGGTGTGATAATAGAAAAAACTCCCTATTTCAAATAAAACACTGAAACAGGGAGCTTATTTATCTACGAACTTATTGGCCTGTCTTTACAGGCGCCCAATAAAGATAATACAGGGTCAACAAATAATAGTCAAGCACAAAGTTGAAAATTATTCGTCATCCTCGTCTTCATCTTCTTCATCATGTAATTCTGATAGCTGACCTTCAATACCATCATCAAGATCATCATCGTCGTCACTGAAGTCATCAGTGTCGTCATCATAATCATCCTCAGAATCGGCATCATCATCAGTATCAAGATCTTCATCTTCAGGATCATCATTGTCATAGTCAATTACATCGTCATCGTCATCGGTGTCTGCGAGGAAGGCATTGACTTTACGCCGCTTCTTCTTTGGACGATCATCCTCTTCATCTTCTTCGTTTTCACCAACTGTGGCTTCATCGATAGATTCGAATGGGTACCAAGCACGCAGACCCCAGGTGTTGTCACCAAGGGAAATAAAACTGCCATCAACATTTAAGTCAGTATAGAACTGTGCAAGACGTTCACGAATTTCCTCATCACTCTTACCCAGATATTGCTGAACCTCGTTGGTCAAATCAACAAACGCCATTGCTTCTCCATGGTGAGCTAAAATAGCGTGTGCGACTTCAATCATTGAAAGTTCTGATTTGTCCTGACCGTCAAAAACCTTTAAATCCAAATTGGTGCACATCCCTTCAAAAAGTCTAAACTACATCATACAATATTAAGCAGCAAATTGCAATTCTAGTTGGTAACTCCCTATTAATTGTCCCGCTTGTTTTAGTTGATACTTAACAGAAAAGTGACCAGCCGGGGTCTTTACATCAACGTCTTTTTCCAAACTTTCTGTTAATACATCAATTTTAATCATGCCGTATTCTGTTTGATACCGCATGATGGTTTCTTGTGTTGGGTCTAAAAATAGGTTTGTTTCGACATTTCCACGCCTTCTTAAGCGAATCAGTTCATCTTCAAATTTAATTTGTACCGGCGTTTCTTGACCATCTTGGTGTTCAATGTACCGTAAATAATACTTGCCATTCATTTCAACAAAAGTACCTTCTTCAGTAAAGGTAAATTTTTCTTGCTGTCCATTCTGATCAATGATCGTTGAGAGATCCACATGGACAGGAATTACACTTTTGATAATAACCTCCTCCTTTCACTTTTTTCATCGTCATTATTATACTCTTTTTACTAATAAATACCCCGTGAAACGTCCATGTTCTCACGAGTTCTTGTATAATATAGATATATTATTTCACAGAAAAGAAGAAGTACGATGCCTAATTTTAAGAATCAATGTTTTCAACAGTTTATTCAACCCTTATCTCCCGCAGATAATCTTTCGTCTTTCATCTATACCAACGCTTTGTTACGTTCAACCAACGACCTTAAATTCCCCCTTCTTCATTTTTGGACATTAGAAGATACGGTTATTTTAGGATTAAAAGATCAACGCTTGCCGCATTTATCAACTGCCCTTACTACACTTACGCACCATGGTTTCCACTATTTCATGCGTAATTCAGGGGGATTGGCAGTTGTGAGCGACGACGGTATTTTAAATCTGTCAATTTTCTATCCCTGGCACCTTGAAGACCATGAATTAACTATTGATGAAGCATACCAGCGGATGGTTGACCTAATTCAGGCAGCTTTCCCTAACCTAGCAATCGCTACTGGGGAAATCACTCATTCGTACTGTCCAGGAAGTTTTGACATCAGTGTTAACAGCCAAAAGATCGGCGGAATCTCTCAACGCCGAAACAAATTAGGCGTTACAGTAATGCTTTACTTAAGCGTCGGTGGTAATCAACAAGATCGGGGTAAGTTAATTCGTGACTTCTACGATACAGGATTGCAGCAAAATCAAAACAAGTGGCATTTTCCAGATGTTTGGCCGGGGGCGATGACGACTGTTTCTAAAGTGCTTAATACGCAATTAAGCGTTCACGATGCAATTCAGCGAATCCAATCAGTCGTTCAAATTACTACTCCTGACAGCCTCAATAACTTAATATGGTCACCTAATTTTATATCAACCCTCAATAAAGAACTAATCAGCATGGAACGTTTACAAGAACGTTTAGAGAAAGAAGATTAATATGAATCACTTTTATGATGAAAAACTTCGCCGTGAAAAGGTTTTTCGGGATCCAATTCACGGACAAATTATTGTCGATAATCAAATTATTATGGACTTAATTAATACTCCTGAGTTTCAACGATTACGACGAATCAAGCAACTAGGAACATCCTCATTTACCTTTCATGGTGCCGAGCATTCCCGCTTTGGCCATTGCTTAGGAGTCTATGAAATTACCCGCCAAATGTGTAACTATTTTCAACGAAACTATCCTAGTCAGCAACCTGGCGATGGCCTATGGGATGATCATGAACGACCGGTTGCTTTATGTGCAGCCCTCCTCCATGATTTAGGGCATGGGCCTTATTCCCACACATTTGAACATATTTTCCATACAAACCATGAGCAAATTACACGCCAGTTGATCACTGATAGTAGTACTAATATCAACAAGATATTACAACGGGTTTCGCCTGACTTCCCCCATCAAGTTGCAAGTGTAATCGATCATACTTATGAAAATCCTCAAGTAGTTCAAATAATTTCAAGTCAGGTTGATGCGGACCGGATGGACTACTTACAGCGAGACGCGTATTACACAGGAACAAACTACGGAAAGTTTGATCTTGATCGTGTTCTTCATGTTATGCGACCGGTTAAGAGAGGGATTGCCTTTGAAATTTCGGGGATGCATGCGGTAGAAGATTACATTATCAGCCGACTTCAGATGTATCTGCAAGTCTACTTCCATCCCGTTTCCCGTTCAATGGAAGTTATCTTGGACCACCTCTTGATGCGGGCAAAACATATTTACCAGCACCCAAATGACTTTGAACCTGACTTCACCCCTCATATGCTGATGCCATTTTTTAATGGTAAGTTCACCTTGGATGACTATTTGGCGCTTGACGATGGTGTTTTAACCACTTATTTTATTCATTGGACCCATTCTCGTGATGATATTTTAAGTGACCTTGCTAGTCGTTTTCTTAACCGCCGTCCATTTAAATCAGTTATTTATGATCAAAATACACAAAAACTTTTACCAACTTTGCGCAAACTCATCCAAACTGCTGGATTTAATAGCCAGTACTACACCGCAGTTAACGATAGCTTTAAACTCCCATATGATACTTATCATCCACAAGACTCTAATACCCAAACGCAAATCGAGCTTCTCCAACCTAATGGCGATTTTATTGAGTTATCCCAAGTTAGTACCTTAGTCGCTAGCGTATCCGGACGAGAAGCCGGAGATCAACGGTTCTTTTTCCCAAAAGAGATGCTTGAAACGCGAAACAATATTGAAATTTTCGAACCAATCTATGAAGAATTCCAAAGCTATATCAAGAATAATCATATTATTAACCCAAAGGAGCAAAAATAATGCCAATTAAATTAGTCGCAATCGATATCGACGGAACATTAATCAATGACCAGCGTAAAATCACACCACAAACTGTTGCCGCAATAAAAAAAGCCAGCGCACAAGGAGTAAAGATCGTCTTATGCACTGGCCGCCCAATGACTGGCGTAAAAGCATACCTTGACCAATTGGGCTTAAATGATTCAGATAACGAATTTGTTATTAGTTTCAACGGTGCCCTGGCCCAATCAACTAGTGGCAACGTCTTGGTAAACTACACTATGTCTTTCAATGACTATGCCGACTGGCAAACTTATTGTATTAAAGAAGGCGTCAAATCCCAAATTGAAACGCGAAATTACATCTACACAATTAATCGAGATCTAAGTCCATATACCGTCTACGAGTCAGATCTTGTAAGTATGCCAATCCGTTACCGCACCTTTGAAGAACTTTCCAAAATGCAAGATCAATACGTTATCGCCAAAGCAATGATGGTTGATACTAAAGAACAAATTGACAAAGCATGGACAGAGCTTCCGGCAGAAATGCGTGATCGCTTTTCAATTGTCCGCAGCGAAGACTTTTATTTGGAATTCATGAATAAACAAGCAAGTAAAGGAAATGCCCTTCAATTACTTAGTAAAGAACTAGGAATTAAAAAAGAAGAAGTAATGGCTCTCGGTAACGCGCAAAACGATGATTCAATGATCGAATTTGCTGGCTTGGGAGTAGCAATGGGAAACTCAATTCCTGGCACCTTAAAGATCGCTGACGTAACAACCGCTGATAATAATCATGATGGAGTTGGCAAAGCGATTGAAGAATATGTTCTTAAGTAAAACAGAGATAAAAAGCAAGAAGCGTACTTTCGAAAAAGTTACACCTCCTGCTTTTATTTTTTGTCATCTTTTATATATTAAGCGATCTTTGTTACCGCTCCAGTTTGGCTATTGTATTGGTAAATACCGATTAAGTTAGCAACAGTGTTATCGCTATTGTTTTGACGTACTTCAAATTTATAAACATTACCAGTCTTACCAGTTGGCATAATTTGGTAACCTTGGGAGCCACTAAAGCCCATCTTGTTAGCAAATTGTTGTACTACATTATCACTAGTTGCATCGAATGCAGCCTGGTTAGCAGCAGAGGATGATTGTTGGGTTGCTGCACTTGTAGAACTGGACTGCTTAATTGTTTGCTTGCTATTAGTAGATGATGAAGTTTGAGAACTAGTAGAACCTTGTGCAGAACTTACTTTACTTTGTAAGTCAGCGTATGCATTGCGCATTGCCGGACTAGTAGACTTTTGTGATTTCAAATTGTTCTTAGCACCATCATAATCGCCATTTTCATATGCTTTTTGGGCATCCATATAGCTTTGTAAATCATCAGCAAGTGCTTCCGTTTGAGCATTATGATCGTTTAATTGGCTTAATTGTTCATATGCTCCTTCATAATCATGATTTTGGATAAGCTTATTAGCTGTACGATAAGCCTTTGAAGCTTTACTTTCGGAAGAACGGACAGACGATGATGTGCTGGAAGAACTCGTATCACTACTTGACGCAGATTGTTTACCACAACCAGCTAGGGCAAAGACAGTAGCGACTGCCGCTGTTCCAACCATTGCTTTTTTGAAAAACTTAATTGTTGTCATTTTTCTCCTCCTTATTTCACATCGTATTATAACATGAATTGATAATGACTGTTTGTCTTTCCTAAATCTTTATCTTCTTTTAAACACAGAAATGGGAAACAAGAAAAGCCGAAAGAAAACGAAACTATTTTCCTTCCGACCTCACTTTATTTACTAAATTCAGTTTACTTAAGTATTATTACTTTTCCAATTGTGCACTTTGGAATACTTGCTTAAATAATGGACTAACAGGACGATTTTCGTTAATCCGTTTGATTGCATCCCCAATTAGTGGCGCAACTGATACCTGCTTGATTTTATCGATTTGTTTTTCCTTTGGTAATTGGATTGAGTCCGTCACAACCACTTCTTTAAGCGGTGCATTACGTAAACGTTCAATTGCTGGGCCAGATAATACCGCATGAGTACATGATGCGTAGACTTCTTCTGCTCCTGCATCTATCAATGCTTGCGAACCTAAACTAATAGTTCCCGCAGTATCAATCATGTCATCAATCATAATACACTTCTTACCCTTAACGTCCCCAATAATATTCATGATTTGAGCAACGTTCGCCCGTGGACGCCGTTTATCAATAATCGCAATTGGCGACTTTAAGAACTCAGCAAGTGCTCGTGCCCGTGTTACTCCACCATGATCAGGAGAAATAACAACTGCATTTTCAGCAACACCCTGGTTGATAAAATACTCTGCTAAAAGAGGAGCACCCATCAAATGATCGACAGGGATATCAAAGAACCCTTGAATTTGTGCGGCATGAAGATCAAGTGCAATAATCCGATCAACACCGGAATTCTGCAACATATTAGCAACTAACTTAGCAGTAATTGGTTCACGGCTCCGTGCTTTCCGGTCTTGACGGGCATAACCATAGTATGGCATCACCACATTAATCGTCTTGGCACTAGCACGGCGAAGCGCATCCACCATAATTAACAACTCCATTAAGTTGTCATTAACTGGGGCAGAAGTCGACTGGATGACATAAACATTGTCTCCCCGCACACTTTCCTCAATATTAATTTGGATCTCACCATCACTAAAACGATTAACAGATAATTTTCCTAAATCAACACCGACATGCTTAGCAATCTTTTCTGCTAAGGGACGGTTTGAATTTAACGCAAAGATTTTTAAATTTTGATCAAAATATTGCTGTGTCATTAGGTCCTCCGCTGATTAATAAAAGTTATACTACTACCACTTACATAATATAAATTAGTGAGGCAAAAAGCAAGTTACCACGGGAGCTTCTTAGCATAATTTTCTTTATTAACCTGCCGTGCCCGCGCAATTGCCATATCATATTGTTCCGTACTATCTGTGATGGTCGAACCTGCAGCCACAAATGAATCTTTAGCAATATTAACTGGAGCCACTAAGTTACTGTTACTACCGATAAAGGCATGGTCACCAACATTGGTATGGTGCTTATTTGTCCCATCGTAGTTAACAAAGACTACACCACAGCCAACATTAATATTCTTACCTAAAGTAGCGTTACCGATATAAGTCAAGTGCCCAACCTTTGTTCCTTCACCAATGTAAGCCTTTTTGACCTCGCAGAAGTTACCAATGTGAACATTTTCGCCAATTTCGGCTTCTGGACGGAGATGGCTATTAGGACCAATATCACTGCCATTGTGCATTTCTGCTTCTTGAAGGGTAGAAGAAATAATTTTAACCCCATCATGAATCTTGGAATCAGTGATCCGTGAACCAGCACCGATATAACAATCGTTACCAATTTCTGTATGACCCTTGATTACAACGCCGCCTTCAATAACGGTATCACGACCAATCTTAACATCAGCATCAATATAAGTTGTTTCAGGATCAATCATTGAAACCCCTTCACGCATCCAATGAGTATTAATCCGGTTACGCATTACCTTGTTTGCGCGTGCAAGAGCAACTCGGTCATTTACCCCCATTGATTCATCAAAGTTATCCATCTTGTAGGCTGTTACAATCTCATTTTCTTGTTTTAAGATGCCAATAACATCAGTTAAATAATACTCACCCTGCGCATTATCATTCGTAATCTTGCTAAGGGCTGCAAATAGTTTCTTGTTATCAAAACAATAAACCCCAGTATTAATTTCCTTAATTGCCTGTTCTTGAACAGTGGCATCTTTTTGTTCGACAATGCGTTCAACGATTCCAACATCATTTCGAACTATCCGACCATAACCAGTTGGGTCAGGAGCGATAGAAGTTAAAATAGTGGCTGCCGCATGCCGTTGTTCGTGATATTCGAAGAGCTTTTCAAAAGTCTCAGCGGTAAATAATGGAGTATCACCGCTAACAATAATAGTTTCACCATCTTCATTTGCAAGAAGGTCTTTCGTTTGCATTACGGCATGCCCAGTTCCAAGTTGTTGTTCCTGAAGAGCATACTTAGTGCGGTGTCCCAATTGTTGTTCAACTGTCTCTGCCCCAAAACCAACAATCGTAATAATATTATCAATCTTGGCCTTTTCCAATTGGGTTAAAACATGCTCAACCATTGTCTTACCACAAACTTGGTGTAAAACTTTGTATAACTTTGAGCGCATCCGTGTACCTTTACCAGCAGCTAAAATAATTGCATTACGTTTTGTCATTTCCTAATTCTCTACTTTCTTATCAAACACGTTTTCCATGAAGCTTCCTGCTTGTGCTGCAATTTTCTTCTCCGTG
The DNA here is from genome assembly GCF_002254085.1 of Limosilactobacillus reuteri. Taxonomy (GTDB): domain Bacteria; phylum Bacillota; class Bacilli; order Lactobacillales; family Lactobacillaceae; genus Limosilactobacillus; species Limosilactobacillus reuteri_K. Next base: position 23,126 of record NZ_NGPY01000066.1, on the reverse strand, counting down.
CCATCTTTAGTTTCCACTTTGATTAGTGAAGTACAGTTATCGACTAACCGTTGTCCGTTTACTGGACGCCCTTCTGCAAAGACAGTGATTCCAACCAAGTTAGCATCAAATTCTTTAATCAAAGATTTCATCCCGTTAATTGTGCCGCCGCCCTTCATAAAGTCGTCAACAACCAAGACATTCGCCCCAGCTGATAATGTACGACGGGACAATTCCATCTTCTTTATCCGTTGAACGGAGCCAGAAACATAATTAACACTTACAGTGGGTCCTTCAGTAATGTGCGAACTATTACGAACAATAACGAATGGTTTATTCATATACATCGCAACGCTTTGCGCAATCGGAATTCCTTTAGTCTCAACTGTCATAATAACATCAACATCAGCATCAACATATTGAGTAGCGATTAACTTACCAATCTGCCGTAAGATTTCCGGTTGGCCGATTAAATCCGATAAGTAAACATAGCCACCTGGTAACAAACGTGAATCATCATTAACTCGGTCAACCAAGTTATTAATGGCCGCTTGAGCATTTTCTTTAGAATAAAATGGTGTTAATACTGCCCCACCACTTGCACCAGGAATTGTCTCTAATCGTCCTTGTCCCCAAGTTTGGAAGGTATGTTTAACAATCCCTAAATCTTCACTGATTGATGACTTAGCTGAGTCGTAACGTTCTCCGAAAAACTTCAACGATACTAATGATCGCGGATGTTCAAGCAAGTAACGTGTCATGTCCACCAATCGGTTACTCCGTCTAATTTTCATGTTCTTTCTCTGCCTTTCAAAAAGGATTAATTAACATTGATTTTAACATAAAATGTTCGGCTTTTCGGCAAAAATTTAGCATTTACTGAGAAAAAAATGGCGCACGGGAGAAATCTCTCGCATCTTCATTTTTCGACGCAAAACTAACCTCTAAGAGCTCCCGCAAATAAAAATAGACCTCCAACGTTCGGCTTTACCGGGCGATGAAGGTCATTATTCTACTATACTGTTTTAACCTACCAGATGCCACAGCTCTCTTTAATAAAATCAATTTGATTCAATAAATTTACTATAAATCAAAGCTACAGCATAAATAACAACTTCAATTACTGCGATAAAGAAGCTGACTGGCCAGTCTGTCAAATAACCAAGAAAGAGACCGAGCCATGTTCCTAACAATGAAAATAAAATTGCTAAAATAATCATCCGCGCGACGCCATGCGTAAAGTATTTAGCGCTAGCAGCAGGTAACGTTAGGAGAATAAAAATTAGCAAAGAACCGACAATCTGAGCAGCGACACTAACACTTAGAGCAAGCAGTAAAAGAAAAACAACAGAAATCACTGTTTGATTTATCCCACTGACTTGCGCACCAATCGCATCAAAGGAGTCAAATTTAAGGCGGCGATACATCAACAACAAGATGATCAAAACAAGAATGGAAAGGTAGACAAGCTGCCAGACCTCATTCAAACTAATTCCAACTACACTACCAAATAAAATACTCGTTGCTGAGCTAGCTGACTGACTGCTCAAAGATAAGAAAAGGATCCCTAAGCCAATGAATAGTGCCGAAACAGCACTAATAACGGCTTCTCGTCGTGATTCTTTTATACTCATTTGTCCAACAATAACTGAACTTAACATGGTAAACAAAATCATTCCATTTAGTGCTGGCCATCCAGCAAAAACGGCAAAAGCACCACCAGCAAACCCAATTTCAGACAAGGTATGTGTTAAAAATGATAAATTTCGTGCAACGACAAAGACTCCAATAATCCCACAAATAATCGCAATAAACGTACTAGCGATAAATGCATGACGCATAAAACTTAAAGTTAACATTATTTTTTATCCCCCTTTATCGGACTGGGTAACTCATTAATTGGCCCAGTGGAATAAGAACCGGGAGAAAGGTACAAGAAACGGGTCCCATATTGTTCTGCTAAATCCCAATCATGAGTAATAAACATTACGCTTAAACCATTTTGTTGAAAACGGGTTACAAGATCTAGCAATTCATACTTCATTTCATTATCCAGACTCGCAGTCGATTCATCCAGAATAAGGAGGTTAGGATTAGGTAATAATGCCTGAGCAAGATATGCTCGTTGTTTCTCACCACCTGATGCTAAACCAAGGGGCCGCTCAGCAATCTTTGTTAGGTTATTTTCCCGAATCATCTGTTCAACGCGGTTTCGTTCGCTTTTAGTTAGCCATGGTAAAAGGCGTGGTTTAGTATTTAAAGCAACAAAATCGCGAATAGATAGTGGGTATTCCTCATCAATATTACGAAACTGAGGAACGTAGCCAAGGCGTGTACTTTGCGGAATAGTTATTGTCCCGCTTTTCGGTTTTAAAAAACCAAGCATCGAGCGAACAAGAGTCGTTTTTCCGACCCCATTTTCACCAACTACGACGAGAAAATCCCCTTCATTAATGGAGAAGCTTAAATGATCGATTACAGTATGGTTTCCGTAAGCGATCGTTAAATCATCAACTGATACAACTGCCATTATCTTCTTAATTCTCCTTTTGTTGAATGCGAGACAATGCTTGGTATTGCTTGAGCATCCACTGCATATAGTCATCCCCATTCGGCTTTGTTTCCGTTACCTTTAATACTGGCACATCATGTTCATGGGCAAGTTTAACTAAATTATCAACAACTTTATCACTTGTCTGTGAATTATCAACAAAGAAGGCAATTTGGTGATTAATGATTGCTTGTTGAATTTCTTCAATATCTTTTGGCGATGGATCATTCCCATCTTCAACTGCTTTTTCAAAATGCTTGTCCATAATTTGATAACCAGCATTTTTTAAGGCATAATCAAAAACTGGTTCACTGACTGCAACGCGATTATTATTAGGATTTACCTGGCGCTTTACTTTCGCAATTTCTTCATTAAGCGGTTGAAGAGAAGCTAAATATTTGCGTGCATTTCTTTGGTAATCCTTAGCATGTTGCGGATCAATTTTACCATATTGAGTTGCAAGATCATTTGCTAACTTTTCGACCGTCTCAGGTGCGTACCAAATATGCTCATTGTCGCCATCTTTCTTGCCGGTTAAAGATGCCACATCAATTATCTTAATTTTGTTACGATTACTACTTGATTTAACAAGTTTGTTTACCCAGCTATCATAGCCGAGACCATTCTCAATTACTACATTGGCTTTAGCAACTTGCTGGGCTTGCTTAGTATTGGGTTGGTAATCATGAGGATCAACCGACGCATTATCAATAAACGAAATTACTTGGCCATGATCACCCGCTACTTTTTGTGCTACTTCACCATAGAAATTCAACCCAGTTACCACTCTAATTGGCTTTTGACTTTTCCCCATCGATTTCCACGGAACAAAGGATAAACCAAGAATTATAACTAACAAGGCAATAATACTACTAATACCGATAATATATTTTTTCATTCTTTCCCTCTTTTTTAATCGTAATCATTACTATTTAGAGCAATGAATATAATATCGAACTTTATGCTAGATTGCAACTATAAAAATAAAAAGGACAAGAGGCTGAGAGAAAACAAAGTTTTCTCTCAGCCTCAACTGTTTTCACGAACAATAGCAAGATAACGTGGAAAATAATCACAAGGCTCGAGGCTAAGTACGAACGCTAATCAGCCCGTGCCCATCGTTCTAGCTTAGTCCACCGCCTTGTCGAGGAGATTATTTCCCACTTCCTATCTCTTGTCCTTAAATATAATCAAAGCAAAGTTACAACATGAACGTCGCGACAAAATCCGCGAATACTATTTTGAATCCGCTTTGCTCGCGATTCTGTATGACAGATTGCGAAGACAGTTGGTCCCGTTCCACTCATCTGTGCAACATCGGCCCCCAATTCTTTCATCTTATTCTTCAAACGACCGATTTCTGGATAAAACTTCATCGTTAAAGGCTCTAAAACATTTCCCATATATTTTGTCGCTTCTTGCCAATCCTCTTCCTTTAGATTTGCAAGTAAAGCTTCATTGTTAAGATGATGAAGCTTTTCATAATTAATTTGCCGTAAAATTTGCGGTGTGGAAACACTGATCTTTTGTTTTGCAATCACGGCCCAATAGTGAGGCTGTGGTGGTAATAATTCAATCTTTTCACCATGCCCAGTAACGTGAGCTAATTTGTTATATATACAATATGGTACATCAGAATCAATTGTTAATGCGATTTTTGCTAGCTCTGATAAACTCAAGTCCAACCGCCAAATACTATTTAATGCTCGTAAAACTGCCGCTGCATCCGAAGAGCCACCACCTAATCCGGCCGCAACCGGAATTTGCTTCTTAATCCGAATTGTAACGCCATCTTTACAATGAAAACGACTGCGTAAAATATGAGCTGCTTGGTATGCTAGATTACGTTGGTCATTAGGCAAAAAGCCACTATTTGTATAAACTCTAATTGTTGTCGGGTGTCGGTGGGTCTCAACAGTTACATAATCAGCCAGGTCTGCCGAAACCATTACCATATTCCATTGAGGAGAACCATCAAAATATCGCATCGGCGTATCTAAACTCAAATTCAATTTTGCTGGTGCTTTTTCTGTAACTATCATCCGGCAACCCTCCTTATCTGTAATAATTTAGTTAGTTAAATTATACTAACGGAACTATAATCCATGCAACTACTGTTTCCTAACTATTCTTAAAGCAAAAGGAGTGGGTAAAAACTGCCTTCCAGTTGAAAGGTATTTTTTACTCACTCCTATTATTTTATAAATATGAATTTTAATTTTTATCAGCTTATTCTGCTTCATCGAAGGCAATTGAAATATTTCGTGTTAACAAATCAGTATAACTATAGGAAACTCGATCCAATGTTCCTTGTTCATCATTCAAATGAATAACAAATACTGCAGGATAAGTCTTACTTAGAATACCGTGATGGGTGGTAATACGTTTACGTCCAGCTTGCGCTTTTACTAAAACATGCTCGCCAATCCGTTCATCTAGCTTCTTCTTAATTTCTACAATGCTATTAGGCACGACTCCTTCACCTCACTGTAGACTAGCATACTCTTTTTTTACACAAAAAGCAAAATTGTACCATAATGTTTTATAACGGTCAACCATCTTTTACAAGAGATTTTGTTGATGAAGAGCATTCGCGAGTTCAATAAATTGTTCAAGGGTTAGCTTTTCTGGACGAATTTGCGGTGAAATATCCAACTGGGCCAAGACAGCAGTCATTTTCTCTTTTACTGCTGGATCTTTACCAATTACACTTTGCAAGTTATTCCAAAGACTCTTGCGACGATGAGCAAAGCATCCCCGAATAAAGCCAAATAATTTTTGCTTATCAAAAGGCTGAACTGGAAGTGGATTTGTCCGTGGCGTTAATACAACAATTGCTGAATCAACATTAGGTGACGGCACGAATACCTTCCGTGAAACATCAAAAGCAATTTTAGCTTGCATTTGGTATTCAATCGCTAATGTCAAGGCACCATATTGTTTAGTTCCTGGTTTAGCTGTGAGTCGCTGAGCAACTTCCTTTTGCATCATTACACAGATTGTTGCCCACTCAACAGGACTAGCCAGTAAATTCATTAAAATGGGACTCGTAATGTAATAAGGAAGATTAGCAACCACCTTAATCGGTCGACTAGGATCTTTAAATTCCTTTTTGATTAATTCTGGCAAATTAGCTTGAAGGACATCTTGATTAATCACCTTTACATTATCATATGGTGATAATACTTCTTTTAGAACCGGAATTAAATCCTGATCTATTTCTAAGGCTAAAACTTCTCCTGCGGCTTGTGCTAATTGCTCCGTTAAAGCACCAATACCGGGACCAATTTCAATTACATTGTCATTATCTGTAATATCCGCCGCCTCAACGATATTTTTTAAGACATTCAAATCAGTAAGGAAATTCTGACCGAAACTTTTCTTTGTGTGGATCCCGTACTTTTCCATTATCGCGCGGGTACGTGTTCGACTACCAATTTCTGGTGAATTACTCATGATCTTCCTCCTGATTTATTTGCTTAATTGCTTGTTCAAATGTTGCGCGGTCAACTTGAAACATATTTAGACGGTGAATCAATTGCTTTCCATTTCCATAGCCGATTCCAAGTAATTGCCCTAACTTTTCACGCCGTTTTCGTGAATCTGCTTGACCTGTTAATCCCCATTTTTGCAAATCTTCGCGCGTAAAGACTTGCTGGGGTGTCGCTGTTTGGGTATAAAGGTGCTCTAAAGCTGACTTTATAACTGCGGGCATTGCATGCTCAACCCCTAAGCTACCGTGAGCTTCAGTTGGCACACCATCTTTACGTTTAATAAAAGCATGCTTAACTCCAGGGATGGCTTCACTGATTATTTTTCTAATCCGCTCGCCGTTAAAGTCCGGATCAGTAAAAACAATTAGGCCCCGGCTTGCTTGTAACTTTTTCAACTTTGCCAAGTCAGCTGTTGAAATTGCGGATCCATTTGTTTCGTATGTATCTGCATCAACTGCTTTTAAAATTTGCTTAGTATCATCTTTACCTTCAACAACTATAACTTCTTTTATTCTAATCATAGGCCTCTTTCTTCATTTTCCAAAAATAAGCGGTGGGCGTTCGTAAATGTTTTATATGCCACTTTACCAGCATCAACTTGCTTTAAATCTGCAATTGCATCCACCGTAAATTTAGTAAAACCGGGTTCATTTTGCTTTCCTCGATATGGGAGTGGCGTTAGGTAAGGAGCGTCTGTTTCAACCATCATCTTTTCCAAGGGTACAACTAATGCGGCTTCATGAACTTCTGTCGCATTTTTGAAGCTTACGACACCACTAAAAGAAATCATCATCCCAAGATCCATAAATTTCTCTGCCCATTCTGGTGTCCCGTTAAAACTATGCATAACGCCACCAAATTCATCGATGTGAGCATTATGCAAAATATCATACGTATCAGCTAATGCATCCCGGCAGTGAATTGAGACAGGTAATTTAAGTTCTCGCGCCCACTCAAGCTGTTCAGCAAAAATTTCTTGTTGCCGCTTGTGAGGAGAATGCTCATCATTATAATAATCTAAGCCAATCTCTCCAATCCCCACGACTAAGGGATCCGCTAATTGTTGACGTAACTCTTTTTTGGTTTCGCTATTCCAATTAGCAATATCTTCTGGATGCCAACCAATAATTGGATGAAGGTTATCAAACTGGTGTCCCAACTTTAAAGCACGGGTATTCAATAGTTGGTTTGAGCCAACAATATTCATCTCCGTCACGCCATAATGAGCAGCACGGTTAATAAAGGCAGGCACATCATCATAAAACGCATCGTCATTTAAGTGGGTATGGGAATCATAAACCAATTGCTGGTGTTGATGATTACTCACTTTATTCAACGCCCATTCCAGGTACTAAATTGTCAGGAACAGTTACTACTTGAACATTACCGCCTTTTTCAGCAGACAAAAGCATTCCTTGGCTTAATTCGCCCCGCATTTTCCGTGGTTTCAAGTTAGCAACAATCAAAACTTTCTTACCTACTAAAACAGAAGGATCTGGATACCATTTAGCAATTCCAGAAAGGATTTGACGACCTTCTTCTGTTCCATCATCCATGTGGAATTTTAGAAGCTTATCAGCACCTTCTACATGATCGGCAGCCGTGATTTGAGCCACTTTCAATTCAACTTTGTCAAAGACATCAATCCGAATTGGCTTTTTGCCATCTGTTTTCTCTTCTTGTGCTGCTTCTTGGGCTTTTTCTTTTGCTTCAGCCATTGCCTTTCTTCCTTTCTTCTTTTCGTTTGCTGTCATCTTGCTCTTAATAAATTCAACCTCGGCCTTTACATCCAATCGTGGGAAGATTGGAGTTCCTTTGGCGACAACCTGAGCTTCTGCTGGGAAATCATTAAATTGTAGATTGGTTAATGATAAGTCAGTCCCTTCAATTCCAAGTTGTTCAACAATTTGTTTTGGTGCATTCGGCATAATTGGTTGAATTAAGGCCGCAATAATCCGCAAACTCTTTGCTAGATGGGTCATCACATCTGATAATACATCCTTCTTACTATCATCTTTTGCTAATACCCATGGTTCGGTTTCATCAATGTACTTGTTAGCACGACTAACCAACTTCCAAACAGCTGCCAACGCTTCAGCAAATCGTGTTTTGTCCATCAGTTCTTTATACTCAGCAATTACATCACTAGCAGTTTGTTCTAAATCAGCATCAAAATCAGTAGTTGCATCATTAGTACCAAGCAATTTGCCGTTTTGATACTTATTAATCATCGCAACAGTCCGATTGAGCAAGTTTCCTAGATCGTTAGCAAGGTCATAGTTTACCTTATCAACAAAGTCTTCTGGACTAAAGACGCCATCATTACCAAATGGCATTGCCCGCAATAAGTAGTAACGTGTGGCATCAAGACCGTAACGATCAACAAGAGTTTCAGGATAAATAACGTTTCCCTTTGATTTCGACATCTTACCGTCACGCATTGTTAACCAGCCATGACCGATGATGTGTTTTGGCAATGGCAAGCCAAGCGCATGAAGCATGATTGGCCAGTAAATCGTATGGAAACGAACAATTTCTTTTCCTACCATGTGAACATCAGCAGGCCAGTACTTTTTGAAAAGACTATCATCATCACTACCATATCCCAGCGCAGTAATATAGTTTGATAATGCATCAATCCATACGTATACCACGTGCTTAGGATCACTAGGTACCTTAACGCCCCAGCTAAATGATGTTCGCGTAACTGCAAGATCTTCTAGTCCTGGCTTTAAGAAGTTATTAATCATTTCATTCATCCGTGATTGTGGTTCGATAAAATCAGGATGTTCCTTATAGTAGTTCATTAACCAGTCAGCATACTTGCTCATCTTAAAGAAGTATGATTCTTCCTCAACTAATTGAACTTCATGACCTGATGGCGCTTTTCCACCGATCACATTACCGTCTTCATCACGGTAAACTTCCGCTAACTGACTTTCTGTGAAGTATTCTTCATCATCAACCGAGTACCAACCAGTATACTTACCCTTGTAAATATCCCCTTGGTCAAGCAATTGTTGGAAAATCTTTTGGACAGCTTTTTCATGGTAGTCATCGGTTGTCCGAATAAACTTGTCATTTGTAATTTCAAGTTTATTCCATAGCTCTTTAATTTGGGCAGCCATTTGATCAACGTATTTTTGTGGCTTCATGCCGAGCTTTTCAGCCTTTTGTTCAATCTTAAGGCCATGTTCATCGGTTCCTGTTAAGTAGAATACGTCATAGCCCATCAAACGCTTAAAACGTGCTTCTGCATCACATGCAATTGTTGTGTATGAATTACCAATATGGAGTTTACCAGATGGATAGTAAATTGGTGTTGTAATGTAATAAGTTGGTTTTTGTTCAGCCATATGAGGCCCCTCTTTCTAAGATATTACTAATTAAGATTTAACATTTAGTATAGCATTTTATTAGGGCTTGCTCCATCCTAAAACAGATCAAGCTGTTCTGGTGATTTAGGTGCCAGCCCCTCGAATTCAATGTTCATCATTTTTTGAAGACTTAATGCGTTTGGTGCCGCATCCTTGGCTGAGTTATTGTTGAAGATAACACAGAGTTCTTTAGGTTGCGGCTGTAAGGACTCAATTTGTTTTTTAAAGAATTGAAGTTCTTCCGGCGAATATCGATATAAAGTCCGCGTTTTCCGCCATTCTTTTCCCTGATTTTCCCAACCTTTGCGATTACGGCCATGAAGGCGCAGCATGGCTAAGTCGGGATTAGTTGTTGCAAGCACAAATGGTACTGACGTCGGCGTATTATGGGGTTCATCAGCGGCCACTAATGTAAAATTGAGTTCACGACAAAAATCTAAGACTGACGGTAAAATTTCTTTCTTATACCAAGTTTGGTTACGAAATTCGACTGCAATTGGCAGATTTCCTAACCATTCTCGAATTAATCGTAAGTAGGAAAAGTCACGCACAGTTGCATCAAAATATGGAGGAAACTGAAATAATATCGTCTTTAATTGACCAGCAGCTACCAAGGGGGAGATTGTTCGGCGATATTGTTGAAAGACCTGTTCTAATTCGCCACGTTCTTGGTTTCGCTGATGTAATGTCATTTTCTGATTAGCCTTAACAATAAACTGAAAAGTTGGTGGAACAGTAGCAAGCCAGTTTTGAATTGTTGATATCTGAGGTAAAGCGTAGAAAAAAGTATCAACCTCAACCACTGGAAAATGTTGAGCATACTCATCAAGCTTTACTGGGCGTTGTTCATCATGAATAAGTACTGGATGCTCTGTCCAAGTTGTCATCCCCATCGTTATTTTCATCTTTAATCCTCCCTTTCATGCCTAAAAATCCACCTCAAATTACTTAGCAAATTCTTATACACTGCAAAATAAATCTATATTCATTTTCTAAGGACCTCAATCCCCGTTTTTATCACTTTTATTCATTTTGATAGTAAAAGACGAACGGATTATGCATTATTCTCACATTTTAAAATGAAAGCGTTTCTCATACTTCATTATTTCTCTAGGAAAAGCGTTCAAAACATGTTATTTTACAAGTGAACAATATGAAAGGAGCGATCAGAAATGCTACTAAAGAACAAAGGTATTCGTCACATTTTTTATCAAGAAAAGGATGCTACTAAAAAGAAGGGTTCTCGTTTAGTAGCACTCCCATTCAAAGTTGATGGGAAGGTCGTTTTCTTTGAATAGACACTGGAGCAAAAAGAAGCTGGAAATTGTCCTTAGACAACTGCAGCTTCTTTTTTATACTTTTAATTCGTCAAAGAATTTTGTTGCATCGTCTTGAACCATTTGAAAGTCAAAAGGAAATTGCAATAACTGCTGATTAACCGCAATCACCTTTGTATTGGGATTGCGATAATCTAACAAGCCCGCAAATGGGTATACTTTCATTGAAGTTCCCACAATCACAACTAAGTCAGCTTGTTGCATTGCCTTGACAGAATTGACAATATCTTCTTGCTTAATCCCTTCATCGTATAACACAATATCTGGACGCAAGGGACCATTATCCTTTTGATGCAAGCGACTCTTCAAATATTCACTCACCGGAACTGTTTCATGACACTTTTCGCAATAAACGTGGAAAAGATTCCCATGAAAATCAATCAAGTGTTTCGTGCCAGCTTCTTCATATAAGTTATCAATATTTTGCGTTATCACAGTCGCACGATCCTGTTGTGTCAAAGCTGCCTGTTTTTGATGAATTACGTTGGGCTCTGCATCTAGAAAATACAAATTTTGCTTGCAAAATTCATAAAAGCCTTCTGGATCACTAACAAAATAACGGTGACTTAAGTAATATTCAGCATTCCGATTCTGCGTATATAAACCGTTTGCTGACCTAAAATCAGGAATACCAGAAGCGGTTGAGACACCAGCGCCCGTTAGAAAGACAATATTTTTTGCGTCGTCAAATGTTTTTTGAATCGTCGCATCCATCTAGCTCACTTCCTTACAATGTATGGAATGCTATTCTGTTCAAGAAATTCCTGCACTGATTGATCATATATCTTTTTAAATGCTTCTGGTGCATTTTGAGTCGGTGCCGGAAGAGTAAATGAATTTTGACCATCACTCCGCCGAAGACCAACGTAGGCGCGCTTATCCGTCCCTCGTTCTTTCATATCAGAGTGATAGATTTCAAAAACTTGGCGCATCTCTAAACGCAATTGCCGAGCACTTAATACCGGTGAAAGAGTTGTGTATTCGTTATTGTGTAAGGCTGGCAAACCCCATTCCTGCATCTGTTGATCAAATAAAGAATAAACCTTAACAATTGACCGGCGCATATCGAACGGTGACTTAATGGGCTTCTTTGTAATCTCAGCATACATCTTTTTTGCCGCGGCCAGTGCAAGCGGGTACTTTTCTGCTAAAGTTTTTTCATACTTTGAGAGGTGATCACCATAAAAGACCAAGGCATCCAAAAGGGTTAATAACCGTAACGTCCGTTCATCATCTTCCTCTTTTTCCGGAGTTAATGTATGCTCAATTCCCTTTAGATATTGCTCTTCAATCTCATCAGTAATAAAACCATGCTTACGTTGTTCTGCAACCACTACTCGATGCATGGCAATGTTATACAAGTCCGTTGACATAATCATCATCTGTTCATCGAGTTCCTTATCCCCAAGAGACAGTTGGAAAAAGATTTGTGGAAAACCTTTTAGTAACATCAAAAGGTGCAATAATTCGTGTGAAGCAGTGTAATTTGGCGCAGTCAAGTCAGTCACAATAATAACCAAGGCACCAGGAATAGTTTGTTGAGTTGCTTGGTCATGGCGAACATATCCTGACTTGTCACCATGAAACTGAACAAAGACACTACCTTCAGGATATAGACTATTAACCTGATCAAGAAGTGCCTGATTTTCTTTATTTAGTGTAATTCTCTCTTCAGTCATTAACTTGGTCCTTTCTGATCGTTGATAATATTTCTTTAGCAAGTGCTTGGTCAACATGTGATCGCTGCTTTAATTGTGCTACTACTAATGGTACTTCTGCTGGCGTTGCTCCGACACTTGCTGCTAATGACCGGTATTGGAGTTTCATATGACCAGCTTGAATCCCAGTGGTTGTCAATGCGCGTAAAGCAGCCAAATTTTGTGCTAATCCGACACTTGCTGTTACGGCTGCCAACTCTTCAGCACTCTTAATTTGACTAATATGATAGTTTATCTTAGTCATTTTATTTAATCCAATTGAACCACCAATTACACCGACTGGTAAAGGAAGAACAATTTTTCCTACCAAGTAGCCGTCCTGGATTTTCCAAGTACTTAAGCCACGATATTGTCCATCACGAGCAGCGTAGGCATGGGCTCCACTTTCAATCGCCCGCCAATCATTTCCACTGGCGATCATAACCGCATCAATCCCGTTCATTATTCCTTTATTATGGGTAGCTGCCCGATAAGGATCAACTTGCGCAAGGTCACTAAGGCGGGCAATTCGTTGAGCAACCTCTTTACCATCCATCTCCGTAGTTGCTAAGTACCGAAAAGCAACTTTGCAAGTAGCCGTTTGCAGACTCTGTGTGGCAAGATTGCTTAAAATTGCGGTAATAACATGGAAACCCTTGTCCGTTAACCATTTTCCAACCGCTTCTGCCATCGTATTGACGCTATTAGCGCCCATCGCCTGGCAAACGTCAATTCCTAAATCAACGCTAATGAAGTCCCCAGGAGTGCGAACTTTCATCGACTTTGCACCCCCGCCTCGTGCCTGCATTGAGGGATGAGCCTGGTTAGCGATTGTTAAAATCTCATCTTGGTGTTCTAAGAGCCATGATTTAACTGCTGTTTTATCGGTCACGTCGTCTAAAACAACTTGGCCCACTAATTGCCGGTCTTGCTGAGGGGCAGTAAATCCTCCTGACCTACTTACCCGATGCGCGCCATTGCTAGCAGCGGCAATGACTGATGGCTCTTCAACCACCATTGGTACAACATACTGACGATTATTTACAGTTATATTTAAGGCTACTCCTTCAGGCAAAGAATAATCTGTAATATAATTTTCGACTAACTCATCCCCTAAATCTGAACTTGTATTTGCTAATACTTGCTCTTCTAGCGGGGATAGTTGACGAGCTTTTGTCAATTGTTGACGTCGATCATGGGCAGATAATTTATAAAAACCGTGTTGCCAATCAGTCATGGTGTCGCTTCCTTTGATTTACATATTCAGTGATAATTCCTTCACGAACACCACTCTCTGAAAAAATAACCCGACCATCACTATTGCGTTGCAAGAGGGTTACAAGAGGCAGCATTCCGCCGATGATAATGTCTGCTCGTTCTGGTTCTAGACCAGTCATTCGTTTACGCTGGGCCAAGTTACGATTTAGCAATTCACGATAAGTAGCAAATACTACTCGCGAGGAAAGCTGATACCCATGAATTGAACCATTTCGACGGTGATGGTGATGGTAAGACTGGGTCATACGCGCCAAAGTCCGGTTAGCACCACCTAATAAAACAATCGGAACACGTGTCGCATAACGTAACCACGGAATTTTGGTCAATCGTTCGTTCATCGCTACCTGCGCACGAAAAAGGTCAGCCGAACGAACATAGCCATTTAAATGGTATTGCTCTGATAAATTAACAGCACCCACCGGAATAGAAATCAAGTTACGTGCTTTTCGCTGCTGTACCAATATCAATTCACAGCTTGCTCCACCAACATCTAAAATTAAACAGTGGTTAAGCCGCAATGTTCGAACGACACCTAAGTAATCATAATAGGCTTCTTTTTTTCCAGATAAAACTTGTAGATGAATACCAACTTCTTGCTGGACACGCTTCAAAAACTCTTGGCGATTTCGTGCCTGCCGAACTGCAGCAGTCGTGATCGCACGAACCTTAATATTGGGAATCTCTTGGTAGATTTTTTTAAATCGTTTTAGAGCCGCAATTGTGCGTTCAATTGCACTCTCTTGTAACATTTTTTCTCGTCCCATTCCCTCAGATAAACGTGTATTTTCTTTTACACGTCGAATTTCACGAAATCGTCCGTCTGGAGCAATTTCTGTTATTGCCATTCGGGCCGAGTTTGAGCCGAGGTCTACAATCGCGAGGTTTTCCACCATTTTCACCTCCGCTTTAATTAATTATTTTTCGTATAAATACATCTCTTTTATGTTACCATGTTCTGCTATGGGAGACACGAAAAAAAACGGGGCTTGCAGAAAAACTTATTTTCCTAGCAGCCTCGCTTTCTCAATTTATATTTTTAGCCAAAGTAGTTAATTCCGATTGCATCACGAACTTCTTTAAGTGTCTGGTTTGCAACTTCATTTGCCTGTGCTGAGCCTTCTTTAAGAACTTGATCAACATAATCAAGATTAGCAGCATACTCTTCGCGTCGCTTGCGAATTGGTGCAAGTTCAGCTTCAAGAACTTCATTTAAGTAGCGCTTGATCTTAACATCCCCAAGACCACCAGCTTGGTATTGCTCCTTCAGTTTAGCAACTTGTTCTTTGTCTGGATCAAAGATGTCAAGGTAAGTAAAGACAGTATTGCCTTCAACATGACCAGGATCACTAACCTTGATATGTGTTGGATCAGTATACATCGACATTACTTTCTTTTGCACTGTATCAGCATCATCAGAAAGATAAATTGCATTGCCAAGGGACTTACTCATCTTTGCGTTACCATCGAGTCCTGGAATCCGTCCCTGACCCTTTGGTGGGAATACCCCTTTAGGCTCAACTAAAATATCTTGTTGATAAATACGGTTGAATGTCCGCACAATTTCACGAGTTTGTTCAAGCATTGGTTCTTGGTCATCACCAACTGGCACTGTATCAGCCTTAAATGCTGTAATATCTGCTGCTTGGCTTACTGGGTAAGTAAAGAATCCAGCTGGCACACTTTCACCAAACTTCTTTTGCTTAATCTCAGTCTTAACAGTTGGGTTTCGGCGTAAACGCGCAACAGTTACTAAGTTAAGATAGTGCATTGTTAATTCACTCAATGCTGGAATTTGTGATTGAACCAAAATTGTTGATTTCTTTGGATCAATTCCAACCGCCAAATAATCAAGGGCAACTTCATGGAGACTACGACGGATTTTTTCAGGATCACGAGCATTATCAGTCAATGCTTGTTGGTCAGCAATCATGATAAAGGTATCATATTTACCCGTATTTTGTAATTCAACCCTATTTTTTAATGAACCTACATAGTGTCCAATATGCAACTTACCTGTTGGTCGATCACCAGTTAAAATAACGTGTTTTTCTTCTGCCATTTTAAATTCCTCCTAAACTATAAAACGCCCTACTTAGCCATATAAACTAAATAGGACGCTTTTCGCGCGGTACCACCTAAATTGCAATCATCATTGCCGCTCATTATGTATTTTGTTGTGACCATTTCGCACTTTGGGAACCTTTTCACCAACTGTTCCTCGCTAAGACTCGCGCTACTTAATATAGTTAATTTTAATCCAACTCCTACTAAAAAGGCAAGACAATCCTGAATATGACAAGTATAATAATACTAAACGTCGAACAGGAGTGGTCAATATGCGCTCAAAAAGAAATAAAACAATTGATTTCACGCTTGAGGAGGCTTCACCTGAGCTCCTCAGCCAGATTATTCACCCAACTGATAATCTCCAGACAATATCCAACAAGATTATCAACGGTGATTCCTTCAAAGTAATGACTCAACTAGCACCACACCAGGTTGATCTTGCCCTTATTGACCCTCCCTATAATCTTAACAAACAATATGATGGTTTAAACTTCAAAAAGATGTCTACGAGCCAATATCAGACTTACACGCAAAAGTGGATTGATCTCTTAAAGCCATTACTAAAAGAAAATGCTAGTATCTATGTCTTTTCTGATTGGGCAACTAGCATGGCACTTGCGCCGATCCTCGAAAAAAATTTTACAATTCAAAATCGGATTACTTGGCAACGGGAAAAAGGACGCGGCTCACAGAAAAATTGGAAAAACGGGATGGAGGATATTTGGTTCTTGACTGCTAACCCGAGTGACTATACCTTTAACGTCGACCAAGTTAAGCAACGACGACAGGTGGTAGCTCCTTATCGTCAAGATGGGGTAGCTAAAGACTGGCAAGCTACTAAAAATGGTAACTTTCGGGATACGATGCCTTCTAATTTTTGGGATGACATTTCAATTCCGTATTGGTCAATGCCAGAAAATACTGGTCACCCTACGCAAAAGCCCGAGAAATTGCTGGCAAAAATTATCCTTGCCAGTTCTAATCCTAATGACTTCATTTTTGATCCTTTTGCTGGTTCCGGTTCGAGTTTAGTGACTGCCGCTAAACTTAACCGCCGTTATCTTGGAATCGAGCAAAGTCTTCTATATTGTGCATGGGGACAGTACCGACTTAATCAAATAAAAGATGATCCTAGCATCCAAGGCTACACTGACGGGGTCTTTTGGGAACGCAATACCTTGGCAGTACAACGAAAAATTAAACGCCAACAAAGGGCAAGTGATGAATAAATTAAAGAAGCTGAAAGAAAATTTTTGTTTTTTCTTTCAGCTTCTTTAACTCTACTGCTTATCTTTAATATCAAATTCTGGGAACCAAATACCAATCTCGCGAGTAGCACTATCAACATTATCAGATGTATGAATGATATTTCGCAAGTTACCATCAGGCCATTCACGACCGTAGTCACCACGAATTGTTCCCCATTCAGCTTCACCAGGGTTAGTAGCTCCTGCCATATTATGAATTGCTTGAATTACATTAGTACCAGAGACGACAATTCCTACAATTGGTCCTTCTGTCATGTATTCTAACAATTCAGGGAAGAATGGTTTGTCAACTTTATCAAAATAATGCTGACGAAGCTTTTCTTCTGATGGGTCAATCATCTTAAGAGCTTCAATATTATATCCTTTCCGTTCAATACGGGTAATAATATCTCCAATATGACGAGTCTTTACCCCATCAGGCTTTACTAGTACAAGTGTGTATTCGTCTTTAACCATGGCGAAGCATCTCCTTTTTCTATATCTACTCCATTAGATTATCATAAGTCGACACTTCTTGAAAGCGTTTTTAGCCAATAAGAAAATTTAATTTTTATTTGGCAATTGATATTCAATCGTTAAAAGACGCTCAGCTTTCTCGTTAATTGCGTCGCTAACTGAACCGTTGCTTAAAAGGACCAGTTCATGCATTGCCCGTGATGCCATTGTATAGATCATACCGACTTCATCAGTATTAGCTAGGTTTTTAGCAGAGACATCCGCAGCAAGGACAGCATCGAATTCAAGCCCCTTTGCTAAGTAAATTGGGAGAATTAAGATCCCCTTTGGCAATTCACTTGCATCCTTATCTAAGAGATGAATATTTTCAACCTTTTGCCGGCGAAGTAATTGATAAATAACAGCGGCTTGCTCTTGATTCTTGGTTAAGATCGCTACAGTTTCATATTCGTCAGCTAATTTAAGCGTCTCATCTAACAAGCTTTGCTGACTCTCTTTATCAGAATAACGGACTAACAAGCGTGGTTTCTTTCCATGGCGAGTGAAAGAAATTATCCTATCTCCATCCGGCAACAAGGCCTTCGCAAAATTAGTAATCTCCGTCGTGGAACGATAACTCCGCCGTAAAGCAATTAAATTAGGTCGCTTAGCCTTTAATACCTCACTAAGTTTGTTCAATAACTCCTCCGGTAACTGCAATGGCTTAAAAAGAGCCTGTTCACTATCACCGAGGACCGTAAACTTAGCTTGGGGGAAGGCGTGTTTTAAGTAGATTAACATCGCTATTGAATAATCTTGCATCTCATCAATAAATACATATTGAAAAGAACGATTTTGCCCTGTCCCGGAAATCAAATCACGCAGATACATCAAAGGGGCAGCATGCATTAATTCCAGCCGATGATATTCAATCTCATCTTGAAAAGCAAGAATCATTGTTGCCCATTCCCGCTGACTAATTGTCTTAGGTACCTCAACTTGATGCAAAAACTTATTATATTGATTATAAAAATCGAGAAAGTAATTATTATAGATCGCATCTGCAATCACACGTAAGCGTCGTTTAGCTAAGCGCTGCGAAAGGTAAGCATATTGCTCATCTTCATCCTTAAAGTCATCAATTGTTTTCTTACCATAAAGGTTGTGCAATTGTTGTAAATTAAGTGAATCCAGTTCTTTAGCTACCCAGTCCTTTTTAGCTTCATCTTTAACCCGCCGCTGCAATTCACGAATTAACTTATTTTTTAATTGGACTAACTTATCAGCAGGAGCCATCGTCAATGGTAATTCTTTGTAAAGATCTTTGACGTGGTCAGCTGAAAAGAAAACTTGACCATTAAAGCGAATATCAGCAAATTGCAAATCATCAATTGTCATTTTTTCAACGTAACGTGCAATCGATGTCATAAAAGATTCACTTTCAATAAAGTCGGCAACAACATGCGAATCATTTTCAGGTTTTTGTCGTTCTTCATAGCGGTCAAACAATGTTTCTACTTGCAGGCCTTCAAAACGCCGTCGGATAAATCCCTCTAATGTTACTTGCCGCATATTTCTTTCACCAAGACTTGGCAAAACTTCAGAAATATAGTGGCTGAATAAATTATTGGGACTAAAAAGGACAATCTGGTCAGCATTCAATTCTGTTCGACTATGATAAAGCAAGTATGCAATTCGTTGAAGAATCGCTGAAGTCTTTCCTGAGCCAGCTACTCCTTGGACTAACAAAAGATCACTATGCGTATCCCGGATAATATCATTTTGCTCTTTTTGAATTGTTGCCACAATATTATGCATATACTGGTCATTTTGTTTTCCAAGAGCCGCTTGTAAGACTTCATCACCAACAGTTTCATTAGTATCAAACATGTTAGTGATCTTACCATCCTTAATCGTAAATTGCCGTTTCTTTTTTAATTCTGTAGTTTGCATTCCAGCTGGCGTTTCATAATTTACTTTCCCAAGGGTACCATTATAGTAAACTCCAGAAATCGGTGCTCGCCAGTCGTAAATTAAAAAGTCTGTTTTATCTTCATTCATTAAAGATGAAGTACCGATGTATAGCGTTTCGCTCTTATCTGCACCAGGATCTTGAATATCAATCCGTCCAAAGTACGGTGACCCTTTTAAGTTTTTCAAAGTTCTTAACTGGTGCTTTAAGATTGATTCGCTTTCTGCTGCTCGTGAAACTAGTTGTCGCTGTTGTTCAATCATTGACCGAGATTCGGCAATATCATCAACTTCATAACGGTTAATAGACGCATTTTCACTATAATTACGTTCAACTGCTCGTGTTTCACGATGGGCATCTTCAACAGCTTTAGTGGTTGCAGCTACTTGTTGGTCAATTTGTTTCTCAACATTATTGACCCGTGCTTGCTCCGTTTCTCGTTCATGATTTTCCATCAAAAGTCCCCTTTACTCAATTTTATTGGCTGACCGTTTTAATGCGTTTTTTAAGATAAATGGCGCTAATACAGTTGCGATAATAATCACGGTGATTACATCTGAATAATACATTGGTGAAAGAAGATGAGCTTCGTAACCAATTTGAGCTGTAATCAATCCCATTTCACCACGGGCAATCATTCCGCTACCAACAACATAAGAACTTGGCATACTAAAGCCAGATAACTTAGCACCCGCTCCACATCCAAGTAGTTTTGTTAAGCATGCAAGAATTGTCATCACAATAACAAAGACAAACGATTCACCAATATTGTCAAAGCGCATGTTCAACCCTACGCTGACAAAGAATAGCGGAATAAACATTGCGTACCCAATCGGAATAAAACTCCGGTCAACAACTTCTTTATGCTTTGTATTAGCCACTGCAATTCCGGCAAAGAATGAGCCTACCGCCCCACTTAACCCAACATAATCAGCAATTGCGGCCATACCCAAACAGATAATCATCGCCATTACCGATGTTGAAGCAACTGTTAAGAGACGATCACTCATATGAATCAAGTAAGGTGCTAACCAACGAATTAAAAGGTAAGTCCCACCAAAGAATACTAATTGCATCAAGAGAATAATTCCTAAAGACTGCCCATTACCGTGGCCACTATTGTTGCTTCCATTAATTACACTAATCATCACACTTAATAAGATAACACCAATAATATCATCAGCAACTGCTGCTCCAAGCACTGTTGCACCTTCTCGGCTATTTAGGCGATTAAATTCACGTAATACCGCAACTGAAATACTAACAGATGTTGTTGCAAAAATAACACCGATAAACAGTGATTCAAGTTTAGTAAAGCCAAACATATAACTTACTGGCCCCATAATTACAATAGGAGTAATTACCCCCAAAAGTGCTACAACAACCGCTGGTTTTAAATATTTTTTCAATAAAGAAAGATCACTTTCCAGCCCAGCGATGAACATCAAGATAATAACCCCGATTTCCTGAAATTCATTCATCATTGAATTTAAATGAACCCAATCTAAAATAGCGGGCCCCGCAATAATTCCAACCAGGATTTGTCCAATCACTTCTGGAATCTCAATTCGACGACATAAGTGTGCTACGATCTGTGTTGCAAGCAATAACCCCGCCAACACTGCAATAAATTCCATTTCTTTTCCTCCATTTTTTACTTACTGTGCAATGCATATATAGTTTTGATTTTACCATATCAACACGAAATATTATTGAGAGGCGTGTATAATACAAGATAAACAATTCTTAAATTTTTAAAAGGAGGAATTGCCATGCCAACCAGTCAGTCTAACATTAAGCGTGCCCGCGATGTATTATCAACACCGATGTCCATGGCTTTCATTTCATTAATTGGAAAAGCAATCGTTGTCGGCGCTGTGACCGGCTTCCTCGTAAGTATCTTCCGTTGGATTATTGATCATACACTAAAAGGGTTGATGGTCATTTATCCCACAATGGCGCACCACCCCCAATTACTCATTCCTTATATTGCAGCTACAATCTTAATTATTTTTATTCTCAGTAAAATTCTTAAATCATCTTTACTAGACTTAGTTGGCTCTGGGGTACCGCAAATCGAAGCAATATTGTTAAATGAACACAAAATGAATGCTTGGAGCGTTTTATGGCGTAAATTTGTCGGGGGTCTATTAGCAATTTGCCCAGGCCTTTTCCTCGGCCGTGAAGGTCCCTGTATCCAGATGGGTGCTTGTATCGGTCAATTGTTTGGGGAAAAACTTAATATAAGTGAAAAAGAAAAACGGTTCCTTCTCGAATGCGGTGTTGCCGCAGGGCTTTCGGCCGCATTTAGTGCTCCGTTAGCTGGGGTTATCTTTCTTCTAGAAGAGATCACCTTTGATTTTCATCCCCAAGGTTGCATCACCGCTCTTGCCGCAGCAATTACATCAGATTTTGTAACTATTCTATTCTTTGGTGTCCGGCCCTGTCTCTATATTCCGGTTCACGCGAACATGCCTAAAGATAGTTATAGCTGGCTACTTCTCCTTGGTATTTTAATTGGATTTCTTTCTTTTGGCTACCAATACACACTCTTAAACCTACGATGGTGGTACAGCAAAATTAAATTACCACAGATTTACCATAGCGCGGTTCCATTACTACTCGTAATTCCAATCGGATTGTGGAATGCCCGAATCTTAGGTGGAAGTCATGATTTCATCGCTTATGTCGCTGGTCTTGATCAAAATAGTAATCTCACCAGTCTATTAGGGCTTTTCGTAACCTTCTTCATTATTCGTTTTTGTTTTTCAATGATTAGTTACGGTGCTTCTGTTCCCGGCGGTATTTTTATGCCAATTCTCGTTTTAGGAGCATTAATCGGTGCTATTGCAGGCGTAGTTATGATTCATCAAAATATTATTCCTGCACAGTGTTACCTAAATTTTGTAGTTATCTCAATGGCAGCTTACTTCGGAGCAATCGAAGAAGCACCTTTTACTGCAATCACGTTATTAACAGAGATGGTTGGCTCGGTCGACCAAATTTTGCCAATGACAATTTTAACGTTTATTGCCTACATCACTAGCAATTTACTTGGCGGTCAGCCAATCTATGCTTCTCTACGAAAAGAAATGTTTCCAAAATAAAAAGAAACCGGAAGAATCTTTCCAGTTTCATTGTTTTCTACGAATAGTCAATTATATTAAGCTTTTTCTTTGAACTTAATTTAAGAAAAAACTATTTAGATAGTTAAAGTAGCTTAATGAAGGAATTTAAAGTACAACAAATAAGCTCATGAACTAGACTTATTTTTCATGGGTTGTAAAATGATGATAAGAATCAATCCTAAATTATGCTTTAGCTAGTTGATAATTATAAGCTTGATTGTATTTTACAAGATGATAAATCGTTCTGAGAAGGCGATGTATCGCTGCAATGGCAATTATCTTAGTTCCAGGCTGAGAGGATTGCCTTTTTCTTTTCTGATAAAAGTCATTAATATGATTAGGATGAGAGTGACTAACAACTGCAATATTCTGAATTTAAATAGAATTTTGCGAGCGACTGCGTCATCACGTTTACTAATCATAACCACCCGTCAAACGGGTGGTTTGCACATCGGCTATAAGCCGATAATAAAAGCCGGCGTCTCAAGGCGCTGGCTTTCGCTTTGCTCAAGCCAAAATGCTCTGTCTACTTTGCCACCGCTT
>NZ_NGPY01000065.1:0-524 GCF_002254085.1 Limosilactobacillus reuteri | reverse complement strand
TAGTCTGTTTATTTCCGTCGCCAGGTGTATATGTTGATAATGGACTGTGTCGTCTTAATTGTTTGTTGTCTATTATTATATTAGTGAGTTTTGGAACTATTAGACCCTGGTGCAGATCTTACTTTAATTGGTAAGTCTGCGTATGCATTGCGCATTGCCGGACTAGTAGACTTTTTTGATTTCAAATTGTTCTTAGCACCTTCATAATCGCCATTTTCATATGCTTTTTGGGCATCCATATAGCTTTGTAAATCATCAGCAATTGCTGATGATTTACAAAGCTATATGGATGCCCAAAAAGCATATGAAAATGGCGATTATGAAGGTGCTAAGAACAATTTGAAATCAAAAAAGTCTACTAGTCCGGCAATGCGCAATGCATACGCAGACTTACCAATTAAAGTAAGATCTGCACCAGGGTCTAATAGTTCCAAAACTCACTAATATAATAATAGACAACAAACAATTAAGACGACACAGTCCATTATCAACATATACACCTGGCGACGGAAATAAACAGACTA
>NZ_NGPY01000064.1:0-555 GCF_002254085.1 Limosilactobacillus reuteri | reverse complement strand
ATACCTTTACCTTCACCATAACCGGTACTACGCGCCCTTGTGTACTTTCGGTTTTCCAAACCTATCCTCGACAAGCGGTCAGCTTGTTGTTCTGTTTTCTGCGATTGTCGCACCTGATTACACCTCCGATATAAGTTACAAGTTATTGTCGTTCAGTCCTTCATCTGATTATTCAAACTACTATGACCTCGGCTGACTTCTGGCTTACTCAACACTGCATCACTGCACCGCTTGTTTCTGTGGAAATTAAACTTATTCCTCTTGTCGGAAACGTGTAGGCCAGATCTCCCCGGGTAAGGATATTAACTTTCATACCATGTCACCGTTAGCTTTACTAAGAGTAACTTCGAGTAGTATTGGACTTCAGTTTGGTTTGCAACCTTATCCAGTTACCCTCAGCCTTATAGCTACTTCTTGTTCATCGGTGCAGTATTTTGCCTTAGACTTCCTTCAGATTCCGTCTCACGACGGACACCCTTGTCCTCAGCTCATGGTTCCGACTACTACGGCCCATAGCGGACTTTCACCGCCTAGCTAATACCCATGCCGGGCGCA
>NZ_NGPY01000063.1:0-564 GCF_002254085.1 Limosilactobacillus reuteri | reverse complement strand
CACTTGTTGAGGCGCTCGTCGACGCACTTGTTGACGCACTTGTTGAGGCGCTCGTTGACGCACTTGTTGACGCACTTGCTGAGGCACTCGTGGATGCGCTTGTTGAGGCGCTCGTTGAAGCGCTCGTTGATGCGCTTGTTGACGCACTTGTTGACGCGCTCGTTGACGCACTAGTCGAGGCGCTGGTTGAGGCACTCGTTGATGCACTAGTTGAGGCGCTAGTTGAGGCACTTACTGAGGCACTCGTTGACGCACTTGTTGACGCACTAGTCGAGGCGCTGGTTGACGCACTAGTTGACGCACTTACTGAGGCACTCGTGCTTGCGCTTGTCGAGGCGCTCGTTGACGCACTCGTTGATGCGCTGGTTGACGCGCTTGTTGACGCGCTCGTTGACGCACTTGTTGATGCACTCGTTGAGGCGCTCGTTGAAGCGCTCGTTGACGCACTAGTCGAGGCGCTGGTTGATGCACTCGTTGATGCACTAGTTGACGCGCTAGTTGAAGCACTCGTTGATGCAGTCGGTCATGCACTCGACGCTGCGCCTGCTGCTGTACTCGGTGACG
>NZ_NGPY01000062.1:0-592 GCF_002254085.1 Limosilactobacillus reuteri | reverse complement strand
TGCTTGTGGAGGTGTGGGTGGTCGCGTGGGGTGAGAGAGTGGTTGTGGGGCTGGGTGATGTACTGGTTGATGCACTTACTGAGGAGCGCGTCGATGCACTCGTTGATGCGCTTGTTGGCGCACTTGTTGATGCACTAGGTGATGCGCTCGTTGATGCACTTACTGAGGCGCTCATTGAAGCGCTCGTCGATGCACTTACTGACGCACTCGTTGACGCGCTCGTTGACGCACTAGTCGAGGCGCTGGTTGAGGCACTCGTTGATGCACTAGTTGAGGCGCTTGTTGACGCACTCGTTGATGCACTCGTTGACGCGCTCGTTGACGCACTGGTTGACGCGCTCGTGCTTGCGCTCGTCGAGGCACTCGTTGACGCACTTGTTGATGCACTTACTGAGGCGCTCGTTGACGCACTTGTTGATGCACTGGTTGACGCACTCGTTGTTGCGCTCGTCGAGGCGCTAGTTGAGGCGCTCGTTGACGCCCTGGTCGAGGCACTTGCTGCCGCACTCGTTGACGCACTGGTTGCGCCACTAGTTGACGCGCTAGTTGACCTACTTGTTGCTGCACTCGATCAACCACTCGTTGACGCGCT
>NZ_NGPY01000061.1:0-603 GCF_002254085.1 Limosilactobacillus reuteri | reverse complement strand
TCCAACCTGCCTTGATTTGCGCATGGATATAGTTAACTTCGATAGTTGGCAGTTGGGTCTGCTTCCGACCACAACGACGCTTATGTCGCTGATAAGTCTGAAGATATTGGTCGATGGTTTTACCGTCGTTGAGGAAACGATAAACACGATAGATGGTTTCTTGACTACGCTGAAGTAATTTAGCAGCCCGATAAGCTTTAGTACCTTGATACCAAAAATCAGCTATGAGAGTTAATTCACGTGTGGTAAGATGTTTATAGGTCATTTGTGATTGCCTTTCTTTTGATTAGGGATATTCAAAAGTCTATCACAAATGGCTTTTTATTTTTTCTAACTTAATTTTACAAACGACGATTTAAAATAAAAAAGAGGCCTACCCTGACGTGTACCTCCAGAGTTGGAAATCAACTCTGGGGGTATTTTATATGACCAAAATTAGCGTTAAAACTAAACTTAAAGCTGTTGAAGAATATGCTAACGGTAATGTTACTTTAGCATCAGTTAGGCATAAATACGGGATTGCTGAATATGATTTCCAAATTTGGGTGGGAATTTATGCAAGATTTGGTAAAGGACCATTACTCAATCCACCCAAAGTAACTG
>NZ_NGPY01000060.1:0-640 GCF_002254085.1 Limosilactobacillus reuteri | reverse complement strand
GGTGAGCAGCCGAGCGTCGTGCTTCTATGGTGAGTGGGCGCCACCCGGAGCATGTACCGGCGAATGCGCCGGCGGCGCCAGATGTGTATAAACGACGGCCTCAGGAAGTGCATCGACGAGCGCCTCAGTAAGTGCATCAACAAGGGCGTCAACGAGCGCCTCAACAAGTGCGTCAACGAGTGCCTCAGTAAGTGCGTCAGTAAGTGCTTCAACGAGTGCATTAACAAGTGCGTCAACGAGCGCTTCAACCAGTGCATCAACAAGCGCTTCAACCAGCGCCTCAACAAGTGCGTCAACAAGCGCAGCAACGAGTGCATCGACGAGCGCCTCAGTAAGTGCATCAACAAGTGCGTCAACGAGCGCTTCAACAAGCGCATCAACCAGCGCTTCAATGAGCGCGTCAACAAGTGCGTCAACGAGTGCATCGACGAGCGCCTCAACTAGTGCATCAACAAGTGCGTCAACGAGCGCAACAACGAGTGCATCAACGAGTGCCTCAGTAAGTGCCTCAACTAGTGCGTCAACAAGCGCCTCAACTAGTGCATCAACAAGTGCGTCAACAAGCACGCCAACGAGCGCGACAACAAACGCACCAACCACGTAGTCCACACGCACCTCGACAACCGCCACAACTACGACG
>NZ_NGPY01000059.1:0-678 GCF_002254085.1 Limosilactobacillus reuteri | reverse complement strand
CTTAATGCATGAAATGGGACTTAAATGTATCAAATATAATCGGCGAGTCCGTAAGTATGATTCCTCTAAGGGACCAAATGGCAAGAAAGCTAAGAATAAGCTAAATCGGCGTTTTATGAGTAACCGTAAATATCAGAAAATGGTTTGTGACATTACAGAATTAAAGGCTCATGATGGGCGAAAAGTGTACTTAGAAATTATTAAGGACTTGGCAACTAACCAGCTTCTCACTTGGTCAATCAGTCAACATCCAAATCTTCAATTCGCATTAGATCCACTCCGGCAATTACTTAAGCAGTTACCTCATACAGGATACCAATTAACTTTACATACTGATCAAGGCTGGCACTATCAACATCGTGCTTGGCGCAAACTACTTCGCCAGGGAAACATTAGGCAAAGCATGTCGCATCGAGCAACCTGTCTGGATAACGCTGCCTGTGAAACAGTCTTTAGTAAACTGAAAGCAGAAATTGGTCCTGATACCAGTTATCGCAATCAAGAAGAATTAAGCCAAGCAATTAATGAATGGATTCACTTTTATAACGAACGCCGTATTCAGACAAAACTAGGCAACCAAACTCCACTTCAATATGAGCAGAATCTAGTTGCCTAGAAAAATATTTATTCAATTTTAAAGCAAGAACATACAGGTTCCAACTTTAAGGGTACACGTCA